>DASXXW010000001.1:0-25068 GCA_036502865.1 Rhizomicrobium sp.
AACGCCGCCGAAGAGCGGAAATATCCGTAAAGGACGAATTCAGCTCCGGTACTGTGCGACGTCATGATCGATGGCTCCGAAGATCGACTGTCCACGCGGATCGAGCATTTCGATCCGCACATGATCGCCGAATTGCAGGAAAGGTGTTTCGGCCTTTCCCTTCTGGATGGTTTCCCGTGTGCGCCGCTCGGCGATGCAGCAGGAGCCGCGCGTTTCGTCGCGATTGGATACCGTGCCGGAACCGATAATCGATCCGGCGCCGAGGAATCGCGTTTTCGCTGCATGGGCGATCAGCTGCGCGAAGGAGAACGTCATGTCCTCGCCGGCATTCGGCGCACCAAATAGCTGTCCGTTCAGATATACGGACAGCGGCAGATGTACTTTCGCGCCCTGCCAGGCCTCGCCAAGCTCATCGGGGGTAACGGCAACCGGTGAAAAGGCCGTAGCCGGTTTTGAATGGAAGAAGCCGAAGCCTTTCGCCAGCTCTGCCGGAATGAGATTGCGCAGGCTGACATCGTTCACCAGCATAAGTAACTTGATATGATTTTCTGCACCATCTGGCGCTACACCCATCGGCACGTCATCGGTGATGGCTGCGATTTCGCCTTCGAAATCGATGCCCCAGCTCTCATCCGCGGCCAGAATCGGATCGCAAGGCCCGATGAAACCGTCCGAGCCGCCCTGATACATCAGCGGATCCGTCCAGAAAGAAGGCGGCATCTCCACGCCGCGCGCGCGGCGCACCAACTCGACATGGGTTACATAGGCGGACCCATCCGCCCATTGATAGGCACGCGGCAAAGGCGCGGAACATTCAGCCGCGACAAAGGGTTTGGCTCCCTCGGCTTCGTTCCCGTTCAGCAACTCATAAACGCGCATAAGGCGCGGCGCCGTTCCGTGCCAATCGTCCATCACGTGCTGCAAAGTCGGCGCGATATGCGGCACCGGCACGCAACGTGAAAGATCGCGGCTGACAACAACAAGCGCGCCGTCCCGGCCTTGGCGAAGCGAAGCCAGTTTCATATCTACTCCGCCGCCTCGCCGCTTTGCTGGGCAGACCGGTCCATCCAGCTCTCCGCATAGGCATGATCTTCATGCGCTTCCGCGGCTTTTCCGAGCTCGAAAGGATCGCGCGAATCAATCATCACCGCCACTTCATCCGTTTCCTTCCGCGTTGCGGTCTTGCCTGCCGCGAACGCTTTGGGATGCGGACCATGTGTGATGCCGGACGGATGCATGGTCATCATTCCGGGATGGATATTATCGCGGCTGAAAAACTCGCCCCGATGATAGAAAATCGCTTCGTCAAACTCCTCGTTCGAATGATAGAACGGTACTTTGAGCGCGCCCGGATCGGTCTCGATCGGCCGCGGCACGAATGTACAAACCACGAAACGGTCGGCGACAAAGGTCGAATGCACCGATGGCGGCAGGTGATAGCGATGGCTCATCACCGGGCGGATATCGCGCCAGTTCAATTTCACCGGTGCGAGATTTCCTTTCCAGCCGACGGCGTCGAGGGGATTGAAGGGGTAGATAATCGTCGTCACGGTATTGCGGCGCTTCACATAGACGCCGTATTCGCCTTCCGGCTGCGACTTGAAGGCTTCGTCGATTTTCGGCGTTTCCAGTATGGCGGGATCGAACACCGCGTGCGGCCCCAGAAGTCCGCGGTCCGGAAGCTTGAATGCGCTGTCCCGCGCCTCGATCATCAGCACCGTGCTCTGCAGGCTGGGCTCCAGGCGCCACATCGTGCCGCGCGGAATCAACAGGTAATCACCATCGCGATAGGTCATATGACCGAAATCGCAATAGAGGTCGCCTGCGCCTTCATGGATGAACAGCAGGAGATCGCCGTCGGAGTTTCGCAGAATATTGGTGGGCACCGGACAGGTGCAGATCATCACGAAGCATCGCTCGCTCGCGAGCAGCAGCGCCGAGCGGAACGGGCCGATCGCGCCGGTAGCCGCCGCGCCCGCATCGAAAGCGCGAGGCCGCAGATCGCCTTTTACCGATGTCCAGCCCGTCGGCGGATGACGATGATAGAAGTGCACCGCGGGCCCGAAGAATCCGTCACGGCCGAGTTCGCGTTCATAGGTCCCATCCGGCAGATCGGCATGCGCCTGATGGGAAGTAAGCCCCTCGGTGCGCGGGAATTCGATCCAGTCTTTCGCGCTCATGAACTGAGGACTCCCCTGCGAATCTGGTCCGCCTCGATGGATTCGAACAGCGCCTGAAAATTACCTTCGCCGAAACCTTCGTTGCCCTTGCGCTGAATGATCTCGAAGAAGATCGGGCCGATCGCGTTCTGCGTGAAAATCTGCAGCAGCAAACCCTGGTCTTCCGTGGGCGCGCCGTCCATCAGGATCTTTTCGCGCTTCAGCCGGTCAACATCTTCGCCATGCCCTTTCACGCGATTGTCGACACGCTCGTAGTAGGTATCAGGCGTATCCTGGAAGTCGACATGGCGCGCGCGCAATGTCTCGACCGAACCGTATATGTCTTCCGTCGAGAGCGCGATGTGCTGAATGCCTTCCCCTTGATAGAGGTGCAGATATTCCTCGATCTGCGATTTGTCGTCGGAGGATTCATTGATCGGAATGCGGATCATCCCGCACGGGCTCGTCATTGCGCGCGAACGCAGGCCGGTGAGCTTTCCCTCAATGTCGAAATAGCGGATTTCGCGGAAATTGAAAAACTTTTCGTAAAACTGCGCCCATTTGTCGAGATTGCCGCGGAATACGTTATGGGTGACATGATCGACCTGCATCAGACCGGCACCTTCATGCTCCCATCCCTTGGACGGATCGGTCGGCACGAAATCGACATCATAGATCGAATGGTCGCCATACCGGTCCACCAGATAGATCACGCTGCCGCCTATTCCCTCGATCGCCGGAATATTGAGCTCCATCGGGCCGACGTGATTCGGGAAAGGCGTAGCACCGGCTTCAAGCGCGCGCGCATAGGCTTTGGCGGCGTCTTTGACGCGAAAACCCATGGCGCAGGCCGACGGTCCGTGGGCCTTGGCAAAGCGGCTGCCATGGCTGTCCGGCTCGGCATTGACGATAAAATTGATGCCGCCCTGTCGATAGAGCGTAACCGCCTTGGAACGATGTCGCGCGACGGCGCGAAATCCCATGCGTTCGAATAATGCGTGCAATTCGCTGGTATCGGGCGCGGTATATTCGACGAATTCGAACCCATCCGTACCCATAGGATTGTCCCACAACGCCTGCATATTTCTGTTCTCCCGCCAATCCATCGGCGGAATTAGTTTCAAATGAAACCAGTTCATGGTCAAGAAGAATCCGGGCACATTTGCAGCCACGCCTGCCCTGCTCCGTTTGCGAACCGTTCCCGGGCGCAAAGCCGAGTACCCCGTTGCGCGTGCGCGCGGCATATGCATCCATGAGCGTTAGGCAGTCTCCAGGATTGGGGCGAGAGTGAATATCGGCACTGCCTTGCGTGGCACACGGATAGCGGTTCTCAATGCGCTGCTCGGCCAGCGCAACGCGGGCGCGTATGATTTCGAACGTCCGAGTCCTCTGGCACGCACCGGCCTTACCGTTTTTGCTTTTACCATCACCACCATCATTTGGGCCGCGGCCCGAACGCACGGAATACTGGGTACTGCGTCCCTTTATTTTCCTGCGACGCTCTTCGTCACCCTTTTCGCGGGCTGGGAATTTGGCGCGGCCATCCTGGCGGCAAGCGCCTTCCTCGTTTGGTACGTGGCGCATCTCCAGATCCAGAACACCACACTCACTATTTTTTGTGCGGCGGGAATTCTCCAGCTTCTGGTCGCCGGCTTCGTACGAGAATTACTGCGTACCGCATGGCGCAGCGAACGCGAATTGATGATTGTTGCGGAGCGGCGTGCGCGCGAGGCAGAAGCGCGCGAAATGGTGCTCGGAGAAGCGCGGCACCGGCTGAAAAATCTGATGGCCATCATCGAAGCGCTTGCCAAATTCTCCGGTCCCCGCCCTGGCCAAAATGCGGAGGTGGATGCGTATGTAAAACGCTTTCTCGGCCGGCTGCGGGCACTCGGCACGGCCAGCGATCTTGTCTTGAAGCATGGCTTCGATGTTCTCGAAGCAAATGCCGTAGTGGGCGCGGTGCTCGAACCGTTTCTTTCTGCATCGCCGCCCCGCGTGACATTCGATGGTCCCAATGTCCGTCTTTCGGAGCGGTTCGGCGGCGCGCTGGCGCTCGCGGTACACGAACTGGCAAGCAATGCGCTGAAATATGGCGCACTTTCGGAACCGGGCGGCACCATCGATTTCCGCTGGACAGCCAAGCCGCGGACGGACGGCGAATACATCGAATTTGTCTGGACGGAGTCTGGCGGACCCGCACCGGTGAAGCCAAGTCGCGACGGTTTTGGGCATCGCCTGATCCGCTCCGTCGCGGCCGGCGAACCGGAAGGATTGGTGGAGATCGATTACCCGCCGCAAGGTCTCGTCTGCCGCGTCGCCTACCTCCGCCGGCATATATCTCCCGGCCAATGAAGTTGGCTTCACAACTCTAGAGATCGCCAGCGGCAAGCGGCTCACGAACAAACAGACGTTGGCTTCCGGACGACCGGGATTGCTATTTCCCTCCCCTGAATGTGCTGATAGGTCTAAGCGCAAATAACGGGAGGAATTCATGCAGCTTCAACTTCGTCATGGCGCGTCCGTGGCGGCACTCATCTTGGGCACCACGGCCCTGATGGCCTCGGTACAAACGACCAATGCAGCGGCCAAACTCGATTCGATCTATTCCTTTTGCAGCCAGTCCGGTTGCCCCGACGGCGATCAGCCTTATGGCGGCGTGACGCTTCTGTCGTCGAACAAACTCATCGGGAGCACGGGTTTCGGCGGCACATATAATGGCGGCACGGTCTTCTCGCTTACAGATAAACATGGCGCAGCAAAGCTCAAAACGCTTCAGAGCTTTTGCGCCGGCACGCCTCCCAGCTGTCAGCCCGACGAAGGCCCCAGTACGACGCTCATCCAGGATACATCCGGCAACATCTATGGCGTCCTCTATTTCGGCGGCAGTTCCGGCAATGGTGACGGGGCCGTGTTCGAACTGAAGGCGAAAAATCGAAAATACGCGCTCCACTATCTCTATCAGTTCAACGGCACCGATGGATTCGGGCCTGACGGTCTTTCCTATGCCGGACAAAGCAGCGGCGCGCTCTATGACGGCAAATCGCCGCTCTATGGCACGACGATCGCCGGCGGCACGGAAGGAGCCGGCATCGTCTATTCACTGGCTCCTCAAGGCAGCCAGTGGAATTTTCAGACCGTCTATAATTTCTGCAGCGCCGCCAATTGCACTGACGGAGGCCTGCCCGAAGCCGGCGTGCTTGTGGATCCGTCGGGTAATCTCCTCGGCACCACGGAATATTATGGCGCCCAGAATGGTGGAACGATCTACCAGCTTTCGAATTCCGGCGGGACCTGGACAGACAAGGTGCTCTACACACTCTGCAACGCGGGCGGGAGTTGTACCGACGGCAGCGGATCATATGGCGGCGTCGCCGAAGACTCCGCCGGAAATCTCTACGGCACCACCTATTTCGGCGGCAAAAATCATGACGGTGTCGTGTTTGAACTCGCCGCAAATGGAAAATATTCGGTGCTGCATAGCTTCTGTTCAGAATCGAATTGCACCGACGGCTCCCAGCCATTTGCCGGAGTTGCCCTGGACTCGTCCGGAAACGTCTTCGGGATAACGAGCCGTGGCGGCGACGGAAACTACGGCGTGTTGTTCGAAGTCGCGAAGGGAAAATACAAACGTCTCTATAGCTGGTGCTCGCAAAACGGCTGTTCCGATGGCGGCTACCCATACGGCACGCTCGCGATCGACAAAACCGGCCAGATTTACGGCACGACGCAATATGGCGGCGGATACGGACTTGGCGAAGTGTACAGGCTGAAACCGTAAGGCGGAGCCGAAGCTCAGGTCGGATGCACCGGCACACCGAATTCCTTATCGGTTGCCGGTGCACCCATTTGAGAGTTACTTTCAAATCTTGAATTAAATCTCGCGCTGCGCACAAACTCGTGATCACCCGCGAGTTTTTTGCGTGCCTATGCTGCGCGGATGAGAGGAATCATACCCCGCGTTGAAGTGTTGGCGTTGGCCTGTGCGACACTCTTGCTAACGGATGCTCAGACTTTCGCGCAGCCGCAACCTGCTGCAAATCTGAGAGAAGTTAGTTTCGCGTCTTATTCGCCGCTTTCAGGCAATGCCGAACTGGCGTGGCGGCTGCTGAGCCCGTTGAAGAACGATCAATTGCAGAAAATGATAGCCGGCGGCGCACGGCTCAGCGATCAGCCGATAAATCTCCCGGACGAGAAGTTTGCACTTTACGTCCCGTCCAAGGTTCCTGCCGCAGGGTATGGTCTGATCGTATTTGTGCCACCGTGGAATTCGGCGCGATTGCCGGATGGCTGGGGACCGGTGCTCGATCAATATGGAATGATATTCGTGAGCGCGGCGCGCTCGGGCAACGATCAGAATGTGATGGCGCGGCGCGAACCTTTGGCGCTACTCGCGGAAGCAAATGTCGCACAGCAATACCATCTCGATCCCACGCGCATTTATCTCTCGGGCTTTTCGGGCGGTTCGCGTGTCGCCATGCGCATCGCATTGGGATACCCCGACGTTTTCCGCAGTGCGATCCTCAATGCCGGCAGCGATCCGATCGGCGACGCCGTCACGCCGCTTCCGCCACGTAATCTCTTTCAGCGATTCCAGGACTCAACGCAGCTCATTTATCTCACGGGCGATCAGGATATCGGTGTCATCGCTGCGGACACCGCAAGCATGCATTCGATGCGCGATTGGTGCGTGTTTCATATCGACCAACACACGACGATGGGTGGCGGGCACGATGCGATCGGCCCGGCTGCACTCTCGCGCGCCCTGGATATTCTGGCCCAGCCGCTGGACAGCGATGCGGCGAAACTTGCGAAATGCCGCGCCGCAATCGATACCGAAATGAACGCGAGGTTGGCAGAACTGCAATCACTGATCTCCGACGGAAAACGCGATCAGGCGCGAGAAGAAATCAACAAAATGGATGCGCATTATGGTGGGCTGGCGGCGCCACAGATCGTGAGTTTATTTCACCAGATCACGACCCCGTAATGCGTCGCAAACACATTTGCGAATCTACGGGCGTGAATTCACCGCCTGTGCCAGCGCTGCAGCAAGCTCGCGATCACTGAACGGTTTGGGCAGAACAACCGCACCTTCCATGCCGCCTTCCTCTGCGGGTCGCCCATAACCGGACGCAAATACGACGACGATATCCGGCCGTGATTTCCTTATCTCCTGGGCGAGCTCGGTTCCCGAAACCTGCGGCAACCCGATATCGGTGAGAAGCAGATCGACATCCTGTTCGCCCACAAGCGTCAGCGCTTCTTCCGCATTGCCAGCCTCGATCACGGTGTGTCCGAGATCGGCGAGCATCTCGGCCGTGGACATGCGGATGAGCACTTCGTCTTCTACCAGCAGAACGCGCAGAGGTTTGCCCTTGAGGCTCGATTTGCTATCCAATGTCCTGGTTCCGGCAATTTCAAGCTGGGCTTTGTTCTGCAACGCATGACGCAATTTGCGCGCAAGCTTTTCGCGCGAATAGGGTTTGCTCAGAAGATCGACGCCTTCATCCAGCCGTCCGCCATGAACAATGGCGTTTTCCGTATAACCCGATGTGAAAAGTACCCGGATGCCGGGAATACGCTCCCGGGCCTTGCGTGCGAGTTCCGGGCTTCGCAATTTGCCGGGCATGATGACATCAGTGAACAGAAGATCGATGTGTACGCCGCTTTCCAGTATCGCGAGCGCGTTGTCGGCATCCTTTGCTTTCAAGACGTTATAACCAAGCTCCGACATCATAGAGACTACAGTCTCGCGTACATCTTCATCGTCCTCCACGACGAGTATGGACTCGCTGCCGCCGGTCGCCGCGCCCGGCTCGATCTCCGCTTCCACATCTTCCTGCTGCACCGCGCGCGGCAGATAGAGACGAATGGTCGTTCCCTGGCCGACCTCGCTGTAGATCTTCACATGTCCGCCGGACTGTTTGACGAAACCGTAGACCATGCTGAGGCCAAGGCCCGTGCCCTGCCCTTCGGGCTTGGTCGTGAAAAACGGCTCGAACACCCGATCCATCACGTCCGGCGACATGCCACTGCCGGTGTCGCTCACGGCCAGCATTACATATTGGCCCGGCGTCACCTCGGCATTGCGCGCGCAATAATACTCATCGAGAAAAGCATTTCCCAATTCGATCGTAAGCTTGCCGCTTATGCCCATGGCATCTCGCGCATTGATGACGAGATTGAGGAGCGCATTTTCGACATGCGCCGTATCGACAAACGTATTCCAAAGACCGCCGGACGCGATCGTTTCAAGTTCGATGGCCTCGCCCAAAGCCCGGCGCAACATATCGTCGATGCTGCGTACGAGCCGGCCGAGATTGACGACCTTGGGGGCAAGAGGCTGCCTGCGCCCGAATGCAAGGAGCTGCGACGCCAGGCGCGAACCGCGCGAAACGCCGGCCAGCGCCGTCTGCAGTCTCTGTTCGGCGCGCGTATTGTTGGCGACATCCTTCATCAACAATTGCAGATTGCCGCCGATGACCTGCAGCACATTGTTGAAATCATGCGCCACTCCGCCGGTCAGCTTGCCGACCGCCTCCATCTTCTGTGCCTGCCGTAACTGTGCCTCGGCGTCCATGCGTTCAGCGATTTCCTCCTGCACGCGCTTTTCGAGTTCTTCCTTGGCCTTTCGTAATTCGTGCGTAGCTTCGCGGCGCAAACGCGCAAGTTCGAGATTGGTGTTGACTCGCGCTACCAATTCGCGGGCGGAAAACGGCTTGGTCAGATAATCGTCGGCGCCCGCATCCAGACCTTCGACACGCGCTTCCTCTCCCGCGCGCGCCGACAGCACGATGACGGGCATGTCGCTGAACTCCGGATGCTTCCGGATCTCCCGCAGCAAACCGAAACCGTCAAGCCCAGGCATCATCACATCGGTGAGAAGCAGGTCCGGTTTGTTTGTTCGTATCTGCTCGAGCGCTGCATGGCCGTCGGAGGCGGTTTCGACGCTCCAGCGTTTGGCCAGCAATTTCTTGATGTAATCGCGCATGTCGGCGCTGTCATCGACCACAAGAACATGCGCATCCGGAGCTTTTGACGGTAAGGACGCCTCCGCCTCTTCTCGCGCGGAAAGAACGGACGGCGGTTCGCCCGCGCCAGGCAGCCAGCGCATGGCCTCGGCAACAAACGCATCCGCACGCACGGAGGTAGAGCCGCGTCGTCTGGAACCGCCGAGTCGATCCTGCGGCAGATGCGAATGTCCCATCGGTAAGCGGACAACAAACTTTGTGCCCTTTCCGACCTCGCTCTCCACTTCGATTTTTCCGCCCTGCAGGCGCACCAGCTCCTGAACGAGCGCAAGACCTATTCCCGATCCTTCGAACGATCGGCTTTCCTGCCCTTCCACACGATGGAAACGTTCAAACAGTCGCGGCAATTCGTGTGCCGGAATACCGACGCCCGTATCGGCCACAACCAGTTCCACGAACTGGTCATGCCGTCGCATTTCTATGGAAATTTCACCGTCCAAAGTGAATTTGAAAGCGTTGGAGAGCAGGTTGAGAACAATCTTTTCCCACATGTCGTGGTCGAGCCAGACCACTTCGCCGAGATGCGGGCACTTTATGATGAAGCGCAACCCCGCCCTTTCGATCGCCGATTCAAAATTTGCGGCGAGATTGGCGGTAAGCCCGGCGATGTCCGTCGGTTCGTAATTTGCTTCTATTCGTCCCGCTTCGATACGCGAAAAGTCGAGGAGAGAATTGACGAGCTTGAGTAACCGGAGGCCGTTGCGATGGGCGGTCTGGATTCTCTCGCGCTGATTTTCGGCGAGCGGCGCCGACACCGAATTCAGCGCATCTTCCAGCGGACCCAGCATGAGTGTGAGCGGCGTCCGGAATTCATGGCTGACATTCGAAAAGAATGTTGTCTTGGCCCGGTCGAGCTCGGCGAGCGATTCGGCGCGGCGCCGTTCCTCATCATAGGCCTGCGCATTGGCGATCGCGGATGCGATCTGTCCGGCTACGAGCCCAAGAAATGCCTGATAATCCTCATCAGGCAGACGATAGGGGTTTAGGCCCGCTACGAGTACACCGGACCGGCCCGTCTCGCCCGTCGGCAGGATGGGAATGATGGCCACGTTTTTCGGGGCACGCGCCCACGGACCTGCCGGCACACCGCCTGCGATCCTGCTGTCAAGATCTGAAACGATCTTGATGTCATGTTTGCGCAGCACCTCGTCGAAGGGCCAGATCTCCGATCGTGTCGACACCATTTCGGGTGCCGCGGGATGACCCGGAACGATCCCGCTCGTACCGGCAAGCGACAGCGTATCGCTCTCCGCCTCGGCGATATAAATCAGTGCGAATGGCAGGTCGTGCGGATCGGTTTCAAGCGCCTGGGCGCTGGTGATACAGGCTTCCCGCCAGCTGCGGGCGTTGGCGGTTCCAGCAGCCAATTCAGCCAAAAGCGCCAATTGCCGTTCGCCGATGACGCGCCGTGTATCGTCGCTGTTGGCGCAAATAATTCCGCCAACACTGCCGTCGTCGTTCGGGATGGGCGAATATGAGAACGTGTAATATGTTTCCTCCTCATAGCCATGCCGATGCATGATGAGGAGTTGGCTCTCGACATAGGTCCCCTGATCGCCTTTCATCGCCGTGTCGAGAAGCGGCGCGATGTCCGTCCAGATTTCCCGCCAGACCTCCGCAGTTGGGCGTCCCAGCGCCCAGGGATGCTTGCCTCCGATGATCGACTTATAGGGGTCGTTGTAGAAGTAGATCAGTTCCGGACCCCAACCGATCCAGAAGGGTTGCATGGATGCGAGCATGACCCGGATCGCGAGCTTGAGGCTTTGCGGCCAAAGGGCCGGCGGTCCCATGGGGGTCGTGGCCCAGGGATAGGCGCGGATCCGAGCGCCCAGTTCGCCCCCGCCGGAGAGGAAAGTCGGCGCGGTCTCGTTGGAATCATCCGCGTTCGGAGTGCCCATTTCCCGTAATCACCCTGGCGGCAAACTCGCCTGCCGCCATAATCTCTCTAAAGTGTCGCCTTGGAAACGGATTTACATCGCGCCCCGCCGGCCCGCTGAACGAATGGAATATAGGAATGTTCCCGATCATGGAACGACTACCGCAATGGTTGCGTTGCGATACGTTGGGGTTATTTCCGGCCGGGGCGGATCGCCATGAATGACACCGAATCGATCGGCGTCGCGCACTCTGAAGCAGTCTTGAAGTCCCTGCTGGCACTGGATCAGGCCGCGTGGGATGCGATCCCGCGGGGCCTGAGGCTTTTCGATTCCGAAGGCCGGATCACCCGAACCAATGTTCGCGCAGGACGTCTCGCCGGAGGCACGACATCGGCCGTGCAGCAAGCACTCGGCTCCGGTACCGCTGTGAGTGGTTTGCGGGAAAGCGTGACCGGCGGCGACGGTTCGCGGCGGGAAATACGATCGGATGTGGAGGTGTTCCGCAACGCTTCAGGGCGCGTTCTCGGCGTGCTGCATTCCTTTCACGAAATCGAGCTGCCCGTTTCCGATGCTCGTGCATTGGAGCATCTCGCCTCGATCGTCGAATATTCCGACGATGCCATCATCAGCAAGGATCTGAACGGCATCATTCTCAGCTGGAACAGAGGCGCCGAACGTTTGTTCGGTTACACCGCCGGGGAGGCCGTCGGCCAACCCGTCACCATTCTCATCCCGGAACATCGTCTCGATGAGGAACCAAACATACTGAACCGTATACGGCGCGGCGAACATATCGACCATTACGAAACAATTCGCCGTCGCAAGGACGGCACGTTGATGGAGATATCGCTGACGGTATCTCCCATGCGCGATGGGAGCGGCAAAATCATCGCGGCATCGAAGATTGCGCGCAACATATCGGAACGCAAACAGGCAGAGGCACTGCGCAATCTGCTCATGGCCGAACTCAATCATCGGGTGAAGAACACGCTGGCGACGGTTATCTCGATCGCGCGCCAATCCTTTGCCGGTGTCGATATGGGAGACGCGCGTGCGGCGTTCGAAGCGCGGATTCGCGGACTTGCACAGACGCATGGCCGTCTGGCGGATTCCAATTGGGAAAGCGTACCGATTGACACTTTGTTCGCCGACGAATTCGCACCCTACATGCAGAGCGGAAGTCGCAATGTCACCATCGCCGGGCCGAAAGTCGACCTTTCGCCCAAATGCGCACTGACGCTGGGACTTTCAATTCACGAGCTCGCTACCAACGCAGCCAAATACGGAGCCCTCACGACTGACACCGGAACGGTCGATGTGAACTGGAGCATCGATCCGGACAACGGCGAGCTTGATATAATCTGGATGGAGAACGGCGGCCCCGCGGTTTCGCCGCCGCAGCGTTCAGGCTTCGGCAGGTTGCTGCTCGAGCGCGCGCTGGTTTCCGATCTGCAAAGTGAGGTGCGGCTCGATTTCGACCCACGCGGTCTTCGCTGTTTCATTCGCATCCCGTCGCTGCAATACCGGGTGCGCATTTGAGCGCGAACCCCCATCCCGCGGAAGCCGCGCGCATCCTCGTTGCCGAGGACGAGTTCCTGGTCTTTCTGGTGCTGGAAGAAGAGCTGCGCGCGAAAGGTTATATGGTAATTGGTCCGTTCGGTACGCTTCAGGCAACGCGCGAGGCGCTCGCCCGCGAGCGGGTGGACCTCGTTCTGCTCGATATCAACATGGGCGGCAGCATGGCATGGCCGATCGCAGACGAGCTGATGTCGGAGAACATCCCTTTCATCTTCCTAAGCGGCTACGCCGACGCGCTGCCCGAACGCTTTCGCGGTGTGCCGCGTTTCGCCAAACCCTATGATCCGGAACTGTTGATGGGCGATATTCATCGTCGGCTTGGGCGATAGCGGAATGCGATTGCGTTCAAGCAGCGGCGTTGTACAAAGAACGGTGGTTCGTTTCATTTGGGAGGATGCGATGCGCCTGCTGTCGCGAATTTTGCTGCCGGCTTTGCTGTTGAATGCGAGCGCCGCCGCTCTTGCACAGGAAATGCCGCCCGTCTGCAAGCTGAAATTCAAGGCAAGCGATCTCAGCACCGGCGCAAATCCGCAGTCCATCGCGGTTGGAGATTTCAACAAGGACGGCAAGCTCGATTTTGCGCAAGTGAACTATAGCGGTGGAGGTACGGGGTCGGTCGGTGTGTTTCTCGGCAATGGTGACGGGACTTTCCAGAAGGCCGTGACCTATTCCGTCGGCGCGGGCCCCGATGCGCTCGCAGTGGGCGATGTGAACGGCGACGGCAAACTCGATCTCGTCACCGGCAATGACACGGGCGCAAGCGTAAGCGTCCTCCTCGGCAATGGCGACGGAACCTTCCAGACACAACAAAGATATACGGCCGGCAGCTACCCACACTGGGTGATTCTGGCGGATGTGAATGGCGATGGCGCGCCCGATGTTGTTGTTGCCAATGAAGGCGCCGACGATGTCGGCGTGTTGCTCAACAAAGGCGACGGCACATTCGGTGCAATGACCACATTTGCTACGGGCCAGGAACCATATTCGGTAGCCGCTGCGGACTTCAATCATGACGGCAAGATGGATCTCGCAGTCACCGGTTATTATTACAGTACCGTCAGCATCCTGCTCGGCAAGGGTAATGGTTCGTTCAAGCCCCATGTCGATTACCCGACAGGCACCGCTCCCGCTGTCGTGCTAGCGTATGATTTCAATGGCGACGGAAAGCCGGATCTTGCCACTGCCGATTATAATAACGGCCAGGCGAGTGGCGTCAGCATTCTGCTTGGAAAGGGCGACGGGACATTCGGCGACGCGGCAGAATATGCAGCCGGTGCCGGTCCCGATGGTCTCGCTATCGGCCGCTTCAACGGCGACAAATTTGTCGATCTCGCCGTCGCCAATTTGATCGGCAACACGATCAGCATTCTGCCGGGTAATGGCGATGGCAGCTTCGGAGCGCCGGTGAATTTCGATACGCCGGAATATCCGCTCGGCATCGCTGCCGGTCAGTTCAAGAGCAAAAACAAGAGAGAGCAGGACCTGATCGTCACCGAAGATCTGGCTGCATCCGCAACCGCATTCCTGAACAAGAGCAAAGGCTGCAGGTAATTACCAACTCGCCTCGACGGGCGCGAACCGGTTGGCGGCTGAACAGCCAACCGGCAGGCGAGCTGTCTCAGACGGACGGTACGCTGCCCTCCGGCCCAACGGCGTTGACGGCGTGTGGAAGAACCTGCGCGAGTTTCTGCGCCAGTTCCTCCGGTGAAACACCAGCCTGCGCCGCAAGCTCGTTCATCGTCTGCTCGCCGAAAGCCTTGTGCACATCCTGCGGTGCGATAGGTGCGTTAGGCCCCTCGTTCATCCAGGAATTCACGGTCGGGCCCAAACCATTGCTGCGGAGCTGGCTGACCACGCCTTGCATGCCGCCGTGGCGCTCGATCAATCCGTTCACGACCGTCGCCATTTCCGCGCCGACGATCCCGCCCAGCATGCCGTCGAAAAGTCCCATCTCAATCTCCCTTGCAGCAATCCCGCTTCACATAGCCTGTCGCCGGTCGAAATCAACCATGCCTATCCTCCGCCTCTTTCCGGGCCTGTTCTGCCCGTGCGGCGGCGCGGGCGCGCCATTCTTCGCGCGTGTTCGTGCGCGGAAACGGTTCGTCCGGAATTTCGAGGTTCAGCGCCTTGCAGATCGGCGCCCAGCCATCGCCCGCCTGCCACACCAGCAGGCGTTCGGGCGGTACGGTGGCGCGCACCTGGGCGTTGTGCTTCTCAAACGCCGCGATCGAAGCAGCGCGATCCCGATAATTTGCGCACCACCGGTTTTCCAGCATCGCATGAGCCATCTCCAACCATCCCGGCGGCGCGATGGGATTTTTGTCGAGGCCCGCAAAGATCGTTTCATTCGCGCTTTGCCACCAGGCTTCGGGATCGCGAACGGACAGCAGCACGAGTGCATCGGGAAAAGCGTGCATCAGTTCCGGCCAGCAGGCAGAGGCCGGCCAGTCCACCGCCGCCGCATAGCCCGACATCAGGACATTCCAATCGGGCTCATTGCCGAGCATGGCCTGATGCCACTGCGGCACATGCTCCGGATGCTGAAACACTTCGATCATGTGATAACAGGGAGCGCCGAGCAGACGCTCCAGCGCCATCTTCAACGACGCAGTCCCCGTGCGCCCGCAACCGGCGCCCACAACACGCAAGCTCATATGTAATTACCCCGCCGCAGAAGCCCGTTCGAGCTTCGGTCACCTGACATCCCCTGGATGCAGCGAAGCGTATCAGAAAGAAACCGGCGACAAAACGCCGTGTTTGAGCGGGTTTCGGAGAAATAAGCTCTATAGAGTCAGGTTGGTATAAGCGAGGCTGGCGACGCGCTGCATCAGCGCAGCAGACATCTTGCCCGACATCACCATGGCGACGATGTCATCCTGCCAGATGCAAACACGAAGCCCGTTCTGCTTGAACTGATCGAAGCGCGGCGTGCCCGACGAACGGCGGAGATAGAGCGTGAAAACCTGGCCATCTGGCGCCGCATAACGCAGCTCGAAAGCCCGCGCCGCGCCGGAATATTCGTTGATATCGATGAGCCGGTAACCGAGGCGCGTGAGATCCGGCGCCTTTACCCGCGCATCGAGCGCGGCGGTCATGACACGCGCTTCATCTGTGACTTCCGTCGTCGCGCTGGCCGGTATCACGGTATCGGGATGGATATCACCGGATCGCGCAGCCAGCGCATCGGCAACCACATCGGCATGCATAGGCGGCGGCGAGAATTCGCGCCATGCAAACAGCCCGGAAAACACAAGTACGAAACTCGCAGCCAAAGCGGCGATGCCCCAGCTTTGCGCGCGCCAGCGCTGCAGCTTCGATGCCGCTTCGATCTGCTCAATCCATGCGCGCGGCAAAGGCTCGCTCATGCCGCCGCCATAGATCGAAACAAGACGCGCCTTGTCCTCGCGATAAAGCGATGCGCGTTCGCGCAGATAGGTGTTTCCATCGACGATGGCCTGCACGCGCGCACGCTCCACGGCGTCGAGTTCGCCGTCGATCAGCGCATGCAGTTCTTCTTCGCGAATTTCCATTCTCTGATTCATTGACGCATTTCCCGCGCTTCGAGCGGCCGCACCTGTGCGGGCCACTCGCCTTCCAGCGCACTTCTCAATCTCTCGCGACCGCGCGCGAGCCGCGACATCACCGTTCCGATCGGGATTCCAAGCTCGTCGGCCACATCGCGATAATTCTTGTTCTCCAGCCCGACCAGCAGCAGCACCTGACGGTGTTCGACACTCAGGCTCGCCATGGCGCGCACAAAATCGATTCCCACCGTGCCGTCCCGCGGCGGGGTGCTCAGTGCAAGGTCATCGGCCAATTCCGTAACCTCCTCTTCGTGCCCGCGGGTGCGGCTGCGGCGCAATTCGTCGATATAGAGATTGTGCAGGATGGAGCGCAGCCAGCTCCCCACCCGCTGGAGATCGCGCAACCCTTCCCACTGTCTCAGCGCCCGCTCCACGCAATCCTGAACCAGATCGTCCGCCAGCGCGGCATTTCCGGTCAGGGCGCGCGCATAGCGGCGCAGCGCAGGCAATTGCGCTATCAGGGCCTTTCCGAACCATTCTTTCTTGCCGCCAACCACCTTCGACCCCTCTGGGCCCGAAGTACCCGATGCCTCCGCCCTGCAAAGAGCCGGTGGCGAGGCACCCGAACGTGACTATAGGACGGAATTGGTATGGATTTATTCCCCCTGCCCCCAATCCCTGGGGATTCCGGCGCCCGCCCGGATAGGCTAAGGAGGGGCACGCCGGTTCGCCCGGCGCCGGCAGACCCCGTAGCTCAGACGGATAGAGCGGCAGATTCCTAATCTGTAGGCCGGAGGTTCGAATCCTCTCGGGGTCGCCATACCTCCGCTATGTTGGCGCATCTGCCACTAATGGCTGAAAACCTCAAACCATCCGAAATCACACACGCCCGGACTCGTGGCGCGCAAGTCCGTCGCGTCGCACTACTCGCCCTTACCAGCAAGCCGTCGCTGGATTTTGCGGGATACTATCAAAGACACCCGAAGGCGGCGTAAAGCAAATGCCCGGAAATGATCTTCCAAGCCTTACCTCTGGGGCTTGCCCGCGAATTATTCGCCGATGGCGACGTTGACGTCCAGATTCACCGTCCACTTGTACTTCACGCCGTTGCGCACGAACCTTGTGATCATGCTGGAAACGAAACTGTCGGTTTTGCCTTCGCCTTGCGGATTCGTAAGCTTGTAGGTGTTGCCATGCAACACGGTTGGGCCCGTGCTGCTGCAGTATCCGCTATACGTCAAGGTCGCATAGCCGAGTTTCGCGTACTGGGTCTTCCTCTCCTGGAGCTTGAACTTCTGCTTTCCCAACGAGTTGCAGAATGAGCCGCTGTCGTAGAACAGGTAGAAGGTGTCGGCCAACTTTACCTTTTTGTCGAGATCGGACGCCGGAACAAATGTGGAAACACCGATCGTGCTGGTGATGTTGGTGACGCCGCCCTTATGCATGCTGGTCTTGTGAACAGTCTGGTGGCCAGGATGCAGCGCCAGAACATGGATATTCGGAACGTCTCCCGCCACGGCGGGGGCTGTTGCCAGCGCTCCGAACGCTGCACCGAGGAGAAGAGTTTTGGTGATGGAGTTCATTGAGTCCCCCTATGGCCCTGGGGTGTAAAAATAGCACAAACCGCTGCCCTCCTCAATCTGGCAGCGGTTCATCGGCCGCAGCCGCAAACGATTGCCACTGCCCGCAGCTTCCGGTTCTCCGGGGCCAGCCCCTTATCCCGGATGGCTTGGGCCTTCACATCGCCGGCCCGGATCGAGCCTTTCTCTCGGAGCATGTCCCGGCAACGGCGGGACCTCCTGATACAGCCCAAACGTTCAACCTCTAACGAACGGCTTCCATTACCGCTTGCGCCACCTATCGGCTCCGCGATGCGCAGAACGCGGCGTTGTGATATGCTCCTAGTCAAACTACTTGGAAACCAGTCATGCGGTTGAAATATCGGACTCTTTTTACCACGGGGTTCCTTCTAATCTTCTGCGCGGCCACGGCGGCGCGGGCGGACGTGACCATCTCGTTGGATCCAACCAAGAACGTAAACTGCTCGGGAGGCGTGTGTACGCCTTCCGCAAGTAATGCCGTGCTCAATGTCGGCGATTTGGAGACACTTCTCGCTACTGGCAACGTGACGATCACCACCACAGGCCCCGGCATACAAGCAAATAGTATCGACGTGGCTGCGAAATTGGACTGGCCTGCCAATGCGCTGACGCTAGATGCGTATCAATCGCTCAAGATCACTTCGCCGGTCACGATCAACGGCAAAAGCGGTCTCTCTATCCTCACCGATGAGGGCGGCAGCGGTGGCGAACTCGCCTTCTCCGGCAAGGGGCATGTGACCTTCAGGAAGATGACCGGAAAGCTCACGATCAATGGGACGAGCTACACGCTGATCAATTCCATAGCTTCGCTTGCGGCAGCCGTAGAGACGAATCCGTCGGGCCACTACGCGTTCGCTGGAGACTATGACGCGAGCAAAGATGGGCAGTACAATGGTTCTCCAATTGCAACGTTCTTTAAAGGATCATTCGAGGGCCTTGGAAACACGATATCGAATTTATCTGTCTACGTAACAATCGATATCGGCTCTGAAGCAATTGGTTTATTCAGTGAATCTGCATCAGGCAGCGAAATACGTGATATTACTTTTAAAAAAGCTATCTTCGCTGCGAACGTCGCTTACCACAAGAGAAGCCACAAGCGAGCATCCTGTGATATGGGTGTTCTGGTCGGCGAGAATCTCGGATTTGTTTCAGGTATACTAGTCACAGGTTCTGTTTCGGCTACGAGAAATTGTGCTTTGGGTGGATTGGCGGGCATTAATGGGGGTACAGTTTCCTATAGTGCCACTCGGGTCTCAGTTTTCGATTCGGCAAATAGCTCATACGATGATTTAAGCGAAGGCGGTCTGGTAGGTTATGATTACGGCGATATCACCAATTCGTCTTCGCGCGGCAATGTGACCGGCACTGTTGACGACGGTCTCGGTGGCCTTGTTAGTTCGGGTGCGTATGACACAATCGAGGGTTCCTATTCTAGGGCTGAGGTACGGGGAGGGTATACAACTGGCGGACTGATCGCTTTTGACCAAGGCGGTACGATCAAAAATTCTTTCGCGACGGGCCGTGTCGTTGATGCGGCGTATCGCTCTGGAGGGTTAATCGGAGAAGGAGGTCAAGTGACGATTGAAAGTTCATATGCAGCAGGTAATGTTCAATCGTCCACGACAACATTTTCGCCCTCGGCTTTCGGTGGCCTGGCAGGTGATCTCACGAGTTCTGAGAGTGGTTCCGAAGTGCGCCAGAGTTTTGCGACAGGAAATGTGACTGGTCCAGACGATTCATATCTGGGTGGACTCATCGGATACTGTGACGCAGCTGTGGTGAGCAATTCGTACGCAATTGGCTCGGTTAAAGGAGGATCAAATTCGTTTGCCGGCGGATTGGCGGGCGCGAATGCCATATTCGCCGGCTTTAAGTGTGACATCGAGGCATCATATTCCGCGGGAGTGGCTTCGGCCGGCGCCGGGAGCGATATCGGAGGATTCGTCGGGGCCGATCGAAGCCGAGGTATCGGTGACGGATATTGGGATACAACGACAAGCGGCATCACGAATTTGAGTGAGGGTGCCGGAAACATCGCCAACGATCCAGGCATCAATGGCCTGTCAATGGAACAGCTTCAGTCCGGCCTCCCGGCGGGGTTCGAACCGGCTGTGTGGAGCGAGAGCGCAAACATCAATAATGGTCTGCCGTATCTGCTCTCCAATCCGCCGAAGTGAACTTGTCAACAATGAGTCAGTTACGCAGCTGGATTATCAACTATCAATCATCACTCTTCTGACTCAAGACCTGCAAAGTCTTTTGCTTTCCAAATTGGCAGTGCTCCCGTTCATACCGCCTTTATCATTTGACAGTATGAACGAGGGTCATGCGTGCGTTACCCTTTTTTAACAGCATACAGGCAATATCCTACACGGCGTTACTCATCACCGTGCCGAGGGGTCTTATGAAGAGTTTGTTTGCTGCATTCCTGTCCGATGAATCAGGGGTCACCGCGATCGAATACGGCCTCATCGCCGCCTTGATCGGCATTGTTATCATCTCCGCCTTGGCTAATGACGGGCTGCACCTGTCATCCACCTTCAGCAAGATTGCGACATCGCTGTAAGACACGTCTTGGTTTATAGCGTCGAACGGGGCGGGCACACCGCCTCTTTTCGTTTTCGCCTCGCGTGAGGCTGCTGCCGCACGCATGCAGCGCGGCGCCCATCTTCAAATATTTTCTGGCCCCGGACTCTGAAAACAGCCTCGCCAGCTCTTGAGGTCTGCCATCCATGGACAAACAGGCAGAACAAAAAGAAAGCCTCGCCGACGCTACGGGGGGACCGAGACGGCGAGGCTTTCACGCGGGCAGGCACAGCCCCATACAGAACGGTGCAAACCTACCAGACCACTCCTAATAACAGATGAAAAACCGGCAATGTTGGACATTGCCGCTCGCGCAGGAACCCGGGCTGGAATTCAGGCTCAATGGTGATCGTGACCGGAGCGCGAACCAACTTTTTGTTAATGACAGCCAGGCAGTGTACTACAACGAACTCACTCATGGTTGGGGCGATATTTTCATGAAGGCGATGCTTGCTGCGTTCGCATCCGACCAGGCGGGTGTGACCGCCATCGAATATGGCCTTATCGCCGCCCTGCTTTCACTCATTATCATTGGCGCCGTTTCCAGCACGGGAGAGCGGCTCAGAACTGTCTTCAATACGGTTGCCGGCTCGCTATAGCCGGAACGCCTTGTCCGACGCCCGGCTCGCGGGTCTTTCGCCGGACAACTATCATAAATATGCGCGCAATAGCGCAGCATTCTGTTTGCCCAATGACCGAAGCCAATGGATACAACCGTTCACGGCTGGTTTATGGTTGGGAAAGCTTTAATGGCTAGCGTAGTAGTCCGATATGAACTCAGCGCTCCACCAGCTGCCCGCGTTTGAACTGTGGCCGATCTCGGTCGATTGGGATCTGGCATTTTCGCGCCCGCAAACAATCAAGGCCCGCGCCTATTGGCAGTCGCTTTGCCGGGGGCGCCGGATGCCGTCGCGGCGCGACCTCGAACCCCGCGCCATGAAGGAATTCATCGGATATGTGAATCTGGTGGACGTTCTGCGCCTCGGCAGCGACGACTGTGATTATATCATTACGCTGCAGACCAATCATGCGCGCGACGTCTGGGGAAACATCCAGAATCGGCCGCTCTCGGAGATGTTTCCGCCAGAAGTCGAACAGCGGTGGCACTATTCGTTCGACCTGCCGCGCAAAAGTGTTTTACCCGTCAGGCTTGCAACACGCGCGAGTACGGTGGGGAAAAACTGGCTGGCCTGTGAAATATTACTGGCGCCGCTCGGCCAGGGCAATGAGGTGGAAGCGATCTTCTGGGTGGCAGTAGCGTGGCCGTCCATGCCCGCCGCACCACCATCATGACTATCGACCTTTACTAAGCCTGCATTCCCGCGGCCCGCGACGGGTCAAGAGATAACACTTCGTTATGCGCTCGCCACTCCGTAAAGACATCCGAAACCATCATATATCGTACCCGGCAGGTTTCCGGATTTCTGCTGAGATCATGAAAATCGTAACGATCTCATAAACCAACCTATAAAGGGATTACTCTACTTCCGCGGGTGTTGCCGCTCGGGGCGCAACGGAAGACGGGGGCGGCGTTGGCCAATCTGTCGGAGGGTGCCATGTACGCAATTTTATCGCGTTTCGCTGCAGACGATACCGGGGTAACGGCCATAGAATATGGAGTGATCGCAGCACTTCTCGCAGTCGTCATCCTCAGCGCCGTTTCGGTCGTCGGCACCAATCTCAGCAATACGTTCAGTTCTATCGCCGCCTCATTGTAATAGAGCCGCGGCCCCTGGCTGCCCTCGGCAGTCCGGGGTTCAGCGGCGCTTTCTGCGTGACGCCGACTCGCTCCTTCATGGCGGCCCCTCCGGCGATGCGGAAACAGGTGCCGGCTTCTCGGGAACCAGTTTGATTCTGGCGCGTTGAGGGCTGGGGTTATTAGGACTCTCGAAGGTGGCAATCGGGGTTGGCGCGTGCGCCGCGCGGCGCTTGGCTGTCTCTTTTGTTAGCACCTTCGCAGTTATCATCCCCGCGCAGACTGTCACTCCAGCATTCGATCGTTGAAGGAAAATGCCATGTCCGCAAAGGGCGAAACCGTTGTTCGTAGCCGCAAACGCAGAATGGCGCCGCCCCCGCCCGTCGACAATCCGGAAGCCGCGAAGCTGAATGGGCATACCGCCGACCTGCATGAGCTGTTGCATGCCCTCCAAGCCGTAAAGACGGGCGATTTCTCCGTCCGCATGTCGAGCCATGAGACTGGCCTGCTGGGCAAGATCGCCGACACCTTCAATGAGATTGTGGCCAATAATCAGCGCATGGCCGAGCAGCTCGAACATGTGGGCAAGCTGGTCGGCCGGGACGGGCAGACACGCCATCGCGTGAAGCTCGGCAGCCTGTCCGGTTCGTGGGGCGCGATGGAAGGCTCCATCAATCAGCTGATCGACGATCTGCTGTGGCCGACAACCGAAGTGACTCGTGCCATTGAAGCCGTGGCACAGGGCAACCTCCTGCAGACCGTGCGGCTCGACGTGGAAGGCCGTCCGTTGAAGGGCGAATTCCTTCAGGCCGCCACCATCGTCAATACCATGATCAAACAGCTCGGCGTCTTCACGTCGGAAGTGACGCGCGTGGCCCGCGAAGTCGGCACCGAGGGCAAGCTCGGCGGACAGGCGCAGGTGCGCGAAGTGACGGGCGTCTGGAAGGACCTCACCGAGAGCGTCAACTCCATGGCATCGAACCTGACGGCCCAGGTTCGCAACATCGCCGAAGTGACGATCGCGGTCGCCATGGGCGATTTGTCCAAGAAGATCACCGTGGACGTGCGCGGCGAAATTCTGCAGCTCAAGGAAGCTATCAATACGATGGTGGATCAGCTGCGGTCCTTCGCGTCGGAAGTGACGCGCGTGGCGCGCGAAGTCGGCACCGACGGCAAGCTCGGCGGCCAGGCGATCGTGCCGGGCGTGGCCGGCACCTGGAAGGATTTGACCGACTCCGTGAACGCGATGTGCGGCAACCTGACGGACCAGGTTCGCAACATCGCACAAGTGACAACCGCGGTCGCGCGCGGCGACCTTTCGCGCAAAATCACCGTCGACGTGCGCGGCGAAATTCTCGAGTTGAAAGACACCATCAACACGATGGTCGATCAGCTTAATGGTTTCGCTTCGGAAGTGACGCGCGTGGCGCGCGAAGTCGGCACCGAAGGCAAGCTTGGCGGACAGGCCACAGTGCCGGGCGTGGCCGGCACATGGAAAGACCTCACCGACAACGTCAACTTCATGGCGTCGAACCTGACGGCTCAGGTTCGTAACATCGCCGAGGTCGCGACAGCCATCGCGGGCGGCGACCTCTCCAAGAAGATCACGGTGAATGTGAGCGGCGAAATCCTGCAGCTCAAAGAAACCGTCAATACGATGGTCGATCAGCTCAACGCCTTCGCCGGCGAAGTGACGCGCGTGGCGCGCGAAGTCGGCACTGACGGACGTCTGGGCGGACAGGCAAACGTGCTGGGCGTGGCCGGCACATGGAAAGATTTGACCGACTCCGTGAATTCCATGGCGTCCAACCTCACGGCGCAAGTCCGCAACATCGCGGAAGTCTCGACCGCGATGGCGAATGGCGACTTGTCCAAGAAAATTACCGTGGACGTCCGCGGCGAGATTCTGCAGCTGAAGGAAACAATCAACTCCACCGTCGATCAGCTGAACGCCTTTGCGTCGGAAGTGACACGCGTGGCGCGCGAAGTGGGAACGGACGGACGCCTCGGCGGTCAGGCCATCGTGCGCGGCGTGGCGGGCACCTGGAAAGATTTGACCGACTCCGTGAACTCCATGGCGTCGAACCTCACGGCGCAAGTCCGCAACATCGCCGAAGTGGCGACGGCCGTGGCGCAAGGGGACCTCTCCAAGAAGATCACCGTAAATGTGAGCGGCGAAATCCTGCAGCTCAAGGAAACCATCAATACGATGGTGGACCAGCTGAACGCCTTCGCCGCGGAAGTGACGCGCGTGGCGCGCGAAGTGGGAACGGATGGAAAGCTTGGCGGCCAGGCCCAAGTGCCGGGCGTTGCAGGTACCTGGAAAGACTTGACCGACTCCGTGAATTCGATGGCCGGCAACCTCACCGGCCAGGTTCGAAACATCGCGGAAGTGGCAACCGCCATCGCCAATGGCGATCTTTCGCGCAAGATCACCGTCGACGTGCGCGGCGAAATCCTTCAGCTGAAGGAAACGCTGAACACGATGGTCGATCAGCTGAACCGCTTCGCCGGCGAAGTGACGCGCGTGGCGCGCGAAGTCGGCACCGAAGGCCGGCTTGGCGGACAGGCGAACGTGCCCGGTGTTGCCGGTACGTGGAAGGACCTCACCGACTCGGTGAACTCGATGGCGGGCAATCTCACCGCCCAAGTCCGCAACATCGCCGAAGTAACGACCGCCGTTGCCACCGGCGATTTGTCGCGCAAGATCACGGTGGACGTGCGCGGCGAAATTCTGGAGCTGAAGAACACGATCAACACGATGGTGGATCAGTTGAACGCGTTTGCATCGGAAGTAACGCGCGTGGCGAGAGAGGTCGGCACCGAAGGCAAACTCGGCGGCCAGGCGGAAGTGAAAGGCGTGGCCGGAACCTGGAAGGATCTCACCGAGAACGTCAATTCCATGGCTTCGAACCTCACTTCCCAGGTGCGCAACATCGCCGACGTGACCATCGCGGTCGCCAACGGCGACCTGTCGAAGAAGATCACCGTCGACGTGCAGGGCGAGATTCTG
>DASXXW010000002.1:0-3827 GCA_036502865.1 Rhizomicrobium sp.
GCCCGTTCAGGATGAAGGCACCGTGCCTGCGGGGGATGCAGCCGGTACAGCAGGAGCCGCAGG
Source organism: Rhizomicrobium sp. (assembly GCA_036502865.1). Lineage (GTDB taxonomy): Bacteria > Pseudomonadota > Alphaproteobacteria > Micropepsales > Micropepsaceae > Rhizomicrobium. The sequence goes on from DASXXW010000002.1 coordinate 64, forward strand.
ATTCACGCTGGGCGCAGCGGCCATCGTCGTTGGCGCCGCCATTGCCGTGGCCGCCGCCGTGTGCCTTGCCGCGTGCGGCGGAAGCGGCAGCAATACCAGCAGCACGACGACGACCTCGCCGAAGTAACAAATTCCCGTTTCAGGATATCAGCTGTTCTTTGCGAACAGACGGCGCCAATGCGCCGTGATCATCGGCGCGAGCGCGGCAAGGACCGCGATCGTATCGGCGGCCCAGTCCATGATATCGGCATCGCGATTGACGATGGGCAACGCCTGAACCAGTTCGATGGCGCCGCCAAACGCCGATAGAAGAACCGCAATTACTATCGGACTTCGGCGCGGAAACGCCGCGAGCGCCAGCACCGTCAGCGTATAGAATGCGGCGAAATGCTCCGCCTTATCCCAGGGAAACAATTGTGGCGCATGACGGGGTGGCATGACGGCCGCAACGAATGTGAATACAAACGCCGCAAGAAATACACATTGCACGGCGCGCAGCAGAAGCTGGCGACCGAAGATATTCACCAGAGGGTCGAAGCCGTTTGCCATCGGTCTTGATTATCTTCTTCTCACGAAACGCTGTCCGGTTCGCTACCATGCGTATCGATTATGACAGAAGCAAAATGCAAGCGAACTATCATGTTACAGAGTCCGTCCCGGCGAGGCGGCTGTTTCGCACGCCATAGGCGAAATATAGCAGCAGGCCTGCCGCATTCCACAGAACAAACCACCATTGCGTGAAACGGGGCAGTCCATTCAGGAACAGATAAATACAGCCGGCCATTCAGATAAAGGCCACGGCCATGCCCAATGGCGCACGAAACACGCGCGGACGCAGAGGCTCACGCAGCCGCAATATGAACAGCGACAACGCGACGGCGATGAAAGCGGCGAGTGTGCCGGCATTCGCGAGAAGCGCGATCCTGTCGAGCGGCAAGGTGGCCGCAAGCATAACGACCCAGAAACCGGCGAATATCGTCATGGTCACCGGTGTGCCGCGCGTCTTGTGCAGCGTTGCGAGCTGTTGCGGCAGAAGACCGTCCCGCGCCATCACGAACCAGATCCGGCTCTGTCCATACATCAGAACAAGAATGACAGTGGGCAGCGCCACGATCGCCGCCGAGGCGATGATCTGCGCGGCGAGAGGATGGCGAACAAGCTCAAGCACATGCACGAGCGGTGCGGCTGTGTTGGAAATATCGATATACGACGCCGCGCCCAGTGCTGCCGCGGCTACCGCAATATAGATGGCCGTGCAGATGATCATCGAGCCGACGATACCGATGGACAGATCGCGCGCCGGCTTCTTTGTTTCTTCCGCCGCAGTCGAAACCGCATCGAAGCCGTAGAAGGCGAAGAAGATCAACGCGGCTGCCGCGAGCACGCCGCGCTTTGTCCCGCCCGCATCGATATGCGCGGCGAAACCGTAGGGCGCGAAGGGATGAAACCGCGCAGCGTCGAATGCAGGCGCCGCAAGCACCACGAAGAGAAGAAGTGCTGCAAGCTTGATCCCGACAAGAACCAGATTGACCGTCGCGCTCTCGCGCGTACCCAAAACAAGCAGTCCGGTAATGATGCAACCGATGATCACGGCCGGAAGATCGAGGATCCCGCCCGCGAATGTACCGTGTGAAAGCGCGAGGGGCAGGGGCAAGCCGACGGCATTCAGGAATTCGGTGAAATGCGCCGACCAGCCTACGGCGACGGCGGCCGCGGCGACGGTGTATTCGAGAACGAGGCTCCAGCCGATGATCCAGGCCACCATTTCGCCCAATACTGCATAGCTGTAGGTGTAGGCGCTGCCGGCCACGGGCATCATCGTCGCCATTTCGGCGTAGCACAGCGCCGCGCAGCCGCAGATCACGCCGCAGATCGCGAAGGAGACGAGAACGGCAGGGCCGGCCAGCCCCGCGCCGATGCCGGTCAGCGTGTAGATTCCGGTGCCGACAATGGCGCCGACGCCGAGCGCCATCAGGTGTGGCCAGCTCAGGGTGGGCTGCAACTGCCGCCCGCTTTGCGCCAATGCGTCGATGGATTTCCGTCGCGTGATACTACGCATGCCTCGCCCCTCTGAACGGCGCGAGCGTAGGAACTGCGGCGGCCCAACGGAAGCAAAATCGCCGAGCGGACGAAAATCGGCCGGGTTCAGGGCGTGAAGGGATTGCCCTTGATCAGCATCCCCATACGCACCATGCCGACGATAATACTGGACAGGACTGTCATGTCGGCCGGCATGCCGTGGCGCCAGATATCGAGCAGCAGCGCAATGCGCACTTCGTCGGTGCCGTTCAGAACTTCATGGGTGTATGTATCATCCCAGACGAGATAATCCCCGTTGTTCAGCCGGTGTTCGACGCCATCGATCCAAAGGATGGCGCCCACGCGTCCGTCGGACCCTCGCGGCATGCTGAGGCCGAGGTGGCAGCGCACCACGCCGCGAAACGGTCCGCGATGCGGCGGGATATGTTTGCCCGGCGCAAGAAATGAGAACGAAGCCGATAAAACATTCGGACAGGCAGCTACCAATGCCGCCGTGGCGGGGCAGCGCGCCAGATTTGCCTTGATGTCTGCGCCATATGCGCGCAGCACGAAGATGCGCCAATCATGTCCGTCATTCGCCGAGATCGGCGCCTGGGCTTCCATCAATTCGTGGAAGCGGGGGACCTGCGCCAGATTGCGCGAAACGGCGAGCGCTTCGTCGCGAATCGATTCCCACGCGCGTGCAAATTTATGCACCTGCGGGAAATAGAGCGTTTCGTCCAGGATCGGCGGCGCACTGATACGGCGATCATAGAGCCAGCGCACACTATCCGCAGTGAGATCGTAAAGCTGCGACATGCCGCTGCTTCGCCCTTCATCGCGCGCGCCCCGCCGCGCAATTGGATTTCACCCCGGGTCGCACACCGGTCAGGGCATGCGCATTCGACCTGTCACCTGCGGCAACAGCACTAAAAATTCAAGCCTGAACGGCAAATGAACCGCAGCGTCGGGCAACGCCCGACAATCATGCCGCGCGATCGGCGCTACGGCGATCTGCGAGCAGATTCGCAAGTGCCGGTTTGAGTATTTTTCCCGCCGGACTGAGCGGCAGCGCCTCGACAATGACCAGTTCGGATGGATGTTTGTAGGCTGCGAGGTTCGCGGCTGCATGCGCGGCAAGTTCCCCGGCGCTGCAGGATGCGCCCGGACGCAATTCCACACAGGCGATGAGGTCTTCGGATCCATCGCGCGTAGAGGAGATGACCGCCGAACGGGCAACCGCGGGATGGGCGTTCAGCACGCCTTCGATTTCCGCCGGATACACGTTGAACCCGAAGCGGATGATCATTTCCTTGCAGCGTCCGACGATGAAGACATTTCCATCGTCCCTGCGCGCCAGGTCGCCGGTCCTGAACCAGCCGTCCGGAGTAATAACTTCCGCGGTCTCCGCAGGCGCGCGGTAATAACCCTGCATGACACCCGGACCGCGCACCCATAATTCCCCGATCTCGCCCGGCACTGCATCATCTCCGGACGGTGTGACAAGTCGCGTTTCGAGCCCCGCGAGAGGCTCGCCCACGCTGCAATCCAGACGGGGCCGGTCCAGCGATGTCAGCGTGACGGTCGGAGAACATTCCGTGATGCCATAGCCATTGTGCAGAGTCTGTTGAAACAAATCTTCGGTCGCTGCTTTCGTGGCGGAATCCAGCGGCGCACCTGCGGTTGAAATAAGCCTGAGCGATGGCGCTTCCGCCCATCCCGTCTGTTTGCGTCCTGCATATTCT
>DASXXW010000003.1:0-13525 GCA_036502865.1 Rhizomicrobium sp.
GGCGGCTCCGAATTGCCTGCCCCGCATGACCGGCAAGACACACAGATGGCGCCGCATCGAAGCGGTCGCACCATCTGCGTCTTTTGCGGATCGTCCCCCGGCAACGACCCGGCCTATGCGGAAGCGGCGCGCGAACTCGGCCGGCTGATCGGCGAGAACGGCTACCGGCTCGTATTCGGCGGCGGAAATGTAGGGCTGATGGGCGAAGTGGCGCGCGCCACGCGCGCTGCCGATGGACCCGTCATTGGCATCCTGCCGAGTTTCCTGCGCGGTATCGAACCGCCGCTCAAATCGGCGGAGGAATTGATCGTCACGCCCGATCTCCAGCAGCGCAAAGCGCGCATGCTGGCGCTCTCCGATGCTTTCGTGATCCTGCCCGGCGGACTTGGTACGCTCGACGAATATTTCGAGGTCGTCACCACCACGCAGCTACGTGTGCATGCCAAGCCGATCATCGTGGTCGATGTTGCGAACTACTATGCACCGCTGAAACAGCTTCTCGATCAGGTCGTCGCGCATGGTTTCGCGCTGGAAAATATCAAATCCCATCACGTCTTTGTTTCCACCCCGCGCGACGCGATGGAAACAATCGGCAGGCTGCTAGCGGCGCCTGCTTAACGCTCGTCGAACAACTACACTCGCAATTTTATGTTTCCTCCCCCATACATGGGGGAGAAAAGCTAAGTTGACCGTGGCCTGAGGCGTGCCATTTGCCCTTCAAGCGCAACAAGAACCAGCGCGGCCCAGACGCAGCCGAAAGCGAGCGCATCGAGGCGCGTGAAGGGTTCGCCAAAACCGAAAATCGCCAGGAGCAGCGTGATAGACGGAGAAAGATATTGCAGGAAGCCGATGGTCGAGAGCCTGATGCGCCGCGCTCCCGCTGCGAACAGCGCCAGCGGAATCGCAGTGATAGGACCGGCAAAGATCAGCAATGCATCGCGGGTCCAATCCGGCGAGGGAAATGCGGCGGTGCCCTTCAGGTACCAATATATCAGCAGCGACGCGGAGAACGGCAGAATGGCCCAGGATTCGATCAGCAACCCGTCCATCGCGTCCACCGGGGCGAGCTTGCGGAAATAGCCGTAGAATCCGAACGAAACCGCGAGAACCGGCGCGATCCACGGGAAATGTCCGAGCGACACGGCTTTGACTGCAACCGCCAAAGACGCGAGCACCACCGCGAGGAGCCTCAGCCGCGACATGCGCTCGCCGAACAGCAATACGCCGAGCGCAACCGAGATCAGCGGATTGATATAATAACCAAGGCTCGCTTCCACGAGCTGGCGGCTCGCTACGCAATAAATATAGATGGTCCAGTTGAGCGAGATGAGACAGCCGGTCAACGCAAGCATGCCCACAAGCCGCGGCGTGCGCACAATCGCAACGATCTGCAGCCAGCGCCGGCGCAGCAAAGTGACCGCCAGCACGAACAGTGCGCACCAGACGATACGGTGCAAGGTGACTTCGAAAGGCGGCACGCTATCGAGCAGCCGCCAATATAGCGGCGCGATTCCCCACAAACCATAGGACAGCACCGCGTATGTTATACCGGCCGGATCGTCGTGATGCTCGCGTTCGGTCACGCGATCTCGCAAAGTTTTTCCTCCCCCGCTTGCGGGGGAGGTGATTTGCGAAGCACAGCGGAGCAAATCGGAGGGGGCGTGGTGTTATGCGGACCCCTCCGTCCGCTTCGCGGACACCTCCCCCGCAAGCGGGGGAGGAAATGCTTGGCGTATGACGGACACAACCTCACCGCTTCACGTCCCAGGTCGTCGTGCCGTCGGGATTGTCCTTGAGCTGAATCCCTTTGCCGAGAAGCTCGTCACGAATTCGATCCGACTCCTTGAAGTTCTTTGCTTTGCGCGCCGCGAGACGCGCAGCAATCCCATCGGCGATCTCTTCGACGGGAATCGGCGGACGCGCGGCGAGCCTTCCAGGGTCGGGCGAAAAGCCAAGTAATGCCAATCCGCCGGCGAGTTCTTCCGGTCCGGCACGATGGAGTTCCGCTATGGCTTGCGGCGTGTTGAGATCATCCAGCAAAGCATCAAACACACCATCGCTGATGCGCCGCGATGCGACGGGCTCGGCAATGTCGTACCATTTCTCGAGCACGCTCCAGCTTTCCTTCATGCCCTGCACCGTCCAATCCATGGGTTGGCGGTAATGGCTGCGCAGCATGTTGAACCGCAATACATCTCCGGGCCAGTCGGCGAGCAAATCGCGAATGGTGACGAAATTACCAAGCGATTTCGACATCTTCTCGCCTTCGACATTCAGGAAACCATTATGCATCCAGTAACGCGAGAGCAGCTTTCCTCCATGTGCGCATTCGCTTTGCGCGATCTCGTTCTCGTGATGCGGAAATATGAGATCGATGCCGCCGCCATGAATGTCGAACGTGTCGCCCAGCAAGGCTTCACCCATGGCCGAGCATTCGATATGCCAGCCGGGGCGGCCGCGACCCCAGGGACTCGGCCAGCCAGGTGTTTCGTCGTCCGACGGTTTCCAAAGCACGAAATCCATCGCTCCGCGTTTGTACGGCGCCACGTCGACCCGCGCGCCGGCGATCATGTCGTCCAGCGAGCGGCGCGCCAGCCTGCCGTAATCCGGCTTCGATGAAACATCGAACAATACATGGCCTTCCGCTTCATAGGCGTGACCCGATGCGATCAGTGTTTCGATCATCGCGACCATCCGCGCCACATATTCTGTGGCGCGCGGCGCATGCGTCGGCGGAAGGCAACCGAGCGCTGAAACATCGTCCTGGTATTGCTGCGCCGTCTTCTCCGTGATTTCGGCGCGCGCTTCCTCGACCGAAATTTTCTTCTCCAATGCGAGATCACGTGCACGCGCATTGATCTTGTCATCGATGTCGGTGACGTTGCGCACATAAGTTACATGCGCCTCGCCATAGAGATGACGAAGTAATCTGAACACCACATCGAAGACAATCACCGGCCGTGCATTGCCGATATGCGCAAAGTCGTAAACCGTCGGTCCGCAGACATACATCCGCACGTTTTCCGGATCGAGCGGCGTAAAGTCTTCCTTGCTGCGCGTGAGCGTATTGTGAAGCCGAAAGGTCATGGAATTACCTGCATGTTTTCTGTCCCGCGCAAGCGGGAAGCCGGATGCAAATTGCGCGTCGTTTGTGCTGGGCCCCCGCTTTTGCGGGGATAAAGTGGAAAATCCGCGCGGCCTCAGCCGCAGATCGCGATCCTTGAATATTGTTTGACAATCACGCGGTTTCTCCGTTGAGCCGCGCCAATGCCTTCGCGCGACCGATGAGCGGTAACAGCTTTTTCAGCTCCGGTCCATTCTCGCGGCCTGTCAAGGCGAGGCGGAGAGGATGAAAAAGCGCGCGGCCCTTGGTCCCTGCCGCATCCGAAACGGCACGGGTCCAAACGGGCCAAATTTGTTCATCCCACGGCTCCGGCGGTAGCAGCTCCGCCGCCTTGGCAAGTAACTCCGGATTTTCCACCACCGGCGCGATAGGCCCTCCTACCATCGCCCAGAAATCCGCGGCTTCGGACAGGCGCGTCAGGTTGGGCTTCACCGCGTCCCAGAACGCCGCCCCGCCTCCAATATCCATTTCGGCAAGCCGCCGCGAAACTGCCTCATAAGACAGCGTATGGAGAAGCCGTGCATTGAGATGCACGAGCTCCGCGGGATCGAAATGCGCCGGCGCCCGCCCGATCTTCTCAAAAGAAAATTCCCTGGTGAGGGTGTCGACGGAGTCACGCAATTCGATCGGATCCGACGTGCCGGTCTTGGCGAGCAGACAGGCGAGCGCCAAAGACTCGATCCCCTCCTCTTCGCGCAAGGATTTGAGCGACAGCGAACCGAGCCGCTTCGACAGCGCCTCCCCGCCCACGCCGACAAGCAGCGGAAAATGCGCGAAATGCGGAACCGGCGCAGACAAAGCTTCGAATATTTCGATCTGCACCGCCGTGTTCGTCACGTGATCCTCGCCCCGGATCACGTGGCTGACGGAATAATCGACATCGTCGACGACCGACGGCAGCGTGTAGAGAAAACGTCCATCCTCGCGGATAAGTACGGGATCGGAGAGCGCCGAGGTTTCGATCGCCACTTCGCCGCGCACAAGATCGCGCCATACGATTTGATTGCCGGTCAATTTGAACCGCCAATGCGGCATCCGTCCCTGATCTTCCAGACGGGAACGTTCTTCCGCAGAGAGCGACAGCGCCGCGCGATCATAGACCGGCGGACGACCCTGCGCGATCTGACGCTTGCGCTTGCGCTCAAGCTCCAGCTGCGTCTCGTAACAGGGATAAAGACGCCCGGCCGCTTTCAGCGTTTCGCCGGCCGCACGATGCGAATCGGCGCGAAGTATCTGTCGCGCAAAGAGATCGTGACCGATGCCGAGCCATTCCAGATCGGCAATGATCGCCGCTTCATATTCCGGCTTCGACCGCTCCGTATCGGTATCGTCGATACGCAGCAAGAAGCGCGCGCCTTCCTTGCGCGCAAACAGATGATTGAGCATGGCGGTGCGTGCATTGCCGACATGAAGCAATCCCGTCGGCGACGGCGCGAAGCGGACAAGCAGGTTCATTTGTGGACAGATCCAATCCAAAAACCGACATTGTATGCAGCTGCAATAAGCGCGGCTAATGCCAATATAATACTCCAGATTGTCGAAAGCCTCATCTTTCTCAAAAGAGCTACAAGGTCAGATATTGAAATAGAAGCGACCTGTTCAACCGATAATAGATTATTTGGTTTATCTGCATGTTCCCTGACAGCATTGGCCCAACTTTCCAGACGAGTTTGAAAAACCGGCGAGGACAAGTATTCCTCCGTAAGATCGATCTCGGCTACGAATCCCAAAACATTCTGCTCTAACATTCCTTCTTGTCTTAATCCGCGCTCACAGAGCAGCAATAGAGGCAATCTCAAAGAATATGCAATTCCAGCTTCCGCGTGATTCCAGACTGTCGTTAGTCGCACATCACGATCTGTACGCGGCGGCTTGTTCATCTGATTCCGCGATAAGCGGGTTGCAAAATCCTTCTCGTAAGCAACAACGACCACGCCGCTGCACTTTGCAAGGACAGAGGTAGCATGATCAAAGGGACGTACGTGAGTATGGTCAGTGTCCTCGGGACCATCTCCGACTGTCCGAGGATGAAACCCCTGAGCACGAACGCATTTCAAAATCGATAGCTTGAACTGCCGCTGCATATCGGTGGCAGGCGTTCCTATGCTAATGAACACAAATGGTGACGACATCAGAAAGCCAGCGCGCTCATTGCACATCCCGGAATGCGTTGGTGATCGGATATCGGCGGTCGCGGCCGAAATTGCGCGAGGTAATTTTCACGCCCGGCGGCGCCTGGCGACGCTTATACTCTGCGCCATACAGTAATTGTTCCACACGGCGAACGATTGCAGGTTCAAAGCCTTTCGCCACGACATCCTCGAACGACATCTCCCGTTCCACGAGGCATTCCAGAATGCCGTCGAGAATATCATAGGGAGGCAGGGAATCCTGGTCCGTCTGGTTGGCGCGCAATTCGGCCGTCGGCGCGCGTGTCAGCACATTTTCGGGCATCACACGTCCTATCGGTCCGCGCGCTTTATTTGGAAAGGACTGGTTGCGCCAGCGGGCCAGCGCATAGACCTCCGTCTTGTACACGTCCTTCAACACATTGTAGCCGCCGCACATATCGCCATAGAGCGTCGCATAACCGACGCTCATCTCCGATTTGTTGCCCGTGGTCAGCACCATGGGCCCGAATTTGTTCGAGATCGCCATCAGGATCACACCGCGAATCCGCGATTGCAGATTTTCTTCCGTAATATCGGGCGCACGGCCCGCGAATGCCGGCGCCAAAGTCGTATTCATCGTCGCGAACGCGTCTTCTATCGCAATGGTATCGCAGCGAATTCCCAGCAATTGCGCGCACGCTTCGGCATCGTCCAGACTTTCTTGCGTCGTGTAACGCGACGGCATCATCACCGCGCGCACGCGCTCCACGCCCAATGCATCGACGGCGACGGCTGCAGACAAAGCCGAATCGATGCCACCGGAGAGACCAAGTACGATTCCGGAAAACCGGTTCTTGTTCACATAATCGGCGAGCCCCAGCATCATGGCGTGATAGATGGATTGCGTGCGCTCCTCGCCCACCCAGCGCTCGCCGGATTTGCAAACCCAACTATCACCCGCCCTGTTCCATTCGGTGATCGTTACCTGCTCTTCCCAGGGCGGCAGCAAAACGGCGAGTAGATCGTCGCCATTGACGACGAAAGATGCGCCATCGAAAACAAGTTCGTCCTGTCCGCCGATCTGGTTCAGATAGATCATCGGTCTTTTGTGTTGCGCAGTATGTGTGCGGACGAGCGAAAGCCTCACATCTTCCTTGCCCGCTTCGAAGGGCGAGCCGTTCGGCACAAGGAATATCTCGCTGTTTTGCGTGGCCAGACAGTTCACTGTTTCCGGAGACCAGATGTCTTCGCAGATGGGCACGCCCAGTCTTACGCCACGTACATCGAACGGCGCGGGTAACGGCCCTGGCGCGAACACGCGCTTCTCATCGAACACACCGTAATTGGGAAGATTATATTTGAAGGTGCGCGCGGCGATGCCGCCCTGATCGAGCAGCAGAAAAGCGTTGTGGAGTTTCCCGTCTTCAACCCAGGGCGCGCCGATCAGAACCGCCGGCCCGCCATCATGTGTTTCGCGGGCGAAATGTTCCACGGCCGCGCGTGCATCGGCCTGCAAAGCGGGTTTGAGCACCAGATCTTCGGGCGGATAGCCGACGACAAACAATTCGGAAAACAGGACGACATCCGCGGCGGCTATCGCCGCCTTCGCACGCGCGGCGCGCGCTTTGGCGATGTTCCCGGCGATATCGCCCATCACCGGATTGAGTTGCGCCAGCGCGATGCGGAACGTGTTTTTCATAATGATTGATCGCGTACCGTGCTCGTCATGAACAACTTACCCTCCCCTCGAGAGAGGGTTATGTGTGGTGGCACCTAACATAAAGGAAAAATGCTTCGGCCAAACATACCGCGTGCTTCGGCAGGCTCAGCATAAGGAAAGCCTTACTGCCATCCCGATGGACGCAAGTCACCACTCGCCTCATCCTGAGCTTGTCGAAGGACGCACAATGCCGATGTGGCGTAGCGCGTACGCCCCGCGGAGAAGTGCGGACTTAAACCCGGGCGTAAGTGCCGGTAGCGCGAGGGAGCGCCATGGGGAGACAGGCATCTTCGATCTGAAGCGCCGTGGCGAGCGCACGGCGCGCTTCTTCGGGCCGCACGAAAGGCTCGGCATTGCCGCGGGCCGCTTCGACAAAAGCCGCGAGCGACTCGCCGAGAGGATCGTCCAGCACCAGCGGATTGAGATGGCGCCGCGTGGTGTTGCGGATGGTCCGCGCGATGAAATCGATCTCGATCACGCCGTCCATATAGATCGCGCGCATGCCGCGGCGGCGGTGGTTGGCCACCCGGCTCGCCGAAAGCGTCACTTCCGTGCCGTTTTCGAATTCGAGATGCGCCTCGACATCGTCCATATGCCAGCTCTTCGCCACGCGTCCGGTCGCTTCGATCTCGCCAATGGTACCCGGCACGAGCCGGTGCACGAGATCGAGATCGTGGATCATCAGGTCGAGCACGACGCTCACATCGGAGCCGCGGCCCGACCATTCGCCGATCCGCCAGCATTCGACGGAGAGCGGCGCGTCGGCATAATCGAGAAGGCCCGTATGGGCGAAGACGAAGCGCTCCTGGTGGCCGACCGTCAGCACGCGGTTTTTGAGCTGCGCCAGCGCCACCAGCTGATCGGCTTCGAACAGCTTCGTCGCGATCGGTTTTTCCACAAGAACATGCGCGCCGGCATCGAGGAAGGCCCGCACGATGGACGCATGGGTCATGGCGGGCGAGCAGACGCTGACGACATCCACGGCACCCAGCAGATCCCGCCATTCGGCGAAAACCGGGACGCCATGGTTCGCGTTCGCTGCCCGGCGCGCTTTCACGCACGGATCGGCGACACCGACCAATTCTATACCATCCATCAGGGCGTATTTGGCCGCGTGGTGGCGACCGAACGCTCCGATACCCACGACCCCGGCCCTTAAGGGGCGGAGGGACTGGCTACAGGAAGCCTGCAACGGGAATCCCCGTGTATATGCGAGTGTTTATCAGCCACAGATGGAGTCCGGGCGCGACTCATAAAATGTTTCGTCTTGTTACGCCCTCGGATGCGGCCCGACATGGTGAATAGGCGATCAGGCGCTCGGTCCCAGCGCCAGAGAATTGGTTAACGCGGCTACGATGAGATAGGCGAGGGTCAGGGGCCCAAGGCCGATGATCGCATCCCCCCACAGCGCGCCCAGCTCCCCGCAGGACAACAAAAGATAGGCGCTGCCGATATAAAGGAGCTGGATGCCGATCACGGCGGCTACACCTAAAGCCAGGGCGAGAGGCTGGGCGCCAAGGGCCTCGGGGCGCTCCTTGCGCTCCAGCCGGATGATCCCGGCAGCCAATCGAAGGCGCGACAGCGAGGAGCCGAGGAAGATCAGCGCCAGCAGCCAGGACAGGGCCGATACGAGCAACCGCCCACCATCCAGATTGCAATGGACCAGTGCGCTTTCGAGCGCCGCCTGCCCCAGAACCACAAAGCGCATCGCCCCCTCGACCGCATCGACGACGGCCACCCTTGGGAAATGCGGCGCGTAAAAGACCTGGACGCCGAATATGATGAGGGTAAAGGCAACAAAAACGAGCTCGTTAAAACCCGGCAACAAGGTCGCTGGAGTAAGCCGCCCCGGAAGCAGCGGGCGCACATGACCGGCTGACAGGCCGTAGCCGGCGACAAAAAGCAGGCCCATCGCTCCAAAAAGCAGGACGCAGACGAGAATCGGCGCCGAGGCAGACCCCAACGGAATGCCGCTCGCCACGGCCCGGCCCAAAGCCAAACCGCCGACATAGACGCAAAATACGATCCAGCCCTTTGCCAGAAGGCGCGCGGCACCCATGCCCTCTCCGACCCTCCGTGAAAGCCTGCAGACCGCGAGCCTCAGGCCGAAGCTGCGAAACGCGCGTCCTTCATACGCTCTGCGCGCAAACTTTCCGCCATCAGGAAAGCAAGCTCAAGCGCCTGACTGGCATTGAGCCTGGGATCGCAATGGGTGTGGTAGCGCCGGGACAGGTCATCTTCCGAAATGGCCTGCGCGCCACCCAGGCATTCCGTGACGTTCTGGCCCGTCATCTCGAAATGAACCCCGCCGGCATGGGTTGTCTCGGCGCGATGAACCTCGAAGAAGGTTTTCACCTCTTTGAGGATGCGATCGAAGGACCGCGTCTTGAGGCCCGTCTGCGCGGTGATGGTGTTGCCGTGCATGGGATCGCAGGACCAAACGACCGCGGCACCTTCGCGCTGCACGGCGCGGATCAGTCGCGGCAATTTCTCGCCGGCCTTCTCCGCACCGAAACGGCAGATCAACGTCACGCGGCCCGGCTGGTTCTCGGGATTGAGGATCGCAAGCAACCGCGCCAGATCGCTTTCATCGAGCGACGGCCCACATTTCAACCCGATCGGATTTTTGATGCCGCGGCAGAATTCGACATGCGCGCCGGCAGGATCGCGCGTGCGGTCTCCGATCCAGAGGAAATGCGCAGAGGTGTCGTACCATTCGCCGCTGGTGGAATCGATGCGCGTAAGCGCCTGCTCATAGCCGAGCAACAGGGCTTCGTGGCTGGTGTAGAATTCGGTTGTACGTAGTTGCGGCGTCGAATCCGGCGTGATGCCGCAAGCCTCCATGAATTCGAGCGTTTCGCCGATGCGCTGCGCCAATGCGCGATAACGCTCGCCCGCGGGAGAACCGGCGATGAAACCGAGCGTCCAGCGATGCACATTGTGCAAATCGGCGTAACCGCCCTGTGCGAAAGCGCGCAACAGATTGAGCGTCGCGGCGGATTGCGCATAGGCCTGCATCAGACGCGCGGGATCCGGCGTCCGTCCCGCTTCGTCGAACTCCATCGCGTTGATGTTGTCACCGCGATAGGACGGCAAGGTGATGCCGCCCCGCGTTTCCACATCCGCCGTGCGCGGCTTTGCAAACTGCCCGGCGATACGGCCGAGTTTCACCACCGGCATGGCAGCTGCGAAAGTGAGGATGACCGCCATCTGCAGCAGCACGCGGAAAGAGTCGCGGATGTTGTCCGGGTGGAATTCGGCGAAGCTTTCGGCGCAGTCGCCACCCTGAAGCAGAAACGCCTGGCCCTCGGCCACCTGCGCAAGCCTTGCCTTCAGGCTGCGCGCCTCGCCCGCGAAAACCAGCGGGGGGTGGGTTTTGAGCCGCGTCTCTACCGCGGCCAACGCGGCAGGGTCCGGATAATCCGGCACCTGGCGGATCGGCCTTTCGCGCCAACTCGAAGGATTCCAGGGTAGTGCCAAGTCGGGCTCCTATTCTCGCTGGCGATATACAGGGAAAGACGCAACCGCCGCGAGACGTTTTTCCGGGTGCAGCTTCGGCTGGCATGGACCGCATTCCTATCCTAAAAGGTGAGCAGGAACTTCACTTTCATCAGCGGGCTCATGAAAAGATTGATCTGGCCGGTGCTGGCGCTGGCGCTAGCGGGTTGCGACACCATCGGCGGCATCCAGTATAATTTCGACTCGCGCGCATTTGCCGACAAGACAAAGGCGATGGCGCAGGCCTGCATGGTGCGATTGCAGGATCGCGCGCTCGATCCCATCCGCACAAAGGTAGAGTTCTACAAATCGCCCCCGGACGGGCCGGTGCCCTTCGCGATCCTTACCAACACTGCGACGCCGACGCCCGACGAACGGCAAGTGATCGATGTGTGGGCGCATGCGATCGAAAACTGCCAAGCGGATGCGCATCCCTCCATCGACCAGATCCCCGTACCAGGCGGGGCGACGCAGTCGGAGGTCGAGAAACTGACGTCCTACTTTACCGATGCCTGGGTTGAGGGCAGCAAACTTCGCGTCGAACTTTATAACGGCCACATCAGCTATGCGGACTATGCAAGCAAGAGACTGACGATCGCGCAGGACGCGCTCAAAACGGCCGAGCGCTATGCGCAGGATACCGACGAAGAAAACGAGACTCACGATCTGGAAAACGTCGAAACCGCGCTCGAACCTTACGCCGCCATGTTGTAGCAGCTCGCCCGGCTATCTGGATCGCCCTTATCGGTCCAATGGCCATTGTCTGGGGTGATCCGGCGCATGGCCGACAACCCTGGCCTTGAGAACTTTTCCCTCGAAGGTGCCGCGGACCAGAACGCCATGACCGATGGATGGCGCTGCAACCTTATAATTTGCAGCGGCGCGCGCGTAATCGACCGCGATCAGTTTGTCCTGTTTGGTCTGTACGACAAGCGTGTAGCCGGACATGCGCCGCACGATGCCGCGGACTTCATGCTCGCCGGCTGCGAGTTGCGGACGCACGATCTTCGGCGGCGGCGGTAATTTCGCCTGTGCCTGGCCTGTCTTGGCGAGGCCGAAGATCGCCAGCGATTTGACAGTGGCGACATAGACCTTTCCGTTTGCAACCACCGGCACGGTGTTGGAATCGCCCAGTGAGTTCGTCCAATACCCGGCATCGGCTACAAATATCTGTTTGCCCTGCTCCGGATCGTAAGCGTGAATCTTGAGCAGCTCCTGATCGAAATCGACCGGCCTGCCGACGGCCCAGATCACCGTCGAGGACGGCTTCGTCCCGTTGGAAGAAACACTGGTGAAAAAGCCCGGGAAATATACCGTGTCCTCCACATTGCCCGGGCTGTTGTCGAGCGTGAGCCCGGGCTTGCCTTCCGCCTTGAGCTTCCAGACATCGACCGTATACGCGCTGCTCGAAACGATGCGTGCCGTGCCGTCGCTGCCCATGTAATAAGAGGGGCCGCACCAGCAGGGCCCCGGATCGACGGAGCTATAGGCCTTGCCGCCCTTTTTCTTTCCGTTGCTGACATCGTCGGCATTGAACACATACATGATGCCGGCTTTGCCGGTTGCTACGGCAAGATCGCTCGGTTGCCCTTTCTGCGGCGGCAGGATCATGAAACCGCCTGACCCGAAATCGCCGTCGATTTCATCCAGATATTGCCAGCCGCTTTGCGAACCCATCGGCGTGAACAGATGCTCGATCTTCGACAGATCTGGCGACATCTGCACCACGCTTTCTTCGATATTGATCGGAGGATTGTAGGAATTGCCTGCATAATCCGAATTGCCGGTGATGAAATAGACATCGCCGGCCGAACTCGCCGCGAGTCCGAAACCCGACATCCAGATCGTGCTCAGGAAGAAATCGTTGGTCGAATGGGCGGTCTGATTGGTGAGATCGTTGGCGGCCAGCGGACTCAACGTGCTGGCATTCCAGCCCAGTATCCAGCCGCGCGACAGATTGGCATCGTAATCGCAGAAGCTGGCGAAGCCCGCATAGAGATTGCCGTTGGCCAGCAAAAGGCCGGCGCGGTTGCGCGCTTCATGCGGATCGAAAACATAGGTCGTGCCGTCGGAGAGCTGGCTTTGTGCGGTGATCTCGACCGGCTTCACCGTATCCGCCAGCGAGGACGGATCGAGCGCGTGTACGTAGTAATAGGGTTTGCTCTTCTTGTAGACATAGGCGATCAGATAAATCGTATGCGTCGTGGGATCGATGGCAGGCGTAGAATTGATCCCGAGATTGGGTCCGCCATTCGTGCATTCGCCCGGTAACGAGTCGCGGGGAACGGGCGCGCCGAGATTGGTCTGGCGGAGAATCTCGCCGCTATTGGCATCGATGGCGTAGACGCTGTTGCTTTCGGTCGCAATGTAGACGACGTCGTGCGTGCCTTTTCCCTTGATGGTCTGTTGGGTCAGGATCAACGGCTGCGCGTCTACTTGGTCGTCCAGAGCCGTCGAAGCAAGCATCTGGAATTTTGCGCTTCCCACGGCGGCCGGCGTCAGCGATTTTTCCTGCGAATTCCAGCCGGTGCGGAAATTGTCATAGTGATAGGTGGTGATGTCGAATTTCTTCGCCGATGCTCCGCCTGCGATTACAAGCGAGAGTGCAATCACGGCTGCGGCGCGTGCCACCGATCCCGATATCGACATGTTTCCCTCCAGGAAGAACTGGAGGATGCTACAAAATCCCGCCTGCCGCAATCTACGACCGTAACAGAACTGTCATGCGGAGCCGCTACTCGGGCGTCTTCGAATAAGACTTCGTGCGCATCGTCACCAGCTCTTCGGCAAGGCTGGGATGCAGCGCAATCGTGGCATCGAAATGCGCTTTGGTGGCGCCCATTTTCATGGTGACGGCAACGACCTGAACGATCTCGGCGGCATCGGGTCCGAACAGATGACAGCCGAGCAAACGATCCGTCTTTGAATCGACGATCAGCTTGAACACGGCGCGTTCGTCGCGGCCGGAAAGTGTGTTCTTTAGCGGTCGGAAACTCGATTTGTAGACATCGATTGCAAAGCCTTCCGCGAGTGCCCTGCTCTCTGTCAGTCCGACCGTGCCGATCTCGGGCT
>DASXXW010000004.1:0-8299 GCA_036502865.1 Rhizomicrobium sp.
AGCTAACCGCCTTATCTATCCATGTGACTTTGGGATAGTCCTTTAGAGGTATCGCTCGTGTTGGGTGGTACGTTACGACGGTCTGACCCTGAACGTGGTAAGTAATTGGCGTGTCCGCATCATCGGCAAAAGCCATTTCCGCATTAGTTAACGCTGCAATTGCAAGTAGCGCAAGCTCGACGTAATTCATGGTTTTCTCTCCAGTTTAGTACTTTACTTGGCGATCCTCCGCACCTTCTTTTCGAACTCCCTTAAGTCTGGATCGCATCCGAAGCGCTTTACGACGGAATCGAAGTCTTGCGCGTGCGAGGTTTCAAGCTGCTCCGTCCAGATCGAAGGCGGCGTTCGAATATTATCAATTCCGGATAGTCGCGCTTGATCTATTCGGCATTGTCGCCCCTGACGTACAGCCAAATGCCACCCTGACCGTAATCATAGAAAGCTGGAAAAGCCGGCATCCATCACCCCAGTGATTTCCGCCATTCGAGAATTTCGCGTAGCTCGCCCAAATCCCATTGTGGTCCGCGGGCATGGACGACGAAATGGG
Source organism: Rhizomicrobium sp. (assembly GCA_036502865.1). GTDB lineage: Bacteria > Pseudomonadota > Alphaproteobacteria > Micropepsales > Micropepsaceae > Rhizomicrobium. The sequence goes on from DASXXW010000004.1 coordinate 548, forward strand.
TGAAGCCTGCTTCCAGATAGAGATCGGGGTCGGCTTTTCCGGTGCGCATTGTACCCACCGAAGTCGAACGCACGATCTCCTTCGGATCGCGCCCGACCTTCACGCACCACTCGTCGAGAATGGCGGATTTGCGTTTCATGGTTTCGACATCGCCGAAGTAATGCCATGTGTCGGCATGTTTGGCGCAGATGCGCAGCGTCACCTGTTCGCCGCCGCCGCCGATGAGAATGGGAATACGGCGCAGAGGAGGAGGATTGAGCTTGCTCCAGCGCTCCTTGATGGTCTCCAGATCGCGTTCGAGTTGCTTGAGCCGGCTGGCCACCGTGCCGAACTCATAACCATATTCCTCGAAGTCGAGCTCGAACCAGCCTGAACCGAGGCCGAGCACGAAGCGACCGCCGGAGAGATGGTCGATGGTCCGCGAAATATCGGCCAGCAGATTGGGATTGCGGTAGGCGGTGCAATGCACCAGGCAAGAAATCTCCGCGCGCGTCGTGGTCACGGCCATTGCGGCCTGGATCGACGTCGCCTCGAAGCTCTTGCCGTGTGTCTCCTCGAAAGTGGGATTGGGATTGTCGAAGACGAGCGTGAAGAAATGATCGAATGTGTAGATGCGGTCGACGCCCAGCCGGTCGGCCTCTTCCCAGGCCTTGCGCAGTTGCGGCATGTCGCCATGCTGCGGCGGCATCGAAACGCCAATTGTGACGGTCATGCGATGAGTTCCTTTGATTGCGGTGTAGGGGATGCTGGGCGGAATCCTGCGCCAGATCAACCATGCACCGGGAATAGCGGTTTTACAGTCGCTGTGCGGAGTTTCCCACGATGAGCGGCGTCCGAGTCATTGCGCTGTCGGGCGGCGTGGGCGGTGCGAAATTGTTGCGCGGGCTCTACGCCGTGCTTCCACCCGATTCACTCGCGGCAATCGTCAACACCGGCGACGATTTCGAGCATCTGGGCCTGCACATCTCGCCCGATATCGACACCGCACTTTATACGCTCGGCGGTCTTGCGCATCCCGAGCAGGGCTGGGGGCGGCGCGATGAAACCTGGAACTTCATGCGTGCGCTGGAGGCGGTCGGCGGCGAAAGCTGGTTCCGGCTCGGCGATGCCGATCTCGCGCTGCATGTCGAACGCACGCGGCGGCTCAGGGCCGGCGAGCCGCTGAGCGCCGTCATTGCGCATTTCGTGCAGAGCTTCGGCATTCGTGCACATATTATTCCGATGAGCGACGATCCCGTCGCCACACGCGTTCTTACCAACGAAGGCGAGCTTGCCTTCCAGGATTATTTCGTCCGTCGCCGCTGCGAACCGGTTTTGCGCGGCCTCCGCTTTGACGGGGCCGAAAACGCACAACTAACGGAAAGCGCGCGCGCCGCCTTCGCCTCTCCGGAGCTCGAATCGATTATCATTGCGCCATCGAATCCCTGGCTCAGCATCGATCCGCTCCTGGCAATCCCCGAACTGCGCCAAGCCCTCGAAACCGCCAAATGCCCGCGCATCGCCGTCACGCCGATCATCGCCGGCAACGCCGTTAAAGGCCCCACGGCGAAGATCATGTCGGAGCTGGGAATTCCGGTGTCTCCGCTGACTGTTGCAGCGCATTATCAGGGCTTGATTGACGGCTTCGTGCTCGACGAGCGTGACGTGGAACAAGCGGGCCATTTGGAAATCGATGTCGAAATGGTCGACACCCTCATGAACGGCCCGGAAGACAGCGAGCGCGTCGCGCGCGCGATAGTTCATCGCTGGACAGCGGAGTCGCCCCGCGGTTGAATGTGTCGGGGCTTGCAAAAAGGAATCAACGGCCATGGCAACCGATCCCGAAACCTACCGCGATCTTTTTGAAGACAAGAAAGCCTTCGCAAATCTGGCGACGCTCATGCCCGACGGCTCGCCGCAAGTGACGCCCGTCTGGTTCGACCGCAAGGGCGGAGTATTCCGGGTGAACACGGCGAAAGGCCGCGTCAAGGCCCGCAACATGAAGGAGGGCGCACACGTTGCGCTCGCCATCATGGATCCCGAGAATGGCTATCGCTACGTGCAGGTGCGCGGCACGGTCAGCCGGATCACCGAGGACGGCGCCGACGATCACATCGATTCGCTGGCCAAGAAATATATCGGGCAGGACAAATATCCGTTCCGCCAGCCGGGCGAAGTACGGGTGATCTATGAGATCACGCCGAAATCATTTTCGGGCATGGGTTGACTATGAACGGTCTGCGCGCGTCGAAACGCGTCAACTGGGTTCCCGCTTTTGCGGGGATGACAGTGTTGATTGGAGCATGGATCGCGGCGTTACCCGGTGCGCGGGCCGCCGAGACCAGCGCGGATGCGAAGTTCAAGGCGATCTACACCAAAGAATGGGAGTGGCGGAAGGAGCAATATTCCATCCGCGACGAGGAGGATACGCGCGAGTCTCTGCCCGATCATTTGCCGAAGGCCGATGCCGCCGCCGAAGCCGCGAGGCTGGAATATTGGATGGGTGTGCTGAAAGAGGTGGACGCAGTCCCCCGCGATCAGCTTTCGCCGGAAGTGCAGGTGGATTACGATGTCTACCGGCCGCAGATCGCCGCGCTCATCGCCGATGAGCAGTTCCGCGACTATGAGATGCCGGTCAATTCGGACTCGTCCTTTTATTCGGATATCACGGAAACAGCGCGCGGCGATTTCAAGACCGCGGCCGATTATCACAACTACGTAAAATGGCTGTCCGACATTCCGCGCTTTTTCCGCGAGGAAACGGACGATATGCGCGCGGGCCTCAAGCGCGGGTTCACACCGCCGAGAGTGACGATGGCAGGCCGCGACAAAGCGATTGCGGCGGTGGCGGAAGCCAAGCCGGAGGAGAGTGTTTTCCTCGAACCATTCAAGAAGAACACGCTCAACATTCCGGATGCAGAATGGAATGCGCTACGCGCCGACGCGTTGAAGCAGATACAGGCTTCCGTGATTCCCGCCTATCGCGATCTGCTGCAGTTCATGCGCAACGACTATATTCCAGGCACGCGCGCAACGCTCGCCGCGGAGGCGCTTCCGGACGGCAAGGCTTACTACCGCTCCAAGATTCTCGAATTCACCACGCTCGACATGGATCCGGCCCAGATCCATCAGATCGGGCTCTCGGAAGTCGCGACCATTCATCAGAAAATGGTCGAAGAAATGCAGAAGACGGGCTTCAAGGGCAGCTTTGCGGATTTCCTGAAATATTTGCGAAGCGATCCCAAATTCTATGTCACGGAGCCGGACGAGCTTCTGCGCCGCGCGGCCTGGATCGCAAAAAAATTCGACGGAAAAGCGTCGACCTATTTTGGTCTGCTGCCGCGTTCGCGCTTCACGATCAAACCGGTGCCACCGGATATCGCGCCGTTTTACACTGCGGGACGGGGCGGACCGGGCGTCTATCTGTTGAATACTTATGAGCTCAAATCGCGCCCGCTCTACAATCTGACGGCGCTGACGTTGCATGAATCGGCACCCGGTCATGCATTCCAGATACCGCTCGCCGATGAACGTAAAGACATGCCGGATTTCCGGCGCATGTCCTACATCTCAGCCTATGGCGAGGGTTGGGCGCTCTATTGCGAACGGCTTGGCGTCGAGATGGATATGTACGATACGCCCTACGATATGTTCGGCATGTGGGGCTATCAGATCTGGCGCGCGGCGCGTCTCGTCGTCGATACCGGAATCCATTCGCAGGGCTGGACGCGCGAACAGGCGATCGATTATTTGCGGGAAAATACGGCGCTGCCCGAACGCGAAATCGGCACGGAAGTCGACCGTTATATTTCCTGGCCGGGGCAGGCGCTGTCCTATTATCTCGGCGAGATGTCGATCCTGAAAGCGCGCGCCAAGGCGGAGAAAGCACTGGGCCCGAAATTCAGCCTGCGCGCTTTCCACGACACGGTGTTGCAGATGGGCTCCGTGCCGCTTCCCGTGCTTGAGGCGCGCATCGACCGCTTCATCGTCGAAGGCGGCAAAGGGCCATATCCGGATCTGGAGTAGCGAATTTGGACAAGTAATCAGCGTGCTTCGACAGGCTCAACATGAGGCAAATCCTGTCTCCATCTATGCAGTGATAGAAATCTCCTCATCCTGAGCTTGCCGAAGGAGGCACTGCGCGGGTGCAGGAATTCGTCACTTTTACTCTGCCGCCGACCATTCTTTCGGAGTGGGTGTTGCGCGCTGATTGGTCAGAAGTTTCTGGCGTCGCGCCTTTTCTTCGTCCGACAGGGATTCGGTGTCTTCCTGAAGTTCTGCGCCGGCGGACATGCCCCGGCGCACGGCGGGGCGTTCGCCGATCTCCGCCAGCCATCGTTTCACGTCGGGAAATTCGTCGAGGTCGATACCGCGCATCTTCCAGCTCGCCGCCCACGGATAAGCAAGCATATCCGCGATCGTATATTCCCCGGCTGCCAGAAAGCGTTTGCGGAAGAGACCCAGATTCATCACGCCATAGAGCCGGTGAACCTCATCGCCGAAGCGCCGCATCGCATAGGTGAGATCGCCATTGGCCCCGCTTTGCGCGGCACGCATGAAATGTCCCTGCTCGCCGAATTTCGGACCCTGATTGGCCATCTGCCACATGACCCATTGCACGACATCGTATTTCTTGTGCGGTTCCTGCGGCCAGAAGCGCCCGGCCAGGTCGGCCAGATACATCATGATCGCGCCGGATTCGAAGATCGTGATCGGCGCGCCGCCGCCCCTGGGCTCCGTGTCCACCAGCGCCGGCATTCGGTTATTGGGCGATATCTTCAGGAAATCCGGATGGAACTGGTCGCCGCGGCCGATATGAATGGGCTTAAGCTGATAGGGAAGTTCCAATTCCTCCAGCAGGATTGTGATTTTTTTCCCGTTGGGCGTAGGCCAGAAATACAGGTCGAGCATCGCGCGGCTTCTCCGTGGCGCGCCCCATCAACCCTTCCTCGACGCTGGAATGTCGCGATTCATTCGCAGTCCTACAAGGGCCTTTCATTCACTTGCCCGCGACGAATTAGTCCGGCGCGTTGGCCGATCTCGTAATTATGGTTAGCGCGCGGAACTTCCGCGATTAGGATATGCTCTGCGTTGAAAATCGTTCTCCGGGGTCTCAACCATGGAATGGGTTCTCGTCGCTGCTGTGGTCGTTGTGGTCCTTCTCCTGTCCGGTTTTCGCATCGCTCAGCAATATGAGCGGGGTGTTGTGTTCCGCCTTGGCCGCTTCACCGGCCTGCGCGGCCCAGGACTGTTCTGGATTGTTCCGCTCGGCATCGAACGCGCCATCACTGTCGACATGCGCGTGCTGACCGACAGCGTGGAGCAGCAGGAGACGATGACCAAAGACAACGTCCCCATTCATGTGAATGCGGTGATCTGGTATCGCGTTGTCAAACCCGATCGCGCGATCATCGAGGTGCAGAATTTTCGCGCCGCGGTTGTTCAGGTGGCACTCACGACACTCAGGAATGGCATTGGCCAGTACACGCTCGACGATGTGCTGAAGGAACGCGACAAACTCAGTCTTGCGCTCAAGGACCGCGCCGATGAGGTGACGGAGCCTTGGGGCGTCGAGATTCAGAGTGTCGAAATGCGCAACGTCGAAATTCCCGCCAGCATGCAGCGGGCGATGGCGCAGGAAGCCGAAGCGCTACGCGAGAAACGCGCGCGCATCATCAAGGCGGAAGCCGAGTTGGAGGCTGCGAAGAAATTGCGCGAGGCTGCGGACGAAATCATGAAGACGCCTGCCTCGCTGGAACTTCGCCGTATGCAGATGCTGACAGAGGTGGGCGCGGAGCAGAACAGCATGACGATCATCATGATGCCTTCGGAATTCGTCGAAGCCGCGCGTGCGCTGGCAGCAAGGAATGGAGCCGAGCGCTAGAAGTCGCCCAATCTCGCAAGGCTTAAGGAACTGAGATCAATGCGGCTCTGCCCGTCGAGAACAAGTTCCGCCGCCGCTTCGCCGAGCGCTGCGGAATGTTTGAATCCGTGGCCCGAACAACAGGATGCGATGATCACGCGGTCCGAAGCTGGATGCCGGTCGAGTACGAAGCCGAAATCTCGCGTGACGGTATAGTAGCAGGTCGCAGCCTGCGTGCAGGTCGCCGTCACTTCGGGCAGGTATGGCGCGACATAGGTTTCATGCATCGCCTCGATCTGCGCCTGTTCTACAATCCCGGCAGCACCGGTCGGTGTAGCGGTCATGTCATATTGCTCAGTTGCGACCTTCACCCCCACACCATCGACATCCGGGAAACCATAGATTGCCTGATTGGGGCCGCTAAGTTCCCAGATGAATACCGGGAATTTGTCCGCGCGGAAGGAATCATTGCGCGGTGCAAACCAGAACTGAGTTTGGGGAACGATCCGGAATAATTGAGCGAGGTTTGTGTCCAGCAGCGAAGGCAACCAGGGGCCCGCGGCAATAATCAGGCGGTTTGCAGAATACGTGTCGCGGTCGGTTGTGATCAGCACATCTTTTGCGCGAATTTCGAAACCGGTCACCTGTTCATTTGTATGAAGTTCGGCGCCATGCCTGCGCGCCAGTTCGAGTTGCGCCGCAACGCAGGCTTCCGGTCGCAAATATCCCGCGCCGGGTTCGTAATAACCGATTTCATGATCGCTTATGTGGAACTGCGGAAAGCGGGCGCGAATTGACTCTGCGTCCCATATCTCGTGCGCGATGCCGTTACTACGTGCGGCGGCTACAGTCGTGGCAAAGAAATTCTCCACATGCGTGCAGCTCGTCTTCGATTCGCTCGAAATGATAAGAACGCCGACATCGGCAAACAACGATGCGCCGGTTTCCGCCTCGATCTCCCGCCACAATTCCTGGGAACGCCGCGAAAGCGGCGTCAGATGTGCACCCTCGCCGATTGCCTGACGCGTAATCCGGGTGCTGCCATGCGTCGAGCCGAATGCATGCGGCGGTGCGAACCGGTCCAACCCCAAAACATGCACGCCACGTCGCGATAGTTGAAAAACTGTTGCACTTCCAAAGGCCCCTAGACCCAGCACCGCTACGTCGAAGCTCTTCCCGGGCATGGTTAAATGCATGGCTGCCAAGCAAATATGGCATCGCAATTGCAGATGCAGAATCTACGACCATATGAGTGTTGCATTTTGGTGCCGCTAATCAGACTTCCTGACTCAGGAGAGGGTACTATGACACCCTGCCACAGTTCGCGCGTTTCATCCTGGGTTCAGACTGGTGTTGGCATAGTGCGCCTGATGTCGAATGGAGCGGGGTCATGAAACAGACATATCTCCCCACATTAACCGATCTGCGCGAGATGCTGGGCGACCGGCTCTATGTCGAGTTCGTCTGGATGTGGCGCGAACAGGAACAGGCCGCACAAACGCAGGAGCGCCGTGCGAAATGGGCTGAGCAGATGCCGGCTCGCAACAACGGTCAGGCGTGGCCCTACCCCCTGTTCACGCGGGTCGAGGAAGGCAAACCGGAGCCGAAACCGGCGCAGGTCGCGCTTCTCCACCCGAACATCCAGCGCATCCTCGAGCCTCGCACGGGCAAGGATGCGGACTGGCTGAAGAGCCTCGAAGTTGCGGGTGGCGAAACGGACAGTACCGCTGCCAGATCCCGCACCGCGGCTCTTCGCGCCGCCGCAGAATAGACGGAAGGGTTAGCCCTTCCGTCCCGCCTCGTAGAGGAACCAGATCCTCCGTTCCGTCTCGTCGATCCACACTTCGATGAGACTCGCCGTCGCCACATCGCTGTGCTCGTCGCACAGACCATGCGTCTCCCGCAGGCTG
>DASXXW010000005.1:0-9018 GCA_036502865.1 Rhizomicrobium sp.
CACCGGAACAACAATGTGGCCGCTGCCGACGATATGCATCGGAACAACCGCGACGGCTCCGGTCGTCCAATAAACGACCTGTCCAGGGCAATGATCCTGCGAGAAAAGCGCCAGTCTATGCGCGGCGAAATCGATGTCGACATCGTAATGGCGAAGCAGATCCGCACCAATCGTACCGGCCAGATTTCCATCTTTCGTCATGGGAGAGGGCCAGACGAGAAACTGAACATCGCTTGCGTGCATGCCGCCCAAACCGAGATCATGAAGGGTGGAAACATATTTGGCGCTCTCTCCGGCGAGATCGAACATCGTGCCCTGCGAAATTTCATGTTCCGGGAGATGCAGTTTATCGACGACACCTGGATCGATGGCGCTGATGGGAGAGCCCGTGTCGATGGCCACCGGTTCGCTCGTGCCGGTCACGGTAACCGGAACGATCAGTGATCCGTTTTCGGTAAAATCGAAAGATGCGATCCGGACGAGTTTGCATCCATCGGCATGCGCCGATGCAGGGATGAATGCCAACGAAAATACACACAACAGTGCAGGCGCAAATTTGGAATACATGGGTAGCCCCCTCGTGAGCAGGCCGCGATTACGGCACAGAGTCCGGCGGACTATCAAGTGACCCAAGAACTCTTCGGGCCTGTGATTCAGTTCCAGATCGGTTTTCCGCTTCCGGGCAGCCCCAGCCGCGGCCATTTCTCGGTGACCGTGCGGATGATGTCCTCGTCCATGCGGATGAGGCGCCCCCATTCGCGTTTGGTCTCCGGTGGTAGTTTGTTGGTCGCGTCTAGGCCAATTTTCGAGCCCAGGCCGGAGTCCGGCGAGGCGAAATCGAGATAGTCAATCGGCGTGCTTTCGACAAAGGTGATATCGCGCGCGGGATCCATGCGTGTGGACAGCGCCCACATCACATCTTTCCAGTTTCGCGCATCGATGTCGTCGTCGACCACGATCACCCATTTTGTGTACATGAACTGGCGCAGATAGGACCAGACGGCCATCATCACGCGCTTGGCATGGCCCGGATATGCCTTCCGCATGCTGACGACGGCGATGCGATAGGAGCAGCCCTCAGGCGGAAGCCAGAAATCCACGATTTCGGGGAATTGCTGCCGAAGCAATGGAATGAATATCTCGTTGAGCGCTTCGCCCAGAACGGACGGTTCATCCGGCGGTCGCCCGGTATAGGTCGACAGATAGATCGGATCGCGGCGCATGGTGATCGCGGTAATCGTGAACACCGGAAATTTCTCGACGGAATTGTAGTAGCCCGTGTGATCTCCGTAGGGACCTTCGTCGCGGTAATCGGCCAGCGAAACTTCGCCTTCGAGAACGATCTCCGCCTCGGCAGGAACTTTCAGCGGCTGGCTCACGCAATCGGCCAGTTCCACGCGCCCGCCGCGCAGAAGGCCCGCGAACTGATATTCGGAAAGCGTGTCGGGCACGGGCGTGACGGCCGCAAGGATGATACCCGGATCTGCCCCAATCACCGCTGCGGCCGGAAACGGCGCCGTATTCTCGCGCGCCCAGCGCGCATGATGCTGCGCGCCTCCGCGATGCTTCAGCCAGCGCATCAGGGTCTGATTTTTTCCAAGCACCTGCATGCGGTAGATGCCGAGATTGAAATTGTCCTCACGCGTACTGCCCGGGCCTTTGGTCACGACAAGCGGCCAGGTAATGAGCGGCGCCGGTTCGCCCGGCCAGCAGGTTTGAATGGGAAGCTGCGACAAGTCTATATCGGCGCCGCGAAGGACGATTTCCTGGCAGGGCGCAGAGCCGACAGTTTTCGGACGCATCGACATGACCGTTCTGGCGAGCGGAAGCAGATCGAACGCCTCGCCGAAACTGCGGGGCGGTTCAGGCTGTCGCAAGGTTGCGAGCAATTCGCCGACTTCGCGCAGTGAGGCGGCATCGCGACGTTCTGTGCCGCCCATGGTGACGCCCATCGCCACGCGCTTCACTGTTCCAAACAGATTGACCAGAACCGGATATTTGCTCGGAACACCGTCGGCTTTCACAGCCCGTTCGAATATAGCCGCCGGTCCCTGCTCGGCAATCAACCGTGTCTGTATCTCGGTAATTTCCCGGTCGGTAGAAACAGACTCGCGGACGCGCACCAGTTCGCGTTCGGCTTCGAGCTTTGAAATGAATTCACGGAGTGAGCGGTACGTCACGGTTCGCTACTACAAATAGAGTGTCTTGGCCGTCACCCGCCTTCATTCACGACTTTCCATTTGGACGGCGCGGCGTGCCAGATACCGTAACAGAAATAGATTGCAAGGCCGACCGCCGTCCAGAGCACGAGCCGCACCCAGGTGGCATCGGACAGGCTGAACATCATCACACCGCAAATGACGATTCCGGCAGGTGCGACGAACCAGACGAATGGTGTCCGGAATGGACGGCGTGCACGGGGCGCCGTGCGCCGCAAAATCATGATGCCGCCGCACACGGCGACGAAGGCCAGCAGCGTTCCGATGGAAACAAGATCAGCCAATATGTCGAGGGGCAGCAGCGCCGCTCCGAAAGCCGCGGCCACGCCGATGATGATGGTACCGATGTGGGGCGTGTGAAAGCGCGGATGGACCCTGCAGAATATTTTCCCGAGAAAACCGTCGCGCGCCATGGAATAGAAAACGCGCGATTGCCCGTAAAGCGAAACGAACACGACAGACGCCAGACCGACGACTGCTCCCACATTGATGAGCGGCACGAGCCAGGACAATGATCCGATATGGCCTACGGCGAAGGAAACGGGATTGGGCACATCGAGCGTGCGCCAATCGGTAATTCCGAGCAGCACAATCGCCATCAAAATATAGAGCACCGTGCAGATGCTCAGCGATCCCAGGATGCCGATCGGCAAATCCCGGCGCGGATTTTTCGCTTCCTGTGCCGCCACTGAGACGGCCTCGAAGCCGATATAGGCAAAGAAAATCATGCCCGAAGCGGCGAGGATTCCGCTGACACCGAACTTGCCGAACGTCCCCTGGTTGGGCGGAATAAACGGCGTGAGGTTGTGCAGATGGGCAAAGGGCAGTCCGAAAAGAATGACGAGGATGACGATGGCGGTCTTGATCAGCACCATCGCTCCGTTGAAGGTCGCGGACTCTCTGACGCCGACAATCAGGAATATGGTCAGGCCTGCGACGAGTGCCACGGCCGGGACGTTCATGATTGCTCCCGTCCAGTGCATGTCGTGAAAGCTGGTTGCGGCAAGCGGTGCGTTGGCGAGTGCAGCAGGAAACGTGATGCCGATATTCTGCAGCAGACTGACAAAATAACCCGACCAGCCCACGGCAACGGTGGAGGCGGATACGCCATATTCGAGCACCATGTTCCAGCCGATGAACCACGCCATGAAGCGGCCCATCGTGGCGTAGGCATAGGTGTAGGAACTGCCGGACTCCGGGATCATCGAAGCAAATTCGGCGTAGCAAAGACCGGCGAACAAACAGCCAAGGCCCGCGATCACGAAGGAAACGAGAACCGCAGGTCCCGCATGCTGGGCTGCGGCCGTGCCGGCAATAACGAAGATGCCGGCGCCGATGATCGAACCGATGCCGATCATAACGAGGTTGAATGGGCCAAGCGCGCGCTTGAGTTCTTGCGCTTCGGCGACTACGGCGTCGGGTTGTTCCAGGCTGCTGGCGGTCATGGTCCGATTATTCTGCTGGTTGCGGCGCGTCTTGAAGGACGAAGCGCGGAGGTTTCGCGTGACGGGTCGCGTAGAGGCCGTAAATCGCAAGTCCGATCACCGTCCAGACGCCAAGTCGAATCCACGTATCGAGCGGCAGGAACACCATCATGAAGAGGCACATGCCGATACCGAGGGGGGCGACGATCCACACAAGAGGGGTGCGGAACGGGCGGCGCACATTTGGCCGCTGCACGCGCAATATCATCACGCCCAGACAGACGATGACGAATGCCGCGAGCGTGCCGATGGAAACGAGTTCGCCCAGAATGTGCAATGGCAGTGCGGCGGCGAGCAGCGCGCAGAAAAAGCCGGTGACCAGCGAACCGCGCCAGGGCGTGCGGAATTTCGGGTGAATCTCGCAAAAGATTTGCGGGATCATTCCATCCTTTGCCATCGCGTAGAAGATGCGCGACTGGCCGAGTAGTAACACGAGTACGACCGATGCCAGGCCTACGATCGCGCCCACATTCACATAGGGTGCGAGCCATGTGGTTGCCGGCAGCGATTCCACGGCCTGCGACACGGGATGGGCAACGTTGAGCGTGGCATAGGGTGCGATGCCCGTCAGTACCCATGACATCAGCATGTAGAGAACCGTGCAGATCACGAGCGATCCCAGAATGCCAAGCGGAACATCGCGTTGTGGGTTTTTCGCTTCCTGCGCGGCCACGCTCACGGCATCGAAACCGATATAAGCGAAGAAGATCACGCCTGTGGCGCGGAACACGCCGCTCCAGCCGAATTGCCCGAACGTGCCTGTATTAGGCGGAACCATGGGCATGTGGTTGGCGGGTACGACCTGCGAGAAACAAACAAAGATGACGGCCAGCACGATGCAGAGTTTGATCGCCACCATCAGATTGTTGAAATTCGCGCTCATGTTCACGCCGATGATGAGCACGGTGGTGACGAGCGCCACGAGGGCTACGGCGGGAAGGTTGAAATAGGCGCCCGTCATCAGGAAATGGGCGGCGCCGGCCACAACATGCGGGCAGGGCGCCGGGTCGCCCGCCAGGCAGAACGGGGCGTTGGTGAATTGCCAGGAAAGCGGCATGTGTAACTGCCTGGCCATGAAGTCGCTGAAATAGCCGGACCAACCCACCGCGACAGTCGAACCGGCGGCGAGATATTCGAGCACCAGATTCCAGCCGATGATCCAGGCCACGAACCGGCCGAGCGTGGCATAGGTATAGGTGTAGGCGCTGCCTGCGATCGGGATCATCGCCGCGTATTCGGCATAACACAGGCCCGCAAACAGGCAGCCCGTTCCCGCGATGGCGAATGAATAGACGACACCGGGGCCCGCATAGGTCGCTGCCGCCTGTCCGGTGAGAACGAATATACCTGCGCCGATGATGGCGCCGATGCCCAGCGCGATCAGATGCACCGGCCCCAACGCGCGTTTGAGTTCGCTTTCGCCTTGATCGAGCGTTGCTGGTCCGCCGGCCATGCCATCTCCCCTTCGAAGCCCAAGGGCACTGTTGCATGGCAATTTGCCCGGTGCCAACCGGACCAGCCGTCAGTTCACGACCTTGTAGCCTCGACGTAGCGAAAAGATCGACCGGTCAGGTTTTCACCCAGACGGCGATTTCATTGCCGTTGGGGTCGCGGAAATGAAACCGGCGACCGCCCGGGAATTCATGGCGTGCAGTGATTTCCACGCCCGCTGCCCGCACTTTCGTTTCCATCGCATCGAGATCATTTGCGTAGAGCACGACGAGCGCTCCGCCTTCGGAGACCTTGCGCTCGGCGTTGAAGCCGCCTTCGCGCCCGTCGGGAGATTGGAAGGCGGTATAGTCCGGCCCATAATCCGTGAACGTCCAGCCGAACACAGCGCCATAGAAGAGTTTGGACGCGGCAATGTCCGGTCCCGGCAGTTCGATATAGTCGAGCGATCCATCGACAGGCATAATTGTTCCCTATTTGTTCGCATTAACATCACTGATCGGGCAGTGCGTCAAGGCCGAAATCAGGAGCGGCCGTTCCGCTTTCCGGCGGTCAGACGATAGACGCTGGTTTCCCGGATTTCGCGGTCTTCGAGTTCGCGCGTGGTATGCACTTTGTACGTTGCGAGCTTGGCCGTGTTCGAAGAGGGAAAATAGGCGCGGCCGGGATCTCCCAGGAGAACATCTGCGCCTTGCGCGGCGCAGTCGTCGAGCCAATCGATCAGACGCTCGGCAAGCGGCCGCTCGTAACACATGTCGCCCACGAGAATGACATCCCAGCCGCAGGGGCGGCCGATAATGTCTTCGGTCACGATCTCGATTTTCTCGCCGCGCCGTCCTGACTGCGGGCCCTCCATCGGAGATTTGCGGACCATGCAGCTCACGCCGTTCGCCCAGCAATTCAACCCGATTGCCGCTGCCGCGAAACCATCGGTGTCTGCGGCGAGCACAATACGCGCGCCGGACTTGACGGCGGCAATGGCGACAAGCCCGGAACCGGTGCCGAAATCGAGCACAGATCGCGCGGCAACAGCATTGCGGTGATCGAGGACGTAGCGCGCAAGTGCCTGGCCGCCTGCCCAGGCGAAAGCCCAGTAGGGCGGCGGTACGCCCTCGGCTCTGAGCTGTTCCTCTGTCTTTTGCCAGAGAGGCACTACTTCGGTAGCAAGATGCAGGTCGATTTCGGGCACGAGCGGCGGCGAGGCCAGCTCGGTGTTGGCGCGAATGAACTGTGCAGAATGACCTTCGAACATCTCCAAGCCACACGTTTGGCTTATGCGATCTTCGACGGACAGGAATGTGGGTTTATTCCCCTGCACCGGCATTTTCATATGCACGGGTGTAGGAGCGGCACCTACGGCGTACCCGCGGTTGAGCCGGCAGCGGACTGGCTCTGGATGATCGCGCGATTGTTCTGTGCCTCCGGGAAGTCTGGCTTCAGTTCCAGCGCCTTGTTGTAATCCGCGAGCGCCTCGTCCGATTTGTTATTTTTCGCGTAGATATTGCCGCGAATGAAGTACATGTCGGCCAGCGACCGCTTCGGAAGCAGATTCGTACGGATAATTTCGGTGCACGCGCCGATGCGAACGTCGATATCCAAACTTTCATTCTGGCAATTATTGAGCGCGGTCGTGAATGCGACTGCGGAACCTGCAAATGCTGAGTGGCCACCGCCCAGCAAAATAACGGCCAATGACAAACCCAGAATCGGATATCGCATTTCGTCGCCCCCTCGAGATAGATGCGACAATATCAGAACGATTCCTCCCGGTTAAGCAAGAGAAGAACCCTCGTCACTGATACCATCGCGCGATCTCATCCGGCGCGAATTCCTGCGCGGCATTCGGATTGATGGCGGTCGCCGCTGCCAGATCGGATTGCGATCTTTCCTGCTCGCCCACTTTTGCCTCGCAGACACTGCGTCCGTAGAGCGCGCGCCAGGAGCGAGGATCGCTCGCCAGCACAGAGGTCAAGTCTGAAGCGGCCTCTTCGCATTTTCCGAGTTTCACGAGCGTCACGGTGCGATTGGTGAGTGCTGCCGTAAGGCCCGGGTTGAGTTCAAGGGCCTTGCTGTAATCCTCCAGAGCATTGTCCAGATTTGCTTCTGCGAAATACGCATTTCCACGGCTCGCGATGACGCGGGCCCGGTATGCCGGCAGGAGAATATTCGTATGAATGACGTTGTTACAGGCTTCGATGCGTTCAGGAGATGAGACGTTCTTGTTCAGGCAGTTATCAAGCGCGTTTCTGAGCCCGACAGAGGAAAACGCGAAAGACTGTGGAATGCCGAGGATCATTCCAATCGTAAGCACCCACGCGCCGCGATAAGACCTCATCTCACTCTCCTTTGATTGCGTTACGCATACCAACTTGGGCAACCGTTCAAAACAATCCGCCCTGATGAAGCACAAGCGCTGCCATCCAGATTTCACAGATGATCTGTACGGCGAAAGCGGCGAATCGAAGCGTCACGGCCGGAACGGAACCGGATGCGATATGAATGGTGGATTGGATAACACGCGCCACGACCACAATCACCGCCAGCCAATTGAACATGGCGGTTTCCATTCCGACTACCCAGCCCGACAACACGATCGTGGCAAAGATAGGCAGGTTTTCGACCGTGTTCAGATGGGCGCGATTGATGCGCCAGTAGGAGTCGCTGCCATGCGGCGTGCCGGACGCGAAGCTGTTGACCTTTGCGTCGCCTCTGAGGACGAGCAATGTCCTGTCCGCCGCGACCATCAGCACAAGCGCGATGGCCCACAGCGCATAGAATATCAGCGCCGTTATCGAGTGCGGTGCGACGAACTGCGACATGCAAAATCTCCTTTCATCAAACCGGCCGTGTAACTAATGAATATAGCTCGCAAGGATGAATGCTGCGGCGATGAGAAGGCCTGCATCCCGGTTGGCGCGGAATCGTCTGAGGCAAAGTGCGCTGTCATTCACGTCCAGCCTGCGCGTCTGCCAGATAAAGTGCAAGCCGGCAGGTAGCAGCAGCAACGCGGACCAGAGCCTGCCGGTGGTGACGACAAGCGTCAGGACCAGAAGACCGAGCGACAGAGAGTAAAAGCCGTCGATCCAGCGCGGCGAATTTTCGCCGAGCAGACGGGCCGTCGATTTCACCCCGATCAACGCATCGTCTTCCTTGTCCTGATGGGCGTAGATCGTGTCGTAGCCCAGCGTCCAGAAGAAACAGCCCGCGTAGAGGAGAAAGGCGGGCAGGGTGAGTGTCGCGGCTTGCGCGGAAAAGCCCAGAAGCGCGCCCCAGTTGAATGTCAGGCCGAGCCAGGCCTGCGGCCACCAGGTGATGCGCTTCATGAAGGGATAGAGCGCCACAAGAACGAGTGACGAGGCGCCCAGCGCCATGGAGAAAATATTCAGTTGCAGCAGCACGGCGAGTCCCGCCGCGCATTGCAATGCCGTGAACAGCCACGCGGCCTTTATGCTGACGGCGCCAGACGGGATCGGGCGCCCGCGCGTACGCGCGACTTTCGCATCGATATCGCGATCGACAATGTCGTTATAGGTGCAGCCGGCGCCGCGCATCACAATCGCGCCGATGGCAAAGAGAACAAGCAACCAGAGATCGTGCAGCGATCCGAAACCGCGCGCTTGCGCATTCGCACCGAGCGCAAGCCCGAAGACACAGGGAAGAAACAAAAGCTCGACGCCGATCGGCCGGTCGAGCCGCATCAGCCGAAGCCAGGGCTGCAACGACAACGGCACACGGTCGACCCAGCTGCGCGGTATTGCGTCGGCGGGAATGGCTCTTTGGGCTTCGGACAATGGAGTCATTGTCCCAGTCTAACCGGACGGACCGAAGGAAGAAATCAGGCGCGCGGACGCAGCGCCAGCGGTTCG
>DASXXW010000006.1:0-1662 GCA_036502865.1 Rhizomicrobium sp.
CTGTTGCAACAGCGGATCACGCCGAGTTTATCATCGGCCGCGCATATCCTCCCTGCTTCAAATTCAGAGCTCGGAGGGAATTTCCGCGAGGCAAATCACTATATGATGGTGGCGTGACGGCGACTCTCGATCATTGTATGATAACCATCCTACAATTCGCCTTCAGCACGCGCTTTTCGATGCTTCGCCGAGCGTCGAAGAGAATTGTTTTGTTTTTTTCTGGCGTCGATGGCGCGGCAGCCTCTCGCATCCCATCTCGGTGGCAGGGCTGAAAACCCAGCACCGAAACAGAGAAAAACAGAGAGAGAAGATGAAACAGTTTCTGAAATTGGCCGCCGCACCCGCCACGGCAATGTTCGCGATGGCGTTCATGACGATGGCGACGCCGGCAAGTGCCGGTGACTATTGCGTCACCAACACTTCTGGTATGCGGGGCTGTGGCTATGCCACGATGGAGCAGTGCCAGGCTGCGGTTTCCGGCGCGTTCGGCAATTGCTATCGGGATCCGTTCCTGCCCCCGGCCGGCACTTCCGCAAGCAAGGGCAATCCCACGAACAACGCGCTGGCCTATCAGCCGAAGCACACAGCGCATCATGCCAAGACGGCGGTCAGCAACCAGTAAGATCGCATCTGCGGTCTTAACGTTAAACACAATTTCCTTTGGCGCGCGGCCTTTGAAACGATGTTTCAAAGGCCGCGACCGTTTTTAATGAGCGAACCCTGATCCAATCCGCGGTGAATGTCCCTTCGGTGAGTAACAGGCCTGAAGTCGGCTCTTATCACCAGAAATTTCGCAGCGCGGTTGCCAGTTCGACCGGCCGCTCCCAGGGAAAGAATAATTTCGCGCCTTCCAGTTCGACGACCTCGCGCGCGCCCGGGATCGCGCTGCGCAGCCAATAAGCCCACTTCACGGGAAAGAACACGTCAGCCGTGCCCCAGACGATCAACGTCGGAGCCTCCAGCTTGCGAAGCAATGGCTCGACGGCAATGGTTTGCTTGTTGTCGAACGATGTAATGAAGCGTTCGAGGTTGCGCACGGATGCGGGAGAATTGAACAGAGGCTCGAGCCAGGTTTTGAAGTCCTCGGGCGATAATTGTTCCGGATGTTCGAAGCCGGCCGCAAAGCTTGTCCTGGCGAACGCCACGTCCTCGAGCATGCGCTGACCGATAGCGCCAAGACGGCCTTGCACCGCCAGGTCATGCAGCGGCTCGGCCTGTTTTGGCGGCCAATTGTCATGCGTGTCGCAATCGGTGAGCACAAGGCTCCTGATGCGCTCGGCGTGGCGCGCTGCGAAAATCTGAGCGATCCCGCCGCCGCTGTCATTGGCGACGACGTCTACGCGATCGAAATTCATGGCCTGGCAGAACGCTGCGAGCATGCTCGCTTGCGCGTCGAAGGAAAGGTCCTGATCGGCGGCGGTCTGCGTTGCGCCATGGGCGAGAATATCGATCGCGATGCACCGCCTGGTGTCGGTCAGCTGCTCGATCAGCCGGTCCCACAGATGGCCGTTCAGGAGAACGCCATGGACAAAAATCGCCACCGGTCCCGATCCGGCTTCGCGGTAGGCAATGTTTCCGAATTCGGTCGCGGCATATTTGGATTCCTGATCTGAGGGCGGCGGTTTCGTCGGCATGTCGGTCTGTCCTTGTTAGGGTGTATCG
>DASXXW010000007.1:0-45168 GCA_036502865.1 Rhizomicrobium sp.
ATGGTGCGCGCGGTGCTGGATCGCTTTCCGGGTGCCGAGATTGTCGCCGTCCGCGATCGTCCCGATCCGGAAGTTTCTCCGCCTGAGGACGAATCGTGAGCATGAAAATGGACTCACGCAGAACCGCAGAGCCGCAGAGGATTAGTGCGACAATAATAAAGCTGTCATCCCGGGCGAGGGCGTTCCCCGCGACCCGGGATCCGGCTGCGCCGCGTTCGCGGCGCAAAACGAGTCACTTCGCGCGCGGATGCGCGCTACGGGTTCCCCGCTTACGCGGGGATGACAGGTTTTATTTGCTTCGTGGCTCTGCGGCTCCGTGTGAGCATTTATTTGCTTGCGATTGGTACATGTAACACATGCCGTCGCTGCCTGCGGGTCCGGAGATCGAAAGACTGGTGCAGCTGCTTGCGAAGCTGCCGGGGCTCGGGCCCCGTTCGGCGCGCCGCGCAGCCCTGGTGCTGCTGAAGAAACGCGAGGTTCTGCTCGAACCGCTGGGACAAGCGATGCGCGACGCCGCTGCCGCGATCCGCGTCTGCGAAGTCTGCGGCAATCTCGATACGACCCATCGCTGCGCCATCTGCAGCGACCCGCGGCGCGATTCCCATGTGCTTTGTGTAGTGGAAGACGTAGCAGATCTGTGGGCGCTCGAACGCGCCAGCGTTTTCCGCGGACGTTATCACGTGTTGGGCGGCGCTCTTTCTGCGCTCGACGGCATTACACCCGAGAAACTCAATGTCGCGCCGCTGGCCGAACGTGTCTCGGATGGCGTCGACGAAGTCATTCTCGCGATGAACGCCACCGTCGAGGGCCAGACGACCGCGCATTATCTGATGGATGTTCTTGCCGGCACGGCTGCGAAAGTAACGCGGCTCGCGCATGGCGTGCCGGTCGGCGGTGAGCTGGATTATCTCGACGAAGGCACGCTTTCGGCTGCGTTCCGCGCGCGCCGCGAAATGTAGTTCACCCTTCGACGATCAGTTCCTGAAGCCCGCGGAAGAATGGCAGAGATCGCCAGTGCGGTTCGGCTGCAGGATCCGCAAAGCGAAGGTCGGGAAATTGCGCAAAGAACGCGGGAAGTGCGACCTGCGCTTCGAGCCGCGCCAGCGGCGCGCCGATACAAACATGTGCTCCCCCGCCGAACGCGACATGCGGCGCATCCTTGCGCGCGATATCGAAGCGGTGCGGATCGGGAAACACGTCCGGATCGCGATTGGCACCGCGCAATGACAATGTCATCGCCTGTGTCTGCCGGATTCGCACGCCACCTATATCCATGTCGCGCGACGCGATGCGGCCGGTGACATCCACCGGGCTTTCATAGCGAAGAACTTCTTCGATCGCGGAATTGATCAGCGAAGGATCGGCTCTCAGTTTCGCAAGCTCTTCGGGATGTTTCAGGAAGTGATAGATCGCATTGCCGATGAGATCGGAGGTGGTGAGGTTGCCGCCCACCAGCAGGGAAATCAGATTGATCCCCAATTCACGGTCATTGATCGGTTCGCCTTCCGCCTGGAGGGCCACCATGTGGCTGACGAGATCGTCGCGGGGCTCGGCGCGCCGCTGCGCCATGAGATCCGACATGTAATTCCATAAAGCCGCCGTAGCGACGGAAAGCCGTTCCGCTTGTTCCTCGGTGCGGAACGGGTTGAGCGTAAGGATTACGCCTTCCGACCAATCGCGGAATTCTGCCAGCCGTGTTTCATCCACGCCGAGAATGCGCGCGATCACGTCGATGGGCACCAGCCGCGCAAAATCCGCCATCGCATCGAAGCGCTTGCGGCCCTCGATGCGCGCGAGCATGTCGCGAACAACCTGTTCGACCAGCGGCCGGCACTGCGCTACGCGTTTGTACAACGCCTTTGCGAGCGGCGCGCGGATGCGCGCGTGATCGGGATCGTCAAGCATAAGAATGCTCCGGCCCGGCGTTCCGGAATCGCCCAGAGCCTCCGTGATGGGCTCGTCCGTCATGCGCTTTTGCAGCACCGCCTCGGGCTCGGCCATTTCCGGGTCGCGCCACAGGCTGGTGTCGGAAAGCACGCCGCGCACATCGGCATAGCGGGTCAGGATGAAGGTGCCCGCCTGATCGTCGCGCCGTACCGGGCACTCGGCACGCAGCCTGTCGAGGAGCGCATGCGGATGGCGATTGAAATCCGGATTGAGCGGCGTCAGGTCGAATATGGTGGGCAGCGGCTTCTCGGACATGGAAGGTCTTTTAACTTGCTTTTTGTTAAGATATTTTATTGCGAATGATAATTTGTCACTCGCTTTTGGCTTAATTGCTTAACGCCGCGCCTTGGTTATCGGCCCGCGAAACGGCGTGAGCGCGCGCGGATCAGATTCGAATGACGAAGAACCAGGCGGGATAAATCACGCGACGATCGGCCGGCCTATCCGATCGTCTCGTCGGCTAGCCCGTATAGTTGGCGCGGAAATCGTCGAGGATTTTCTTTTCCTGTTCGTCCAGATCGGGAATGGCGGCCTCAAGGAATGCTCGCAATTCCTTGTCCTCCTTGTTGTCCCGGAGGAAGGCGTATTCATCCAGCGCCGATTCGCTCTCCAGATTGTCGAGGACCATGTCCGTCAGCCGGGCATTGACCTCTTCCACGATCCCCGGACGGGACTGCTCGCCCAGACCTTTTTCCCGGATGAAGTCGGAAACAAATCCATCCACATCGGCCATGATTTTCCACCGCTCGGCGCACATTCGGCCTCAGGAAATAGCGGCAAAAGGCTAATAAATGGCTTAAGTTGCGGTGCTTACTCGCCGCCGTCACAAAGCACGGATATGTATCGCGGGATGTATATTTGATAGGCTGTGAATGCTTGAGGATTTGATCGCGCAGACAAATCGATGAAACGCCGGTCAGCCCTCCTTGCATTGTTTCTCGTCGCCGGTTGCGTGGA
Source organism: Rhizomicrobium sp. (assembly GCA_036502865.1). Lineage (GTDB taxonomy): Bacteria > Pseudomonadota > Alphaproteobacteria > Micropepsales > Micropepsaceae > Rhizomicrobium. The sequence continues at coordinate 2,905 of DASXXW010000007.1, forward strand.
ACGGAGCTCCGACTCCGATGCAGTCCGCACGGAGGAGCAGGCGATCCGAATCGCCAGGTTTGTGTGCCGAGATGACGCCCGCCCGGATTCGCCATTTCGCTGGCATGCCACCTTGCACGAAGGCGAATGGCACGCCTGGTATGGTGTTCTTGCCCAGCCGGACTGCGCTCCAACTGCCGCGTGGATTCGCGCCTCGGACGGCTTCGTCTGGGGCGCAACATCGTTCGAGCGGCCAACGCCTCCCGGCGGATGCACGGTCTGCTCGAATGAATGGGGATATCCTCGCTCAGATTAGGCCAGCGAAGTCATCCGCTCCGCGGTGAGAAATCATCTGGCCGATTCTGTCCTTGGGGATATTTGGGCATTCGGGTAGCTTAGTCGCAACGGGAAGGGGAACCCCATGCGATATCTGGTTTTTGTCTTGGCACTCTTGGTATCCGGCTGCATCGTGCTGCCTAGCCAAGAGCGGGAAAAGGTTCTCGCGCGCTTAAAAGCAGAATGCGAAGCGAAAGGCATGGTCCTGCTGTCACATGACGAAATCCAGCAGCATGGCATCGCGAACATCACACCTTACGAGACTTCCGTGGGCGGAACATGTGTCAGTAAGGGCGACCCTAGGATATCTGCGCAACCCCAAGCTTAACGTGGTCGGATTTCAAACTGTACCACTACCGTCTGGCTTCTCGCTTGACCCTGAAGCGCCCGTAAGTATATTGCGCGGCTTCGCGCCGGACGGCCGGTTTGGCGGTTCTTGGGCGCTGCGCGGATATTAAGGAATTTTGGCGATGTTTGCGGTCATTCGCTGTGGCGGAAAGCAATACCGGGTAGCGGTGGACGACGTGCTGACCGTCGAAAAGCTCGAAGGTGATGCCGGAGCCACGCTGAAGCTCGAGGAAGTGCTGCTTCTGGGCGGCGACAACCCCAAATCGGGCGCACCGCTCATTTCCGGCGCGGTGGTCCATGCCGAGATCGTCGAGCATGGCCGCGGCGAGAAAGTGGTCGCCTTCAAGAAGAAGCGGCGCAAGAACACACACCGCAAGCGCGGTCATCGCCAGCATTTCACCAAGGTGAAGATCACCGGGATCGAAGCGGGCGCGTAGGAGGCAGGTATGGCACACAAAAAGGCAGGCGGCTCCTCACGCAACGGACGCGATTCAGCCGGTCAGCGGCTGGGCGTGAAAATATTCGGCGGCCAGGCGATCGAGGCGGGCAATATCATCGTCCGCCAGCGCGGGACCCAGTTCCACCCCGGCGAAAATGTCGGCATGGGCAAGGATCACACGCTGTTCGCGCTGCGCGACGGGCATGTGGAATTCCACAAGGGCTTCAAGCGGCGCACCTATGTCTCGGTCCAGGGCGCGGCGGGCGAAGGCTCGGCGTAGCCCCTCACCGGCGTCCCTGCGCCGGAACCGATTTTGCCCATACAACAACGCTCGTCACCGCCCTCGCCCTTATGGGAGAGGGCTGCAGGTGCTTGCACTCTCCACGCGATTGGCGCGGGTGAGGGGTTGAGCGGAACCCGGTCATGAAATTTCTCGATACGGCGAAGGTCTACATAGGGAGCGGTTCCGGCGGGAATGGCTGCGTGTCGTTCCGGCGCGAGAAATTCATCGAATATGGCGGGCCGAATGGCGGAGATGGCGGCCGGGGCGGCGATCTCTGGGCCGAGGCGGTCGATAATCTCAACACGCTGATCGACTACCGCTTCCAGCAGCATGTGAAAGCGAAGAACGGTCAACACGGCATGGGCCGCGAGATGACCGGCGCAAATGGCGACGACGCGGTGATGCGCGTGCCGGTCGGCACCTCGATCTATGAGGAAGATGGCGAAACCCTGATCTGCGATCTCACCGAGCCCGGCCAGCGCGCTTTGTTACTTGAAGGCGGACGCGGCGGTTTCGGCAATGCGCATTTCAAAAGCTCCACCAATCGCGCGCCGCGCCGCGCCAATCCCGGCCAGCCGGCGCAGGAAAAAACAATCATCCTCCAACTGAAACTGATAGCGGATGCAGGGCTGATCGGCTTGCCCAATGCCGGCAAGTCTACGTTCCTCTCCCGTGTCTCGCAGGCGCGCCCGAAGATCGCCGACTATCCGTTCACCACGCTTGCCCCGCAGCTCGGTGTGGTGCGCTCAGACGGAATTGATTTTGTGCTTGCCGATTTGCCCGGTCTGATTGAAGGCGCCCATGAAGGCGCAGGCTTGGGCGATCGTTTTCTCGGTCATGCAGAGCGTTGCGGCGCAATCCTGCATCTGGTCGATGGCACGCAAAGCGAGATCGCGCGCGCCTATAAAACAATCCGGCGTGAGTTGCTTGCTTACGGCCATGGCCTTGCCGAGAAACCGGAGATTGTCGCGCTCAACAAAACCGACGCTATTCCCGCGGCCCAACTTGCGCGGAAAAAAGCGTCGCTCGAAAAAGCGAGCGGCCATTCCGTGTTTCTTTTGTCCAGCGTAAGCGGCGACGGCGTGAATGATGTGTTGCGCGCGTTGGCCCGCGACGTCGAGCAAGTGAGATTGCAGCGGCGCAAACCTGAGCCGGAGCCTGTCTGGTCGCCATGACGGGCGCGCCGGCGAACTGGATCGTCCCGCCGGGTCCTGTCGCACCGGGACTACGCATTGGCCTGCTGGGCGGATCTTTCAATCCGGCGCATGAAGGACATCTCTATGTCAGCGATGTCGCGCTGAAGCGCCTTGGCCTGGATTACGTATGGTGGCTGGTCTCGCCGCAAAACCCGCTGAAATCCGAACAGGAAATGGCATCGTTTGAGGATCGGCTCGCGAGCGCAAAGACTATCACATGTTATTCGCCGCGCATTCGCGTGACGGACATCGAAGTACAATTAGGCACGCGCTACACGATCGATTCCGTGACGCGCCTGCAGCAGCGCTTCCCGGGACTTCATTTCGTCTGGCTGATGGGAAGTGACAATCTCATGACGTTCCATCGCTGGCGCAACTGGCAGGATCTGGTGCGGCGCATTCCCGTCGCGATTGTCATGCGGCCGGGCTCCGAACTCGCATCTCTCAAGGCGAAAGCAGCCGCTTTTCTCAATGCATTCAAGGCAGCCGACGAGCGCCGCCTGGCCGTTACACCGCCGCCGGCATTCGCGATTCTCGATGCGCGCCGCAGCGAAGCCAGCGCGACCGCCATTCGCGAACGGGTGCTGGCCCGCAAGGCTGCGATATGTTAGGGTGCGGTTGCTGTTTAATGAGGCGCGCGGACATTCGGCTGATGGGAAATATACCCGCGATCCGTGCGTTCTTCGTGCAAACAAAGAACGGAGGATCGCATTCCCACGCGTAAGGCCGGCGCAACCCGTGCGCCGAAGAAAGTTGCGGCTCAGCGCGCAAAGGAGCAGGAAGAGCCGTCGCTGCTCTCCCGCATTCTGGTTTCCCTCGATGACGACAAGGCGGAAGAGATCGTAACAATCGATCTTGAAGGCCGCTCGTCTCTTGCCGATTCCATCGTTATTGCGAATGGACGTTCGCAACGTCATGTGAGCGCCATTGCCCAACATCTCGCGCGCCGGCTGAAAGAGGCCGGTTATGGTACGCGGCCTGTGGATGGCATGGCCTCCGGCGATTGGGTGCTGGTGGATGCCGGCGATGTTATCGTTCACATTTTCCGCCCCGAAGTGCGCGCCTATTACGATCTCGAAGGCATGTGGTCGGTCAAGGAACCGGCGCGCGCCGCAGCCCGCTAACGCAAAGCGCAATCCTCCATGCGAATAGCCATTCTCGCTGCGGGCCTTGCTCGCGGGACTCCCCAGAACACGCTGGTGGAGGAATACCTGACGCGCGCTCGCGGCATCGGCCGCCAACACGGCATCACGGCCGTCACGGTTGACGAAGTGGCCGTATCGAAACTTCGCGAGGCCCGTGCAAGGCTGGCCGAGGAGGGCGAAAAGCTCGCAGGCCGCATTCCTCCGGGCGCGCACGTCATTACGCTTGATTCGCGCGGCAAAGGGATGACCAGCGAAGCTTTTGCGGAGATGCTGGCCGCCATGCGCGATGCCGGCGCACGCGATCTCGTATTTTTGATCGGTGGGCCGGACGGGCTGGATATCGGGCCGCATGTAAAGCCCGGACGCAGCCTCGCTTTCGGTCCGCAGACCTGGCCGCATCTACTTGTGCGGGCAATGCTGGCCGAACAGGTTTATCGCGCCCTGACCATTCTCGGAAACCATCCCTATCATCGTGGTTGAGTGCGGGCGGCGCAGTAAGAAATTCATTTGCTGAGGCAGAACGTCGCCTGTATATACCGCGCCGCTCGTCGAGGGGTTTAATCGATCAGGGGTGTATCCATGGGTATTGAGCTTCCGTCCGGTTATCGGCCGTCGGACAGTGAACCCTTCATGAATGAGCGGCAGCGCGAATATTTCCGGCGCAAATTGCTGCGATGGAAAGACGACATCCTTCGCGAAAGCCGCGAAACCATTCAGAATCTTCAGGCGGAAACCGTGCCCAATGCCGATCTGGCGGATCGCGCAGCGACGGAGGCCGAGCGTCAGCTCGAGCTTCGGACCCGCGACCGGCAGCGCAAGCTGATCGCCAAAATCGATTCGGCACTGCGTCGCCTTGAGGACGGCTCCTACGGATTTTGCGAAGAATCAGGCGAGCCGATCTCGCTGAAACGGCTCGACGTACGTCCGATCGCGACATTGTCCATCGAGGCGCAGGAGCGGCATGAGCGCCGCGAGCGTGTCTATCGCGACGACTGAATTCAGGCCGTCCGCGGGCCGTCCCGCACATACGCCGTAAAGTGATTTGCGCGTGCGATTTAGCGCGGCTGCAAATTGCGTCCGCGCGAAAACCCGCTACTCTGTTCCCGCTCCGCAAAGGGATCGCGTCGCATGAAAGCGGTTGTTTGCTCACTCGCCGTAACGCTCTGTCTCGCAACTCCGGGCCTGGCTGAAAACCAGCCGGTGTGGCGGGGTTTGGCCGCCAATGCCCAGCACACGGCGAAAGCGCCGACCACCGGTCAATCGCTCACGAAAATCCACTGGAGCATGGTTATCGATCACTCGCCGCCGATTGCGCCGCATAGTTCTCTCCGCGCTGTCGACGAAATCCTGATTCACTACGCATCACCGATGATCACGGCCAAGAACACGGTGTTGGTCCCGGTCAAGACGACGGCCGAAGGAAATTTCGAAATCGATGCGGTGAAAGGCGCGACGGGCAAAAGCGTCTGGACGATGAAAACCGATTACCTCATGCCGCCCCATGATTGGGGTGTGCCGCTGCCGGTGCATATGACGGCCCAGAATCGCATGTATGTGGCGGGCGCCGGCGGCACGGTCTATTTCCGCGATACACCCGATTCCAAATCCGGACAAAGCGGGCAATATGCGTTTTACGGCCTGTCGAAATACAAGAAAGACAAGAATCTTTATAATAACGATGTGATGATCGACACGCCGATTACCGCGGATTCGCAAGGCAATATCTATTTCGGTTTTGTTGTGCTGGCATCCAATCCGGCGAAACTTGCAAGCGGCATTGCGCGCATAGACACCACCGGCAAAGGCATTTGGGTCAGCGCGCAGAACGCAGCAAAGAATCCGGAGATCTCGCAGGTTGCGATGAACTGCGCCCCGGCCATCTCCGCCGATGGGACGACCGTGTATATCACCGTCAGCAATGGCTCGACCGGCTTTTTGCTCGGTCTGGACGCAACGACCCTCCAGACCAAATATGAAGTCCAGCTGATAGATCCCGATACCAAGACGCCTGCGGCGATTTCAGACGATTCTTCGGCGGCGCCGACAATCGGTCCGGATGGCGAGGTATATTACGGCGTCGTCGAGGCCGAGGGCGAACATAATTGCCGGGGATGGTTGTTGAACTTCACCGGCGATCTGACGACCGAGAAAACACCCGGATCGTTCGGCTGGGACGACACGGTTTCGATCGTGCCCAAAAGCGCGTTGCCCAAGGGCTCGGGCAAGAGTTCCTATTACCTGATGTCGAAATATAATAATTACATCAATTGCGGTGGAGGGAACGGCGAAAACCAAGTTGCCGTTCTCGATCCGAACGCCACCCAGAAAGACCAATATAGCGACGTCACCGTGATGAAAGAGGTCGAGACCGTTCTCGGTCCGACCAAATCGCCGGATGGCGGCGTGTATGAATGGTGCGTCAACACGGCGGTTGTCGATTCCAAGAACAAATCCATCATCGTGAATTCGGAAGACGGCAATGCCTATCGCTGGGATCTGACGAGCAACTCGCTCGCCCAGAAGGTTCCGCTCAATCAGCCCACTTTCGAAGCCTATACGCCGACATTGATGGGAGCGGACGGAACATTGTTCGCGGTCAACAACGCGATGCTTTACGCGATCGGGAATTAAGCGCAGCGCGAATTCCCGATCGTTCCGCCCTCAACGGAAGCGGGCCCGAACCGTTTGGTCACTATGCACTTGACAATGGTGCAGGCGCGCAGAACAGCTTGGCGCATGTCGATCTCCAGAGCAGAACCCGCTCTTTCGCGGGACGCGCTTCTCGCCAGGATGAAAGCGCCGCTCGAAGAACTCTGCGAAGAGGCATGCAGGCTGCGCGACAAAGCGCATGGGCCGCGCATCAGCTATTCGCGCAAGGTTTTCATTCCGCTGACACATCTCTGTCGCGATGTTTGCGCCTATTGCACTTTCGCAAAGCCGCCGCGGCGCGGCGAACGCGCTTATCTCACGCGCGAGGAAGTGCTTTCGATCGCGCGTGCAGGCGCGGCGGCAGGCTGCTCGGAAGCTCTGTTCACGCTGGGCGACAAGCCGGAGTTGCGTTACCGGCAGGCGCGCGATGAACTCGCCACGCTCGGCCATGCGACAACCATTTCCTATCTTGCGGATATGTGCCGGGCCGTGATCGAAGAGACTGGCCTGTTGCCGCATGCCAATCCCGGCGTGATGTCGTTCGATGACATTGTCCTGCTGCGCAAAGTTTCCGTTTCACAAGGCATCATGCTCGAGAATGTTTCGCCGCGGCTCTTCGCGCGCGGCGGCGTTCATTTCGGTTCGCCCGACAAGGATCCGGCTGCGCGTCTCGAAACCATTCGTTTGGCCGGCGAAGCAAGCGTGCCTTTCACGACGGGGATTCTGATCGGCATCGGCGAGACAAGGGAAGAGCGGCTCGATTCGCTGCTGGCCCTGCGCGCGCTGCATCGGAAATATGGTCACATCCAGGAAGTCATTATTCAGAATTTCCGTGCCAAGCCGGATACGCGCATGGCGCAATCGGACGAGCCCGAACTTGACGATCTGATGTGGACCATCGCGCTGGCGCGGCTGGTCTTCGGTTCGGAGATGAACATACAGGCGCCGCCCAATCTCAGCGCCGATAATTATGGCCGGCTGATCGATGCGGGGATCAATGATTGGGGCGGTGTCTCTCCCGTCACGCCGGATCATGTCAATCCGGAAGCGCCCTGGCCGCAAATTGCGTCGCTGCGGCGCGTTACCGAGTCTCGCGGAAAAACACTCGTCCCGCGCCTTGCCGCCTATCCCGGCTGGTGCCGCGATCTCTTGCGCTGGCAGGATCGCGGACTGCACAAATATATCGGCGATCACAGCGACGCGGAAGGCTTCGCGCGCGAAGATGCATGGACACCGGGCTCTCTTGTATCGGTGCCCGATTTCCCGAAGGCATCACGCCAGACAGTAAGATCCAAATCCGCCGTCGCCGATGCGATGGACGGTATCCTGTCCGGCCGCGAGCCCGGCATGGATGAGATTGTCTCTTTGTTTGCAGCGCGGGGTGCGGATTTCGAGTCGGTTTGTTCCGCCGCAAACGAGCTGCGCAGGACGGTTGCGGGCGATGTGGTCGGTTACGTCGTCAACCGCAATATCAACTATACCAATGTCTGCACTTACAAATGCGGCTTCTGCGCCTTTTCAAAGGGCAAGACGTCGATCGATCTGCGCGGTACGCCCTATGATCTCGCGCAGGAGGAAGTTGCACGCCGGACGGAAGAGGCCTGGGCGCGCGGCGCAGTCGAAATCTGTATGCAGGGCGGTATTCATCCGGACTATACGGGCGAAACCTATCTGGCATTGTTACATACGGCAAAGGCAGCCGTGCCGGATATTCATGTACACGCGTTCTCGCCGCTGGAAGTAATGCATGGGGCAGAAACGCTCGGTATTTCCGTCGAAGAATTTCTGCGCGAGTTGAAGGGCGCGGGGCTTGGCACGTTGCCGGGAACAGCTGCGGAGATTCTCGACGATGAAATCCGCGCCATCATCTGCCCTGATAAGCTGACCACCGACCAATGGCTGAATGTGCTCGAAACGGCGCATGGTCTGGGCCTGAGAACCACGTCGACGATCATGTATGGCCATGTTGAAACGCCTGTCGCCTGGGCGCGCCATCTCCTGCGGCTGCGGGAGCTGCAACGGCGCACCGGCGGCATCACTGAATTCGTTCCGCTGCCTTTCGTGCATATGGAAGCGCCGATGTATCTGCGTGGGCAGGCGCGGCGGGGGCCCACCTTCCGCGAGGCTGTGCTGATGCATGCCGTGTCGCGGCTCGTTCTGCATCCGCTCATTGCAAACATCCAGGTATCCTGGGTGAAGATGGGGCGGCAAGGCGCGAAACTCTGCCTCGAAGCGGGCGCAAATGATCTTGGCGGCACGCTGATGAATGAAAGTATCTCGCGCGCCGCGGGCACGCTTCACGGCCAGGAATTTCAGCCAGCGGAGATGGACGCGCTCATCCGGGAGATTGGGCGCACGCCGCGGCAGCGGACGACGCTCTATGCGGATGCGCTGGCAACGCAACAAAGAAAATCCTATGCCGCCGCGGATCTTTTGCCGCCGGTGCAGACGCCGCTGCGGAAAAAGCGCGCCGTGACATCCGCCACGCTGTGAATTCCCGGCTCGAACTGATTGCCTTGGAAGGTGTGCCGCTCGTTCAACCGGGCGATGACATCGCAAGCATGATTCTCGACGCGCTGGCGCGCATGGCGATCACGCTCGCTCCGGATGATATTCTCGTCGTCGCGCAGAAAATCATTTCCAAGACGGAAGGACGTTTCGTTCGTCTCGATTCCATCGAGCCTTCTGTGCGCGCGTTGGAGATCGCGCCGGTCATCGACAAGGATCCGCGGCTCGTCGAGATCATCTTGCGCGAGTCCCGCGAAGTTCTGCGGATGCGCAGCGGCATTATTATTGTCGAAGATGTGCGCGGGTTTGTGCTCGCCAATGCGGGCGTCGATGCATCGAATGTCAATGCCGATGGCGGCAACGGAAGCGTGTTGTTGCTGCCGGCGGATCCCGACGGCAGCGCTGCGAAATTGCGCGCAGAGCTTCGTACGCATACCGGAAGCGATGTTGGAATCATCATCAATGACAGTATCGGGCGTGCGTGGCGCAACGGCACGGTCGGCACGGCCATCGGCGTGAGCGGATTGCCGGGCCTGCTCGATCTGCGCGGCACGCCGGATTTGTTTGGACGCGAATTGCGCACGACCGATCTGGGATTGTCCGACGAGATCGCGGCCGCCGCGTCGCTCCTGATGGGGCAGGCGAATGAAGGCCGGCCCGTCATTCTTGTCCGCGGCGTTTCCTACACGCGGCGCGAGGGCAATGCGGGCGAATTGCTGCGGCCGAAAGCGCTGGATTTTTTCCGCTGACGCCGATGTCTCTGCGGATCATCCTGCCGGTGAAGCCGTTCGCGGAAGCCAAACAACGGCTCGCGTCCGTTTTGTCTCCCGCGGCGCGCGCCGAACTAGCGGAGAATATGTTTCGTCACGTTCTGGGCGTGGCCTGCGATTTCGCCGAGCCGCGCGCGGTCATTGTCGTGAGCCTCGGGCGTGAAGTGCTTGCAGTGGCGGCCGCGCATGGTGCTACCCCGCTTGCGGAATCATCGCAGTCCGGTCTCAACGGCGCGCTGCGTCAGGCGCGCGAATTTGTGTTTGAAGATGGTGCATTGCGACTGCTGGTCGTCGCCAGCGATCTGCCGCTGTTACATCGCGACGATCTCGCAGCACTTACCGAACAGGATTGCGCGATTGCGCCGGACCGCCATCGGCAAGGAACCAACGCGTTGCTCTGGCCGGCATCGGCGCGCGCCGAATTTCACTTCGGCGAAAACAGTTTCCCGCGGCATTGCGAAGCTGCAAAATCAGCGGGGCTGTCGCCGCAAATCATCATCCGGCCAAATCTTGCCCATGACGTCGACCTGCCGGCGGATTTGCTTGCCACCACTACAAACTAGAACCGCGTTTCGCGCTCACCCAAATTGCTTGCGCAGCAGCGGAAGCACCTGTTCGGCGTAGAGTTTCAGGAAACGCGGCTGGTCCTGCCCCGGAGCGTGAAACACCAGATGGTTGAAGCCCATGTCGATATATTCCTTGAGTTTCGCGACATGTTCTTCCGCATCGTCAGAGACGATCCAGCGGCTTGCAGTTCGTTCGACCGGCAATGCATCGGCAAGCCGCTCCATTTCGATCGGATCTTCGACGTCGTGCTTTTCCTGCTGCGACAGCGCGAGCGCTCCCCAATTGCGCGTGTCTTCCAGCGCGCGTGCGCGATCCGTATCGAAGGAGACTTTCATCTCGATCATGCGGTCGATCGAGTCGGGCGCGCGACCGGCCTTCTCGAGACCCGCGGCGACATTCGGCAATAATGTCTTCACATAGAGATCGCGATCCTTGCCGCTGGTGCAGATAAATCCTTGCGCCTTTTCCCCCGCGAGCTTCGCCATCAGCGGTCCTGCGCCGGCCACATAAACGGGAACAGGTTTTTCGGGCCGGTCGTAGATCGTGGCTTTCGAGGTTTTGTAGAATTGGCCGTCATAGGAGACGCGCTCGCCGCGCCACAAAGTCTCGATCAGATCGAAAGCTTCGCGGAAGCGTTGCGTGCGCTCCTTTTGCTCCGGCCAGGGAAGACCCGTTGCCGGCGTTTCGTTCATCGATTCCCCCGTGCCCATTCCGAGAATGATGCGGTCCGGGAAGAGCACGCCCAATGTGGCGAAGGCCTGGGCAACAATGGCGGGGTGGTAGCGGAAGCTCGGTGCGAGCACGCTGGTACCCATCAACACCCGCGACGTTTTGGCGCCGAGCGCACCGAGCCAGGCTAGCGAGAAAGGCGCGTGGCCGCCCTTGTGCCGCCATGGCTGGAAGTGGTCGCTGACGAAGATGGAATCGAAGCCAAGTTGCTCGGCGAGAACGCCCAAATCCAGCAATTCCCCCGGTCCGAACTGCTCCGCCGATGCTTTGTAGCCAAGCCTGAACTGCATGATCTCTCCATCTGTTTGCGTCTCTGGCGAGAACGCGCGAGGCGCGGGAAGGACAAGTTTTCCTTAAACTGGCACTCAAATCCGCACGCCGGTCGAAGCGGGCCGTTAATGGGTTGGTGAGAACATTACCACCGCGACCAGGTTAGGGGCGTTGCGATGGGCAAAAGATTTATTTTCGGCGTGATGTTCTCTCTGGCGGTGATGTCGCAGGTCGCCAATGGAGAGCCGTCTCAACCGATCGAGCGGGTAGCTTTTCCCGCTACCGCCGTTTCTATGGCGCATCCGGTTCGTGCGGTGTTGCGGTACGATCTGTCTTCGGCCGGATCCTGCAGGGCGTTCTCCAACCAGCCGGTCGAACTTTGCCTGCTGTTGGCACTGCATGTCATCCACATGTCCGAGAAGCAGCCGAAGTCGCTCTAGCGTCCACTCGAACGCATTGTCGATGCGCAGCACGCTCTTGCAGGCTCGGAGCGAGGTAATTCTCGTCCGGGGCTCGCAGTAGCTAATTATTTCTGATCGCCGTCCGATCCCAATCCGCGAAGCTGTGGCTGCACGATGTTGCTGCCGGGCGGCACGCTGCGGGTCAGCCAGACATTGCCGCCAACGACCGAGCCTTTGCCGATGGTAATGCGCCCGAGAAGCGTCGCGCCCGCATGCACAAGCACATCGTCCTCGAGAATGGGATGACGTGCCACACCACGCAGCGCGAGTGCGCGCGCACCGGCGGCCGAACGCATGGCGCCCAGCGTCACCGCCTGGGAAAGACGCACATGTTTGCCGATGATCGCCGTTTCTCCGATCACCACGCCGGTGCCGTGATCGATAGAGAAGCCTGCTCCGATTTCCGCGCCGGGATGGATATCGATTCCCGTCCGCGAATGCGCAACCAGAGTCATGAGGCGTGCCACCAGCGGCGCTCCAAGCAGATGCAGCGCGCGCGCCAGCCTGTAACAGATGATCGCTACGACGCTTGGATGGCCCAGCAATATTTCGGGTATTGAAGCAGCGCCGGAATCGCCTTCATGGGCTGCCCGCAGATCATCGGCGAGCTGTGCGCGAATTCCGGGAAGCTGCGCTGCGAACTCCTGGACGATGTCCTGTGCGACGCGACCGGCGGAATCGATTTCAAACTGATCTTCACTCGCCGCCAGCGGAAGCGAGAGGCGCGTCTGTTCGATCAATATGCCCAGCGATTCTTTCAACTTGGCGCGGACAAAGACATCGGTCCCGTCCGGTTCGAGATTGGGCTGGCCGTAATGGGTGGGGAATAGCGCCGCCGAGATGCCGTTGATGACTTCCGCAATCGCGGTACGCGAAGGTACGCGGCGCGCGACGCCGCCATGGCGAATATTATGCGCGACTTCGCGCGAGTGACGGAGCGCGTCGACCGTATCGTCGAGGTCCCAGCGGCCGGCGGCTTTTTCGGCTGAACGGGATTTCTTGCCGCTGTTCTGGGCGTGGACCAATGATCGGAGCTCCTTTGTCAGCACACCTTGCCAACAGGGCGTGCGAATAACCCTACAATATCAGTAGAGTATTTCCGAGTCTTTTTATGCGCGAATGCCGGTTATTATAAATACTGTATTGGTTAGTTCACTGCCCCGAAAAGGATGCGGTCATCGCGCGCCACATCGGCGTGGGCCGCAAATCGGGATCGAGCGGCAGCATGCGGGGATGATCGCCTGAAAGTCTTTGACGCAATCCGGAAGGCGCAAGGAAGCGATCACTCAGGCCCCAGGTGAGGACGGCGATCGCGCCGGCTTCCACAATTACGTCCATAAACCGGCGGCTGGCATCGGCTACAGCATTGTCGCGCATGGCGATATCCGACGGGCCCCCGCCATCATCGACATCGTGCTCCGTCACCAGAATGCGTAGTCCGAGGCTCCTCACGTGGTCCAGGAATATCCGCAGCTTCTGTTGATCGACGGGCGTTCCGAAGGCCCGCATATGGCCCTGCAGGCCTAGCGCGTCGATGGGCACGCGGCGTGCCAGGGCCTGCTCGAGAAAGTCCAGGGTGGCGGCGCGGAAACGGTCGTTGGAAGGTGCGCCGAGTTCGCAGCCCCAATCATTGTACACCAGCAATGCGCTTGAATCGGCGCTGCGAGCCGCATGAAAAGCCATGTCGATGTAATGCGGTCCGAAGGCCTGAAGCCAGAATGAATTGCGCAGATGATCCGGGCGGCCGTCTTCCGGTGCGATGGCTTCGTTCACGACATCCCAGGAATGCATGTGTCCGCGGAAATGGCCCGCGAGTTTTTCGATAAAGCTGGTGATCAAAGTTTCATCGCGCGTGCTACGCACGGCGTCTTCAAGCCAGTCCGGATTGCGCTTGTGCCAGAGGAGCGGATGACCGCGGAACTGCATGTTATGAGTTCTGGCAAAAGCCAGAATTCTATCGCAGCCGGACAAATCATACTGACCGCGCGCGGCTTCGACGATGGCGCGCTTCATCTCATATTCGGGAACGAGGATCGCGGCCTCGCGCGCCAGAGCAGCAGCAAAATCGGCGTCCCGAAATTCCTGGGACGCGACGGCCGTGCCGTAAAGGATGCCGTGCGCGGAAGCTACGCCGCGCAGTGTTCGCCCATCCGTCTCTGCAACGCTTGGCCGCAGATTTTGCGCGATGGATTTTAGTGCGGGCACGATGGTCGCGCCCGCGGCGCAGGCGCCACGAACAAATGTCCGTTTGGTCAGCATGGCGTCTAGTCGAGTGCCGGGCCGGTCATGCAGGCGCGTTGCGGCCAGATGCGGCCGCGGCGCCAGGCAATCATCCAGTCGGCCATCCGGCGATAGAGACGATCCGGAGCAAGAATCTGGGTCAATATGACCAATGCGAGCCTTGGCCTGTAGCAGCCGCGCAGGACTGCCGACAGATAGTAGTAAAGTGCTGTCAGCGGCCGTGTCTGTACGACGCCTTTAGCGATGATCCAGCCGCGTGCGCCATAATAGGAGCGCGCAGGAATCCGGCTTCGCGTGCGTTCCAGCCATGATTGCAACGTCGCGTTCTTCCGGCCGGCGGAAACCCGCTTGGGGTCCTGTATGTCATTCCACACCGAAGTGGGTTCGCCTGCCATTGCGAACCGGCAGCCCGCAGCAAACAAGCGAATGGCGAAATCCGTATCCTGCGCGAATGGCAGCGTCTCGTCGTAACGGACGCGCATGGCCCAATCGCGGGGAACGACAAGCGTTATCGTCGGCACGAAGCCGCGATCGCAAAGCAGATACTCCGCCATATGCTCGTCAGGCTTCAGGGCGCGCGGAGGCTTGACGAAACTCCGCCCGTCTCCGCGATCCACAATGACCGGCGCGTAGGCCGCCATGTTTTCTGTGCCCTGGACGAGGCGGCGCATGACGAGCAGATGATGAGGCAGGAAGCGATCGTCCGAATCGAGGAAAGCAATATATTGGCCGCGCGCGCGGTCGATCCCTGCATTGCGCGCCGCACCGCCACCGCGATTTTCCTGACGCACAACGATGATCCTTGGATCGCCAAGCGTCTCTACTACTCGTTCGGGAGAATCCACCGAGCCGTCATCGACGACGATGATCTCAAAATCCTGTTCCGTCTGCGAGAGCACGGATCTGAGCCCCGCACCGAGGCTGCCGGCCCGGTTGTAAACCGGTATCACAACGGAAAAGAACGGCGTCATGGAATGAGGTCCGTGCGTTGCTGTGAAACCCGTTTTCTCAGATTGAGGTCGCGCAGCATGGCAAGCATCAGCAGGAACGCCACCCAGGCCGGATCATCTCCTTCGAGAAAATCGGATTCGAGGAAATTATGCAGCACCATGAAGACGAAGATTGCGACGAGAACGGCTTTTGTTCCAGCCTGTATGGGATCGAAGCGCCAGAACGCGCGTGCCGGCAGAAGTACAAATACCAGCATGGCCAACAGGAATCCGGGCAGGCCGATCGTAACAAGAAGTTGCAGATAGGCATTATGGCCGTGACTGATGTTCTGCACCCATTTGTCGGCCACATAGGCATGAAGCAGCGAAGCGGCGCCCGTATCGGCAAAGGATCCGAAACCGGCGCCGAGCCACAAATGATCGCGGATGAACCCGATTTCTCCGAGCCAGATCGCGGTACGGCCCGTCAGTTCCGTGGGATCGTTCAGAGCGTGCTGGATGTCGTGCCAATGTGTTGAAACCGCGACTCCCATCGCGAGTAGGGCGAGCAGCAACACGATGCCGGCGATGGCGCGGTCGATACCGCGCCGCCAGATCGCGGCATACAGACAACCGGCCGCGACTGCGACTGGTAGAAGACCGATCGACGATTTCGAAACCGTCATCACCGTGAAGCCGATTGCGCCGATACAGAACGCGCCATTCAGCAATGGTCGGTTCTTCAGCGCCTGGAAAAAGAACAATATGGCGGTGATGGCGCTGACCGAGCCCGCAATGTTCTTGTGAAAGTACAAACCACGCCAATCGCCCACAAGCCCGGGATCGGTTTCACCCGGAAGATGGACGGCGTTATGCACCAGCGGAATCGATATCCAGTTGATGATGAGCACGGCACCAAGCACCATGCGCATCAATGCCAGGCTGCGCTCCATTCCGAGTGTCGCCACGCTCATCATCGCCGACATCACAATGATGATTTCGAGAATCGCCCGCCGGAAGACAACGTCCGGCGATGCCGACCATGCCGCGCTTAGCGCGCACCAACAAAGTAGGGCCGTCATCAGAGGGGCAAGGCAAAGCAACGCGCGATAGCCGTTTGCGCGAATGGCGGCAAAGGCAACAAGCAGAAACGAACCGATATAGGCCGCCTGCCGGAGCGCATCGCCCGCGCCGGTGAATCCGCTCTCTCCGCCCGCGAGCGTAACAGCATCGCGCGTCGCGAACGGCTGTAGCGTCGCGAAAATCAGGAGGAGAAAACAGACGCAGGCAAAATCGGCGAGCGACCAGCCGATGCTGATGTGCGAAGAGACGGGCCGGATCGCGGCGTCACTGACCATGCGTCACCGCATATTCGTCATAGCGTGCGCCGAACAGTGCAGCGAGTTTGCCGGTCGCGCGGGCGAATTTGCACAACGGCGCCATACGGCGTCTGGCCGACGGAGCGAGGAGAATTGCGGCGATGGGCGAAAGCAGCAGGGCGCCCGCGATCTTCATGCTTTCCTTCGCGCGTGTAAGCAATCCTCGCTCATATTTGATGAAAACGCGCATGTCGGAATTGCCGATGCGGAAGGCGCGGCGGAGTGCCCAGGCGGGATTGCTTCGCGACGCGGGAACATGGGCATGAACGATGGCCGCATCCGCCCACGCGAAATGCGCGCCCGTCTTTGCGAGACGCGTGAAGAAATCTTTGTCCTCGCCGCCGGACAACGCAAAACGATGATCGAAGAGCGGCCGTTCGAGCTTGCGCAGCACATCGCAGCGGATCAGCACATTCGACGTGCCATGTATCATCCGCGCCGGCCCGGTTCTGCCGCGCATAGGTGAAAGTCCACGGCAACTCGCAACCCAGCGTCCGGGTTTCACATCGAATTCGGGAACGACTGCGCCATGCAGCGCGTCGGCTCCGGTATTGCGCGCGACGTCGAGAAATGCATCCAGCCAATCGGCATCCGGCCATTCATCATCGTCGATCATGGCGATGTAATCTGGGTCGGAACTGTCGAGCGCGTGCTCGACCAGCCGGTTGCGTGCCTGTGCAATGCCGCGTTCCGGAACGGAAATCACTTCGAGCGGCCAAGGATAGAGCGGCGATTTCAGCCGCGCGACCACAGCCGTTCCGTCGCGGCGCTCTTCGTCATTATCCGCGACCAGAATGCTGATCTCGGCATTTGTTTTAAGACCCGCCAGCGCCAGCAGCAGATGTTCGAGGCCCTGCGGCCGCCGAAAGGTTGGAATCGCTATGACTATGCGGGGCATGAGACCCGCATCCAGTTGCGCGACAAGATGAGGATGCGCGCGGTGATCACCAATTCGCCCGCGAGAATGCCCGCGAGCGAATAGATCGGACCCGCGATCAGCAGCAGCGCCAGCGTGACGCCCAGCGAAACGATCGACGCGGCGAAGCTCGCCCAGGCCAGGGCGCGAAATTGACCGGCCGCCTGCAGCAACACCGATTCCGGCGTTCGGATGGTTCTGGCGGCGGTTATCGCGGCAAAGAATGCCAGCACAATCAGCGCCTGCGCGGGATCGTATTCTTTCTTCAAGACCAGATGCGGGAACCATAGGAGAAGCGCTGCCGAGCCGATCACCGTCGCCAGCCACACTGCACCCGCCGCTATTCGGAATTGGTTAACGGAATGGCGCGCACCCACATGGTCGCCGCGCCCCAATTGGCGCGCCATGATCGGCCGTTCGCGGTCGGGAATGGCAGCGAGCACCAGTTGTACGGGGCGGATGAACAGGGCCCCGGCCGCGATGGGTGCGAAGGCTGCGGGTCCGCTGAGAAAGGTGACGAGATAGGCATGCGCATTGACGGTCAATTCGGTCAGCACCACGCCGAATGCCGACCAGCGCGCGAGATCGAACCAGATCGGCGCATAGGCTTTCACGGCCGAGAAATCGGTGAAGTCGAATTGTTCGCGAAGATGGCTTGGTCCGAAACTCAGCAGGGCGATGCACGCCGAGCCGAGCAACAGCTCCGCTACACTGATGGCCGTCAGCAGATGCAAACCGCGCAATGCGAACAGGCCGGCAAGTACTACGACACTGTAGAGAAGATCGGAGGCGAGCACGCGCAGCGCGGGCCCGCGCGCATAAAACAGCGTGCGCGCAAACCAGCGCAGCGTCATCGCGCCCGCATAGGCTGCAAACAGGGATGCGAGTGCCCAACCGGCGCTGCTCAGCCGCATCAGCAGCAATACGCCTGTTGCCGCCAGAAGCGTGAATACCAGATTTGTTTTCAGATAGGTCCCAAGATCGCGATCGCTCATCGCGCCACGACGGAGCGCAATAGCTGCGGGCGCACCGATCAACGCACCGGAAAGGCTGAGACAGAAGGGTGCGACGACCAGTGCGAACGAGAAAATACCAAAAGCCGCATGCGGAAATGCGCGCAGGCAAACGACTGCGGCAACGAAATGCGCGAAGGATATGCAAACCGGCCCGGATGCGGAGAGGCCGTAGCGCGTGACGATCTGCGCGAGGCTCTTGCGCGGCGACGCGATCAATTCGGGGCTGACGGTCAGATAACAGGCAGCGGCGTTCATCCCGCCGAACCCAGGGTGCGCGCTTCTCCCACGGCGAGACCCGCTTGTTGCGCTGCGATCGATGACGTGCGGGTGAGGAGCAGATAAAGCGCATGCGGATTGGTGATCGCATAGCGCCAGAAAAGCCGTCTTGGCTCGCATAACAAACGATGCAGCCATTCGATTCCCGTAAGCTGCATCCAGCGAGGTGCACGCCGGTACTGGCCGCTGACATAGTTGAAACACCCGCCGGAGCCGATCAGCCACCCGGCGCGGATCCGATGGCGATTGCGCACGCAGAATGCCTGTTCGAGCGGGATTCCGAGACCAATCCAGACGACATCCGCATGCGCCGCATTGATCCGCGCGCAGATATGCGGTTCGTCTTCTGCCGTGAAAAATCCGTGATGGCGGCCCGCGATCACCAGCCCGGGATATTTCGCCCGCATGATATCGGCGCAGATCGCGTTGTTTTCTTCGGTCGAACCAAGCAGATAGAAGCGCAACCCATTTGCGCGGGCCGCAACCGCGGCATCATGAAAGAAATCCGTGACCGGGGACCGCTCGGGTATATGCGGTTTGGCGAACAACCGCGCAGCAAATACCAACGGCTGGCCATCCGCATGTACATGATCGGCCAGTTCGTGATGACGCCGGAGTTCGGGGTTGCGCGCGGCAAGCGAGATCGCCTGGCCATTCACGCCGAAGACGAGCTTGGGCGAATTCACGCTGGATTTGCGGGCTTCCAGGCACTCGCGGACCATCAGCTCCGCGAGGCCTGCCCGGCCGATACAGGCTATGCGCAATCCGCCGGCTATCACTTCGGGATAGGGCTTCTCCGCCGCGCTCGCCGTCATCAGTGCGCGTTCCGTCCGCCCAAAACGGCGCGCGGCGTGGCGAGCAGGATGCGCAGGTCGAGCAGGAAATCCGCGTGACGGACATACCAAAGATCGAAGCGCACCCGCGCGCGCATGTCGTCGAGCGTCGCCGTTTCGCCGCGAAAGCCGTGGATCTGCGCCCAGCCGGTGATGCCGGGCTTTACGTTCTGGCGTTGTGTGTACCCGTCGATGCGCTCGCCATAATAATGATCATGTGCAATCGCATGCGGGCGCGGGCCGACGAGCGACATCTCGCCCCGGATGACATTAAGGAGCTGCGGCAGTTCATCGATGCTCAGCTTGCGGAGTACGCGTCCGATCCGCGTCAGCCGCGAGTCGTCGCGTGTGACCTGCCGGAAAACATGATCCTCGACGACCGTCAGCGTACGGAGTTTCAGGATGCGGAAGGGCTTGCCGTTACGTCCCAGGCGCCATTGCCGGAACAAAGCAGGGCCCGCGCTTTCGAACCGGATGGCAGCCGCGGCTGCCAGCAGCAACGGTGCGATCAGTACAAACAGGATGAATGCCGCTGCCAGGTCGAGACAGCGTTTTGCGATTCGATAGGCGGGGGTATCCGGGGCGCTTTGCCACTCCACCGGCAGTTTGGTCGGCGGGACGAGACGAAGTACGGCCGGCGGACGAGCCGCCGCGGAATCCGCCACGGCAGCCCAATCGGATTTCTCCGCTGTCTGCTCGGGCATGGTCACGGGGCATCTCTCCGGTGCTGTTTTCCGGAAAGGCGTGCTGCATTGGCCGCGCCAAAGGGCGCCCGTCAGGCTGTTTCGCTTCGATACGTTGGGGGATGGGTGTTAACGCTTCGCGGCCGCGGCAGAACCGTCAAGTCTCATAGCGGGACGTTCAGCATGTTGCCGGTGAAATGTTTGGAATGCCGAAACGCGCCACGCGTTTGTCGCCCAGCCGGAGCATGGGAAGAACCGAGTCCAGATGCGGCTCTTCGGGGCGCAGCGCATAGCGCGGCAGGCACCAGCGATTAACGCTGCCATGCAGCGTGCCGGACAGCGTGGTGAACGCGTAGTCATACCCCGCATCGCGGACGGCGTGGATCGCCGCGTGGGAGACATCGCCGACATTGCCGAAGGGATAGGCGAAGTAACGGCAGGCGCCGACATGCGATGCGATTGCTTGGCGTGCCCATCTCGCTTGTGCGTGCAAATAATTTCCCGACTGATATTCGTTCATCGGCCAGTGCCAATGGGCATGTGCGCCGATTTCAACGCCGCGCGCATGCAGTCTTTCGATTTCAGTCCATGTCAGATATCGCTCGGATGGGAAGCGCATTTTGAGCGCATCGAGCTGTGCCGGCGTGAAGGCGTTTTTGAACGCCGTCACGCTTTCGCGCGCGAAATCTGCCGGCAGCTTCTTCAAGTCCGGCAACAACGAAAGCGCAAGCTTTTCGCGCTCCGCAGCCGTGCCAAGCCGTATCGGTTCGGGGAAATGCGGAATGCGATAGGAACCGTCCGGCGCGAAATAGAGGAACAGGCGCGCCAGGATCAGCGGATTCCACTCTCCCGTTTCGATGTGCTGGGTGCTGACAAACAGCGTCCAGGGAAGATGCAGATCTTCAAGGATCGGCGCTGCGGTCTCCAGCGTGTTGGCGTAACCATCATCGGCCATGAGAAAAACGGTGCGCGCGTGACGCTCCGGCCGCTTCAACACATCGTCGAGCGCGCTCAGCGGAAGCACGTTGAAACAGCGCTTGAGACGCGTCGCGATGGCGCGAAAAGACTCCGCCGTATGATGGTTTATTTCGACCCGCGGATCGTTAATTCGTGGCGTCACGCCGTGAAAAAACAGCGCCACCGGACGGCCAAACGGCCTCAATGTGGCGCCGGGAATCCAGCGGGCAGCACTGCGCAATAATTCGGAACCCTTCATGGGTTCGTGGCGCTGCAATGTTCGGGCCGGGCGTCAGCGGAAGGACACCAATTCCCCATTCCTGGTACAGGCAGGCGCCAAAAGCTCTAGCACCAGCGGACACACGGCCTCGGGCGGATCGAGCGACTCCGGATCCTCTCCCGGCATCGCTTTCTGGCGCATTTTTGTGCGCAACGGCCCCGGGTTGAGAAGATTGACGCCCACACTCGTGCCGGCGCATTCCGCCGCGTAAGTAAGTACGATGGCCTCAAGTGCCGCTTTGCTCATCGTGTAGCCGCCCCAATAGGCATTGAATTTGCGCGCGGCCCCCGAGGTAACAAACAGCGCGCGGCCGGCATCCGAACGCCTGAGCAGCGGATCCAGCGAACGGATCAGCCGCCAATTGGCCGTAACATTCACGTCCAGGCATTCGGCGAAAACTTTCGGGTTAAGCTGCGCGAGCGGCGTCAGATTGCCGAGAACGCCGGCATTACCGAACAACGCATCGAGCTTGCCCCAACGCTCGAAAATCGTGGCGCCCAGCCGATCGATGGCCGGGAAATCCTTCAGGTCGAGCGGCACCAATGTCGCTGCTTCACCCACGTTGCGGATTTCGTCGTCGAGTTCCTCCAGCGCACCGACCGTGCGTGCGACCGCAACGATATGAGCGCCTTCTGCCGCCAGTGCTTTCGCTGCGGCGCGTCCGATCCCCCGCGATGCGCCGGTCACAACCACGATCCTGCCGGAGAAGCGGCGCTCCGGCCGCGCTTGCGGTGGGGTCACGCGACCTCTGCAAGCAATGAGAGCTGGGGGTCTTTGCGGCCACCATCGAGGTCGGTCAGTTCGATGGGATATTCGCCGGAGAAACAGGCATCGCAAAATTGCGGCTGTGCGTCGTTGCGCTTCACGCCGCTCGTCGCGCGGTACATGCCGTCGATCGAAACAAAGGCGAGGCTGTCGGCTTCGATGTAACGGCGCATTTCCTCGATCGTCATGGTGTGGGCGAGCAGTTCTTCGCGATTGGGCGTGTCCACGCCGTAGAAACAGGAATTGGTCGTCGGCGGGCTCGCGATCCGGAAATGTACTTCGGCCGCGCCCGCATCGCGCACCATTTCCACGATCTTTTTCGACGTCGTGCCGCGTACGATCGAATCGTCGACCAGCACTACGCGCTTGCCCTTGAGAAGTGAGCCGTTCGGATTGTGTTTCAGGCGCACGCCGAGATGGCGGATACGTTCGGATGGTTCGATGAAGGTACGTCCGACGTAGTGATTACGGATAATTCCGAGCTCGAACGGAATGCCCGAGTAAGCGGCATAGCCGAGCGCCGCGGGCAAGCCGGAATCCGGCACCGGAATGACGATGTCGGCCGACACCGGAGCTTCGCGCGCCAGTTCTTCCCCGATCCGCTTGCGGATTTCATATACGTTTTTCCCCTCGACCATCGAATCCGGCCGGGAGAAATAAACATATTCGAAAATGCAGAAACGATGGGGTTCCTTGTGGAACGGATGATAGGAATCGATGCCGTCTTTGGTAGCAACGATGATCTCGCCGGGCTCCACATCGCGCACGAAATCGGCGCCGATAATATCGAGCGCACAGGTTTCGGAGGCGAGGATGGGCGCACCGTCCAGATCGCCAAGTACAAGGGGCCGGACGCCGAACGGATCGCGCGCGCCGATCAGTTTGCGTGCGGTGAGCCCGACGAGGGAATAGGCGCCCTGAACCTGCCGCAGCGCATCGACCAGACGGTCGACGACGGGATTGTACTGGCTGCGCGCCATCAGATGAATGATCGTCTCTGTGTCGGAGGTCGACTGGAAGATCGCGCCTTGCCGGACCAGTTCCGTGCGCAAGGTGTTTGCATTGGTGAGATTGCCATTATGCGCGATGGCAACTCCGCCGCCCGCGAGATCGGCAAACATCGGCTGGATGTTACGTGTATTGGAGCCGCCGGTGGTGGAATAGCGCGTGTGGCCGACAGCCTGTGTTCCCTTGAGCTTTTGCACATGGGTGCTGTTCTTGCCGAAGATGTCGCCGACGAGACCCGGATGGCGCTCGGCGATGAATTGCATGCCGTCATAGGTCACGATGCCGGCAGCTTCCTGTCCGCGATGCTGCAAGGCGTGCAGGCCGAGCGCCGTCAGCGTGCCCGCATCGGCCCTGCCGAACACGCCGAAGACCGCGCACTCCTCATGAAACTTGTCGTCGAAGGGCGTGCTCATCGCCGGCCCGTTCCCGATATGCTCGTATTGGCGATCAACTGGTCCAATGCCCGGCGGTCCGTCGCCCGATAGATTTTCTGCTGATGACGATAGGCATGTGCAACGGAGTGGATATCCGCTGCAAGGGATTCATTTTTGATGAATTGGGAATGTTCGATATCCGGCAAAAACGCCGAAATCGCATTGCTTGATGCCCGGATCACGGGAAGCAGCCTCGCGTGCGTCAGCCATGCCGGTTGTGCGTCGGGAGGAATAGCCAGAGACAGGGTGAAATAGGCCAGCCCGATCACCGCCAGCCCGCGCAGGATTCCGAACGGGACGCCCAGAACCCGGTCAATTGTACCGACCGGCGAACGCCGTACCCGAAGCGCGATGAGATGGCTCGCAAAAGCGAGCGGGATCAGTACCAGAAGAAATATGGTGGCATAGGCGAGGATGGGCGCAACGAAAGGCGTGGAAATATGCTGGTGCAGAAATGCGCTGGCAGAGGGGCCGAGCCAAATCGCCATTGTCAGCGCCGCCGCCCAGGCGAGGATCGACAGCACTTCGCGCACAAAACCGCGCAGCACGGCGATAAGCGTCGAGACGAGTATCACGCCGACGACCGCGATATCGACCCAGTACATGTTCATGCCGTGCATCGATTCGAGATTACCACGCCTCGCGCTCGGGTGCCCGTTTTTCGGCTGCACCGAAGAGCCGCACCAGCTCGCTCACTTCACGGACTTCGCGAAGATTTATCCCGCTGTCTGCCGCCTTGATGCCCGCGGGCACGATCGCCGTCGAGAAGCCGAGCTTTGCGGCTTCCTTGAGACGCAATTCGGGCTGCTGCGCCGGGCGAATTTCGCCGGAGAGGCTGATCTCTCCGAAAAACACACTTCCTTTGGGCAATGCCTGTCCACTCAGTGAGGAAATCAGTGCCGCGGCAGCGGCGAGATCGGCTGCCGGTTCGCCAATTTCGAGGCCGCCGGCAACGTTCAGATAGACATCGTGGCCGCCCGCACCAAGCCCGGCACGGGCATCCAGCACGGCCAGGATCATCGCCAGCCTTCCGCTGTCCCAGCCGACCACGGCCCGGCGCGGCGTTCCATAGCTCGTGCGCGCCACAAGCGCCTGCACTTCAACGAGTAGCGGGCGGGTGCCTTCAAGGCCCGCGAAGACGGCTGTACCGGGCGCGTTGCTGTTGCGGTCGCCGAGGAAGAGCGCCGAAGGATTGGCCACTTCCGACAGGCCCGCTCCCGTCATTTCGAACACACCGATTTCGTCGGTGGCGCCGAAGCGGTTCTTCACCGCACGCAGCACGCGGAAATGATGGCCGCGCTCGCCTTCGAAATAGAGCACTGCATCGACGAGATGTTCGACGGCTTTCGGTCCGGCGATCTGGCCGTCCTTGGTGACGTGTCCGACCAGAACGACGGCCGCGCCACTTGTCTTGGCGTAGCGCACCAGATCGAAAGAGGCCGTACGCACCTGCGCGATCGTGCCCGGCGCCGCATCGAGCGCTGAGGTCCAGATCGTCTGGATTGAATCGATGGCGACAATTCCCGGCGGCGGTCCTGCTTCGAGCGTCGCGAGAATATCTTCCACGCATGTGGCCGCGGCCATTGCGACCGGGGAGTCTGCGAGGCCCATTCGCGCGGCCCGTAGGCGCACCTGGCCCATCGCCTCTTCGCCGGAGATGTAGACGGCACGTCCGCCCGCTCTGCTGTAGGCCGCGAGAGCCTGAAGGATGAGTGTGGATTTGCCGACGCCGGGATCGCCGCCGACCAATATTGCGGAGCCCGGTACCAATCCGCCGCCGCACACGCGGTCGAATTCGGCAATGCCCGTCGGGCGCCGGGTCGGCTCATTGTCTTCGGTCTTCAAATCCTCGAACGCTACCACCCGCCCGCGCGCGGGTTTGCGCGCCGCGCTGCCGAGCGGGACCGCGGCTCTTTCTTCGGTGATCGTATTCCATGAACTGCAGGCCTCGCAGCGCCCGGACCATTTGGCCGATACCGCTCCGCAGGCCTGGCAGACATAATTTGTTTGAGCGCGTGCCATGTCAGGTGCCCACGATTCGCAGGGGCGTAACAAGTAATCTGGTGCGAACAGCCACTATCAGCTGCGAAGCTCCATCTTGATCGGACCGTCGGCACGTCCGTGGATGAACTGATCGACGAAGGGGTTTCCGCTCGTGTCGATCTCCGAAGTCGGGCCGTGCCAGATGATCTTCCCGCGATAGAGCATCGCGATCCGGCCGGAAATCTTCCGGGCGCTGGCGATGTCGTGCGTGATCGACAGTGTTGTTACGCCGAGATCCTTCACCGTCGAAACAATAAGATCGTTGATGACGTCAGCCATGATCGGGTCGAGGCCGGTCGTCGGCTCGTCGAAGAAAATGATTTCGGGTTCGGCGGCAATGGCGCGCGCGAGCCCGACGCGTTTCTGCATGCCGCCGGAAAGTTCCGACGGGTATAGCGACGCGACTTCCGATCCGAGCCCGACCTTGGCGAGCTTCTCGATCGCGATGTCCTTGGCGCGCCCGCGCGGCATGCCGCGGCCCTGGATCAGTCCGAATGCGACATTCTCCCAGACGGGAAGACTGTCGAAGAGTGCTGCGCCCTGAAACAGCATGCCGAATTTGCGCAGCACCGCGTCGCGATGCCGGCCGGAGATATGCGTCACCTCTTCGCCGTCGACAAATATCTGTCCGGCTTCGGGGCGAAGGATTCCCAGAACACTCTTGATCATCACCGATTTGCCGGTGCCCGAGCCGCCGATGACGACAAGCGACTCGCCACGCGGGATCGCGAGATCGACGCCGTCGAGCACGGTCTTGGACCCGAAGCGTTTCTTCACGCCCTTCAGTTCGACTTTCGGCGTGTCGTTCACCACCGCCATCACCGCGTAAAGAGGATCGAGGTGAGGAAATAATTCGCGGCAAGGATCAGGATCGAAGAGGTCACGACGGCATTGGTCGTCGCGGCACCCACGCCCTGCGCACCGCCCTTCGAATGAAATCCATTATAACAGCCCATCAGCGCGATGATGAATCCGAACACGGCCACCTTGATGACACCGCTGGTTACGTCGGCGGTGGTCATGAAGTCCATCGTATTCTTGATGTAGATCGCGCCGTTGAAGCCGAGGCTCTGGGTGGCGATGACATAGCCGCCGAACACGCCGATGGCGTCCGCGACGAGGACCAGGAGCGGCATGGTCACGACCGACGCAATAAGCCGCGGCACGACCAGATAACGAATCGGATTGGTTGATAGTGTAGTCAGCGCATCGATCTGTTCGGTCACGCGCATCGTGCCGATTTCGGCCGCGATGGCTGCGGCTACGCGCCCGGCGACCATTAGTCCTGCAATAACCGGCCCCAATTCGCGCGTGATGCCGAGGACGACGATGTTTGGAACAACGGCCTCCGCGCCGAAGCGGTTGCCGCCGACATAGATCTGGAGCGCAAGTGCGCCGCCGGTGAAGAAGGCGGTGAGGCCGACGACCGGCAAAGAGAAATAACCGATCCTGAGCATCTGCTGGCCGATGAGATACCAGTAGATCGGCGGTCTGACGCAATTGATAAGCGCGGAAAACGTGAACTGCACGAGCCGGCCGGTTTGCGCGAGGAAGGCAAGAAAGACGCGTCCGATACCAGCCAGGATATTCACGTTGCGCTCACATATCGCCGCGGGAAGCGGCTGCCGAGGCCGGTGAGTATTTCATAATTCACGGTGCCGGCGGCAGCGGCGGCGTCTTCGAGTGAGATGGTGTCGCCGATGAATTCGATTTCATCGCCCAGCGCCGCGGACGGAACATCGGTGACGTCCAGTGTGATCAGGTCCATGGAAACACGGCCTGCGACGGGAATCGGGATTCCGTCAAGAGCGCCTGCAAGTTTGTTCCCGATTGCGCACATGAGACCGTCTGCATATCCCAGCGCCACGGTCGCAAGCGTCGATGGACGCGCCGCGCGAAAGGTGGCTCCGTAACCAACGCTCTCCCCCTTGTCAACACGCCTAAGTTGCAGGATGCGGCCGGTCAGCACGGCCACGGTCTTGAACGGATTAGGTATCCCACGCTGCGGATTGCCGCCGTAAAGAGCAACGCCCGGGCGCACCAGATCGAACGCAAATGCTTTTCCCAAAAGCACGCCACCAGACGCGGCGAGGCTGGCTGGCGCGGGAGGCAGCATGGCGAGCCCGGCGCGAAAGCGCTCAAGCTGGTTCTCATTCATGGGCGCCGACGGGTCGTCGGAGCAGGCGAGATGACTCATGACGAGAACGGTGTTGATGCCTGTGAGGCGCCGCGGTCGCTCGGATGACAGCGTCGACAATTCATCGGGCGGCAATCCGAGCCGGTTCATTCCCGTGTCGAAATGAAGAGCTGCATCGAGCACGGTCTGCCGTGCGCGCGCCGCGCCAGACCAGATTGCGATATCGTCCAAAGAATTGAGCACCGGGATCAAACGGTGCGTGACGAGAGCCTCCACGCTCTCGGACAGCACGCCGTCGAGGACGAATATCCGCGCGTCGGGTAGCAGCGGCCGAAGTGCGAGCCCTTCCTCCAGCCGGGCCACGAAAAACGTACTGCATTTCGCGTCTGCAAGAGTTCGAGCTACTGGCGCAAGACCAAGCCCATACGCGTCCGCCTTGACGACGCCCGCTACGGCGGCGCCAGAAATTTCCCCGCACACATGAAAATTCTCGGCGATCGCGCCGAGACGCACCGTCAGACAGGTCAGCCCAGTGTTGGAATCGTTCACAGGCCAATTATCCCGAGATTGCGACCCGGTCGAGCAGGAGGCGGGAGCTTAGAGAATGTGCTTATTACACCTATTGCTGCACCTTCTCGGAAAGCCATGCTTTGATCAGAGACTGATAAGGCATGTCACGCTTGTTCGCCGCCACTTTGATCCGATCGAGGAGGCCAATGGGGAGGCGGAGCGAAATAGCCGTCGTCGATGGCTTCAGATTGGGAAAACGAACGCGCTTCGCTTTGTCCCAATCAATATGGTCCGCCGAATCATTGGATTCCCAATAGTTGCGTTCTGCTGCTTCGCTTTTGAATGGCGGCACGGGCCTAGATTTTGTCATAGCGCGCGCGTTCCTTTCTGCTCATCGGCTTGGCCGAAATTACACGTATCAATGCTCCATCCCTTTTGAGGGTAAAGGTGATGTGCAGGAGACGCCCCTCGTCCGTGTGCCCAATGGCGTGAAACCGCCTTTCGGTTTCACTATGCTTTTCGTCTGTTCCGACAATCAGCGGCTCGTTGAAAAATATCTGCTCCGCGTCTGCCTGGCCAACCTGATGCTTCTCCGTGCTTTTGCGTGCGTTTCCGTCGTCCCACTCAAATCCGGTAACGGCGGCGATATTTAGCATATTCTGTATATTATGGCAATATACATTAAAACCTGCAAGGCAATCGTCCGCAACCCCAAATGCCGGTCAGATGCCAATTACACCACGCGCTCGGACAGATCCTTGAAGCGTGTGAAACGGTCATCGAAGAACAACTCGATCTTTGTGGTCGCACCATGGCGGTGTTTCTCGACCAGCACATCGGCCAGATGGTTTACCCGCTCCATCTTTTCGCTCCATTTCGTGAATTCCGGATCGTCCTCTTCGGGTTTGCGGGTTTTCAGATAATAGGCCTCTCGGAACACGAACATCACCACGTCCGCATCCTGTTCGATGGATCCGGATTCGCGCAGGTCCGATAGAACCGGCCGCTTGTCGTCGCGGCTGTCGACGCCGCGGGAAAGCTGGGAAAGTGCGAGAACTGGAACGTTCAGCTCTTTGGCCAGCATCTTCAGCCCTTTGGTGATCTCGGTGATTTCCTGCACGCGGCTCTCCACCCGGCGTGTCGGTTCGATGAGCTGGAGATAATCGATCACCACCAGACCGATCTTTTTCTCGCGATGCAGGCGGCGTGCCCGCGCCGCAATCTGCGCGATTGAAATGCCGCCGGAATCGTCGATGTACAACGGCAGATTGCTCAATTCCTGCATCTTGAGCACGAACTGCTCCCACTCCGATTCGGAGAAGCGTCCGGAGCGGATTTTGGACATTTCGATTTCGGTCTGCTCGGAAAGAATACGCGCCGAGAGTTGCTGGGCCGCCATTTCGAGCGAGAAGAAAAGAACCGGCGACCCGCGCGAAACTTCGATGCCGTCCATCGTGTCGTAAAGATGCATCCGCGCGGCGTTGAAGGCCATATTTGTCGCGAGCGCGGTTTTCCCCATGCCCGGCCGGCCGGCGAGGATCAGAAGATCGGAGGGCTGCAAACCGCCAAGCAGTGAGTCGAGATCTGCAAATCCGCTCGACACGCCGGAGATGCGCCCGCCACGTTTCTGCGCCTGTTCGGCAGCACGAACGGCGCGCGCCAAAGCTTCCGAAAAATCGAGAGGCCCCTCGCCATAGCGCGACGTTTCCGAAATTCCGTAAAGCGCTTTCTCGGCTTCCGCGATCTGAGTCTGCGGCGGTTTTTCGTGCGGCGCCTCATAGGCCGTGTTGACGATGTCTTCGCCGATATGAATCAGCGCGCGGCGCACCCAGAGGTCGTGAAGGATGCGCGCATAATCGCGCATGTTCGGATAGGCCGGCGCCGCAGCGGCAAGATTGGCAAGATAGCCAAGTCCGCCCGCTTCGATCAGTCCCGGATCCGCTTTCAACTGCGCGTGCAGCGTGAGCGGTGTTATCACCATTCCACCGCGTTCGGAACTGGCTGCAATGGCTTCGTACAAACGCTGATGCAACGGTTCGTAGAAATGCTCGGATCTGAGCACCGCGGAGACGCGCTCGATTGCCTGATTGTCCACGAAGATCGCGCCGAGCACTGCCTGCTCGACGTCGATGTCATATGGGACGTGGCGATAAATTTCCTGTTCCATGCCAGCCGGTGCAATGCGAGGGGAGGCGAATCAATCGAGCCTCATCGCTTGCTGCAAGTGCAAACTTGCGTTCGCTCACAGCTTTGATCGCGAACGCGTTCGTTTATGCCGCGCGCACGGGCCTGGGCATTGTTTCGGTGCCGGCGAATCGCATTGTGCGCTCCGTCTCGAACATGTAGTCGCGCGTGATGGGAAGCGCGTCGATCTTCCTGGCGATCTGAATCTGGAAGACGACGAGACCTTCGCGCCGGAAACCCATTTCGGCGCTCGCCAGATAGAAATCCCACATGCGGCAGAAGCGTTCGTCGTAAAGTTCTGCAGCTGTGTTCCACTGCGCGCGGAATCTGCGGCGCCATTCTTTTAGTGTTTCGGCATAGTGCAGCCGCAATATCTCGACATCGGTGACGATGAGGCCGGCGCGTTCGATGACTGGAACTACTTCGCTCAGCGCAGGCGTGTAACCGCCCGGGAAAATATATTTCGCGATCCAGGGATTGGTGAAACCCGGACCGTCGCTGCGGCCGATGGTGTGAAGCACCGCTACGCCGTCGTCGTTGAGCAATGTCCGCATCTTGTCGAAAAACGCCGGATAGTGCGGCACGCCCACATGTTCGAACATGCCGACAGAGACGATGCGGTCGAATGTTCCGCCAAGTGCGCGATAATCGATGAGCTCGAAACGGCAGCGCTCCGCGAGGTTTGCTGTCTGCGCGCGCTTCTGCGCCACGGCGATCTGCTCTTCCGAGAGCGTTACTCCCAACACATTGGCATCGCAATCGCGTGCGAGATCGAGCGCAAGCCCGCCCCAGCCCGACCCGATATCGAGAACGTTCAGGCCGGGACGGTCGAGAAAAAGCTTCGCGGCGATGTGGCGCTTCTTACCGATTTGCGCGTCCTCGAGTGTTTCACCGGGCGCGCTGAAATAGGCGCAGGAATATTGCCGGTCTCTCTCGAGGAATATGTCGTACAGCCTGCCCGACAGATCATAATGATGGGCTACATTGCTGCGCGACCGCCTCGGTCGATTGTGCTGTGCGATCCGGCGCGTCGCACGCCGGAAATAGCGCAGGATGTTCATCAGGCGGGTCGCAGGAACCTGTGCGAGATTGGACATCAAAAGATCGAGAAGGTCGGCGATATCGCCGTTCTCCACGCTCAGCCGTCCATCCATGTAAAGTTCGCCGAGCTTCAGCTCGGGGTTGAGGCCAAGTTCGCGATAGGCCTTGCGATCGTGCAGACGCATCACGACTTCGGGCGCGCCCGTGCCAAAGCTCATGCGCCGGCCGTCAGCCGTGAGCAGTATCAATGTGCCTGTCTTGACGATCGATGCGAACAGGCGTTGCAGCATTGCTCCTTCCTCTTCCCCGTACTCCCCAGCCTATCCAATGGAATTGGGGAAGGAAAACAAGGTTCCCCCGACAGTTTGGGCCATAGCGCGCGGCCAATCCACGCGACCTCGCCTGTCGTCAAATCGCAAATGGTCGAGCGAGGCCGCCTATGGGAGGTGCCGCAGCAGGCTGCGCTTTCGCACAAAACGCGATTTGAGATCCGCAATGTAAGAGGCGTGACCATCGGGGCCCTGAAGAAGCGCCATGCGGTCCAGAAGCGAACTGAGCTCTTTGTAAGCCGTCAGGTTGCCGGTCTCGGCGAGTTGCTCGATGCGCGTAGAGTAGAATTTCAGCGCTTCGCGCGAATGCGTCGCTTCCGTTCTCTGGGCCAGTCGATCGAGGGTTTCCGGTGAAGCGCCGTATTCGTCGGCGATTTTCCAGGCCTCGTCGAATTTTTCTTCGCGGGTGAGCACCTCAATCAGCAACTCGGAAAACTCGTCGCCCTCGCTATGGTGAGAGGTACCCAATCGGCTTTGCAGAAATTGCACGGTGCGATGGAATGCTTCGGCACCGGAAACGGAGCAGAGTGCGTCATAAATTTCGATACCGGGTCTCTTTTCGAATGTTTGCCAGAGACAGGATTCCGCATCGTTCAGGCGGCGGACCCGCTTGAGCCGATCGGCTACGAACAGCACGAGACGAACATCCGGGTTGTCCTCGAACATCCACAGGCCTTCTTCTGCACGGCGAAGCGCTTCTTCCCGCCGCCCCTGTTCGAGACAAAACTCTGCAAGCTCGAGATAACGCGAGGGCGTGGACATATCCTTTGCGCGCAACGCGATCCGCGTTTCCAGATCGCCGGCACGCTCGGCAAAGAAATCGAGGATGTGCAGGAGCCGGGAATATCTTTCCGGCGCTTCCGCCTGTGCGTGACGGCCGAGCGCGGGCAATTTTGCCCAGGCTTCGGCGGCCAGACGTTTATATTCGCCGAGCCCGTCTTCCGTCAGCGCATCGGCGTAGGCAGCTGCCGCGCCGGCGAAAATTTCGTCGGGGTTTTCAATCTCCCGGACGAAGAGATCGCGGGCGAGTTCCAACGGATTTGGACGTGTGGCGAGAATGGCGGAAACGCGGATTGAGCTGGCCTGCTTCAAAAGATCGTCGAATATGTCGGGTGCATAACCCGGTTTTTCCTTCACCCGAAGGATGCGGGCCAGAGCACGATCCGCGAGTTCGAGCGCATGTTGCGCGCGCGGTCCCTTTGTCAGTTCGGCGAGATTATCGAGAGCGGCCTTAACACTCGCGACCCAGCGCCGCGCGTCTTCGCGGTTGGTGATATCCCGCTCTTTCGTGGCTCCGTCGATCGCGTTTCGCAGCTGCGCCCCAATCGAACCTTCATCTCCATACGCAGCCGTAGCCACGAGATTCAGGCGATGAAAAAGACTCATGTCTTTTTCGGCTGCATCCAGCACCAGATCGACAAGATCGTCGGTATTTTTCTCCCGCAAATAGCGCCGTATGCGACGCTGGACTGTGTCCGTATCGATTTCCTCTGCAGGGTCGGCTGCGTTGGCAGCCAGGGCGACCGCTATGACATGTTTGCAGACGGAGCGGGCTTCGAATGTCGGACAGGAACATTCGCCTTCCAGCTTCTTGCCGCGACCGGTAAGCACACAGCGATAATCTTCAGGGCCTGCGATTTGCGCGAGCACGCGCTGGGATTCGAAGCTGACAATCGAGACCTGGCCTTCGCGCAGGCAGGCTTCGCCGCGCGCAAAAGTCCGCTCGCCCGCCAGTTCCCGGAGCGTGTCGGTATCGAATCGGGGGCGATTTTTCACGGTCGCCGCACCTGCATAATTCCGACGCCCA
Organism: Rhizomicrobium sp.; assembly: GCA_036502865.1. Lineage (GTDB taxonomy): Bacteria > Pseudomonadota > Alphaproteobacteria > Micropepsales > Micropepsaceae > Rhizomicrobium. The sequence goes on from DASXXW010000007.1 coordinate 36,353, forward strand.
AGCGCCAGCCCCAACAATTATCAAGCTGCAATATAGGCCGGCTCCGGGAAATGTCTTCCGGAATCGTCGAACTTCACCCCTTTGTGTCGCGCTCAGGTCCCTTCCCGCAGTTGACCGCGCGGCGGCCGCGAACTAGGTGGTCTATAAGAGGCGCGCTGATTTTCCGGAGCCTGGGTGAGCCATACGATTTTGCCGTGTAATGGGCGAAGCCGCGTTCTCTTCACTTTCGCCGCTATTTTCCTTGCGCTGACCGCCTGCAGCAAGGGCGGTGGCCAGGCCGGTTATGGCAATCGCGTACCGGATGTCGGTGTCGTGGTGATTCGCTATCAGCCGACGCAATTGACCGCCGAGCTTCCGGGACGCACCAGCCCTTACCAGGAAGCGGACGTTCGCCCGCAGGTAAATGGAATTCTGGTCAAGCGCCTGTTTGAGGAAGGCGGCCTCGTCAAGGCCGGCCAGCCGCTCTATCAGATCGATCCGGCGCCCTACAAAGCATCATTTGATAGTGCGAAGGCGGCTTTGGCCAATGCACAGGCGAATCTCGCGACGACCAAGGCCAAATCGGAGCGCTACGCCAACCTGCTCAAGCAAAGTGCAATTGCACCGCAGGACTATGATGACGCCCTGGCTGCCTGGAAACAGGCCGAGGCGAATGTGCTTCAGCAGCAGGCCAATCTCGAAAGCGCGCGCATCAATCTCGGCTACACCACGATAACGGCGCCCATCACCGGCCGCATCGGGCGGTCTCTGGTGACAGTCGGTGCATTGGTGACGGCGGATCAGACCAACGTGCTGGCGACCATTGACACGCTCGATCCGATCTATGTGGACATCAACCAATCGAGCTCCGAACTTCTCGCGCTGAAAAAGGCGCTTGCGGAGGGTCAGCTCAACGGCGGCACGCCGGACGCAGCGCGAGCAACTCTCACCCTTGAGGACGGCGCGAACTATCCCTTGGACGGCACACTGAAATTCTCGGAAGCGAGCGTCGATCCCAATACGGGCGCGGTAGTATTGCGCGCCGTATTCCCCAACCCCAAAGGATTGCTTCTGCCCGGCATGTATGTGCGCGCCCAGATCGTGGAAGGCACCGATCCGCATGCGATCCTGGCGCCGCAACAGGGAATCAGCCGCAACGAAAAAGGAGAGCCCACGGCGTTGGTCGTCGACAATCGCGGGATCGCGCAATTGAGGATTCTCCAATCGTCGCAGGCAGTCGGAAATTCCTGGCTGATAACCGCGGGCCTTGTGCCAGGCGACAAGATGATCGTCGACGGATTGCAGAATGTGCAGCCGGGTGCGCCGGTCCATGCCGTGCCGGCGGCTTCGCCGCAATCCGCAAAAGGTCCCTGAGGGCCGATGTCCCGTTTCTTTATCGATCGTCCCGTATTTGCCTGGGTGATCGCGATAGCCATCATGCTGATCGGCACGATCTCCATTCTGGAGCTGCCGGTCACGCAATATCCCACGATTGCTCCTCCGGCCGTGAATATCAGCGCCTTCTATCCGGGCGCCTCGCCGGAAACCGTGCAGAACTCGGTGACGCAAGTCATCGAACAGCAACTGACGGGGCTCGACAATCTGCTGTATTTCTCGTCGTCCAGCAGTTCCGCCGGCGGAGTTAGTATTTCGGCGACATTTGCTCCGGGCTCCAATGCGGATATCGCCCAGGTTCAGGTGCAGAACAGGCTGCAACAGGCGGTAGGGCTGCTTCCGCCGGAAGTGGTGCAGGAAGGCATATCCGTCAGCAAATCATCGCTCAACTTCCTGCTCGTTCTCGCGCTCTACGATACGAGCGGGCATTACACCGATGTCGACGTCGCGGATTATTTGTCGAGCCGGTTGCACGATCCGCTCGCGCGCGTGCCCGGCGTCGGCGATGTCACCGTGTTCGGCGCCGCCTATGCGATGCGCATCTGGCTCAATCCCTACAAATTGGCGACCTACGGCCTGATGCCGTCGGACATCACCAACGCCGTCGAAGCGCAGAACGTACAAGTAACAGCGGGCGAACTGGGCGCCATTCCGGCTGTCAAAGGACAGGAACTGGACGCGACGGTCACTGCACAGTCGCAGCTTCAGACACCGGAGCAATTCCGGAGCATCATCCTCAAGAGCAGCACCGCCGGCGGAATTGTGCGGCTGGGCGATGTGGCGCGGGTCGAACTCGGCGCGCAGAGTTACGGTACGGTCAGCCGGTTCAACGGTCATCCGTCATCAGGTCTTGCGATCCGGCCGATTCCCGGCGCCAACGCCCTGAAGACGGCCGATGCGGTTCGTCTGGAAGCGGAGAAACTCTCCCAAAACCTGCCGCCCGGACTGCATCTCGATTTCGTCGTCGACAATACGAAATTCATCCGCCTCTCGATTCATGACGTGGTGATCACGCTGATCGAGGCGATCGGTCTCGTCATTCTGGTGATGTTTGTATTCCTCCAGAATTGGCGCACGACGTTGATCCCGGCCATCGCCGTGCCTGTGGTACTGCTCGGCACATTCGGCGTGCTTGCGGCTGCCGGTTATTCCATCAACACATTGACGTTGTTTGCTCTCGTGCTTGCCATCGGCCTGCTCGTGGATGACGCGATTGTCGTTGTCGAGAATGTCGAGCGCATCATGCGCACCGAGGGCCTCTCGCCGCGCGACGCCACCATCAAATCCATGGAAGAGATCACCGGCGCGCTCATCGGCATCGCGCTCGTGCTGTCGGCGGTGTTCCTGCCGATGGCGTTTTTCGGTGGCTCGACAGGTATCATTTACCGCCAATTTTCCATCACCATCGTTTCGGCGATGGTACTGTCGATCATCGTCGCGCTTGTTCTTACGCCGGCGCTATGTGCCACGCTGCTCAAGCCGATTTCGCAGGACGAGGTGCCGCTGGGCCGCCGCTTCTTCGCCGGCTTCAATAATGGTTTCGACCGTTTCGTGAGTTGGTACCGCAAGATGGTCGAGCGGATATTTGGGCTCACCTGGCCCGCTTTTATCGTCTATGTGCTGATAATCTGCGCGCTGATCTTCTTGTTCTTGCGATTGCCGACGAGCTTCCTGCCGGAAGAAGATCAGGGGATTGTTATCGCCCAGGCGATCATGCCCGCGGGCGCGGTCGAAACGCGTACCGAAGCCGTACTCAAGAAGCTCGAACATCACTTCATGGTCGATGAGGCCAAGAACACCGACGGTATCTTCACCGTCGCAGGCTTCAGCTTCTCGGGACAGGGACAAAGTGCCGGTATCGCCTTTATTCATCTGAAGGATTGGAACGTCCGCAAAGGCGAAGAAAACCACGCCGCCGCCATCGCGACGCGCACGATGGGCGCGCTTGCCAGCAATCGCGACGGCATGGTGTTCGCTCTCGTTTTGCCGGCCGTTCCGGAACTCGGTGTGACATCCGGCTTCAATCTGGAACTCGAGGATCGGGGAAACCTCGGTCACACCGGACTGATGGCCGCCGAGTATAAACTGCTCGGGCTCGCTGCGAAGGATCCGCTGCTCGCCGCCGTGCGACCGAGCGGGTTGCAGGATACGCCGCAGCTACACATCGATATCGATCAGGCCAAAGCAAATGCGCTGGGTCTCTCCATCGCCGACATCAACAACACGCTGAGCGCCGCCTGGGGCAGCGTGTTCATCAACCAGTTCCTCGACCGGGGACGCGTGAAGCAGGTCTATATGGAAGGCGACGCGCCTTTCCGCATGAAGCCCGACGATCTCGACCGCTGGTATGTGCGCGGCCAGAACGGCGAGATGGCGCCGTTTTCGTCCTTCGCAAATTCCTCTTGGGTGCTCGGGCCTGCGGAGCTCGACCGTTACAACGGACTACCTGCCGTCGAAGTGCAGGGCCAGGCTGCTCCCGGTAAAAGTTCCGGCGCGGCCATGAACGAGATGGAACGGCTGGTTGCCGCCAATCTTCCACGCGACGTTGGTGTGGATTGGACGGGCCTCTCCTATCAGGAGCGTCTCTCCGGCGCGCAGGCGCCCGCGCTTTATGGCATCTCCATTCTGGTCGTGTTTCTTTGCCTCGCAGCCTTGTATGAAAGCTGGTCCATTCCGTTCTCGGTGTTGCTGGTCATTCCGCTCGGCGTGATCGGCGCGGTGCTGGCGGCAACGCTGCGCGGCTTTTATAATGACATCTATTTCCAGGTCGGTCTGCTTGCGACCATCGGGCTATCGGCGAAGAACGCGATCCTGATCGTGGAATTTGCCGCAACCGGCGAGAAAGAGGGCCGGTCCATTCGCGATACGGCGCTGCACGCAGCGCAAATCCGGCTGCGCCCGATCCTGATGACATCGCTCGCCTTCATAGCCGGCGTGATGCCGCTTGCGGTGTCTGCCGGTGCCGGCGCAGCAAGCCAGAACGATATCGGCACCGGCGTTATCGGAGGCATGTTTTCGGCAACTGTTCTCGCGATCTTCTTTGTGCCGTTGTTCTTTGTTGTTGTCCGTTCCTTCGTCGCGCGCCGCCGCGCTGCCTGATTATTTGGCTTGGTTCCGATCGGCTTCCGCAACGGAACCTCAACTATCAAAAGACAGGGATTTCAATCGTTGACGCGCGCAAAATCTCGCGCTTAATTAACCACGCGGAGAATCTGCGGTGCCCGAGAGGTTTCGCCCGGATTTTTTCATAAAGCCGAAAGCGCACACGGCTAAGACCAGTCCATCCGGTGTGCGGAAAGAAACTCAGAGGGGCTGCCCGCAGGGCGGTTACGAAGGGACGGAATGGATCTGGGAAGCGGGGGCAAGCGTCATCTTGCGCGTTTCTGCATCGCGGCGGGAACTTTCGCCACGACCCTGTTCCTCTTCTCCTGTGCCCATACGCCGGCTATCAGCAACACCGATAACACCTCAGCCGCCGGAGTAGTTCCAACCGAAACCACAGAAATCTGGCCAACGGCTGGCTGGTCGAGTTCGACTCCCGAGGCGCAGGGGGTCGACTCCGCGGTTCTCGCCGAAGCGCTGGAGCAGATCCGCGCGCGGCATATCCCGATTCATAGCCTGCTGATCGAGCGGCACGGCAGGATCGTGCTGGACAGCTATTTCTACCCCTTCGCCGACAACCGGACCCATAACGTCTTCTCTGTCACCAAGAGCGTGACCTCGATGCTGGTCGGCATCGCCGTGGCCGAGCATCGGCTGAACGATCTCAATGCACCCGTCTATCCGCTCCTTGCCGCGCAGACTTCGGATGATCCGCGCAAGGCGCACATCACGCTCGCCAATTTCCTGAGCATGACCTCCGGGCTCGACTGCCACGGTGAAGGCAAATCGAGCCTGTTGCAGGAGATGCTCCGCAGCCGGCACCTCGCAGCCTATATGCTCGATCGGCCGGCCCAGAATGATCCCGGCACCGTGTTCGATTATTGCGGTGGCAATTCGGAAGTGGTTTCCGCCGTGTTGACCAAGGCCACGGGAAACAGCGCGCTCGATCTGGCGAAGTCGGAACTCTTCACGCCGCTGGGCATCAACAAGGTTTCCTGGCCGACCGACTCGGACCGCGTCTCTCACGGCTGGGGCGATCTCGAGCTGCAGCCGCGGGACATGGCGAAACTTGGCTATTTGTGGCTCCACAATGGCCGCTGGGAAAACAGGCAGATCGTCCCGGCGGATTATCTGGCCCAGGCGCTGACCAGCCACGTCAATGTCCAGCCCGGCATCAATTACGGCTACGGCATGTGGCTCTATCCCGGCCACGTGCCGATGGATTTCGAAGCCAATGGTTCGGGCGGACAGCGCATCACCGTGATTCCGAGCCTCGACATGGTGATCGTCATGACGGGCGGCGGTTTCGATGCCAATCAGGTCCAGGACCTGATCGCGGCTGCGCCCAAATCGACCACATCGCTGCCGGCCAATGCGGAGGCCAGTGCCCGCCTTGCGTCCATCGAGGCCGCGCTCGCCGGATCCTCTGCACACGTGGCTCCAGTGATCGAGACGGCGGAGGCAATTCCTCTTCCCCGGCCCAATCCGTTGCGGGCTCGCCAACCGGATACCATCGTGGCCGATGCAAGTGCGACGGCCTCAGTCGCTGTGGTGCTTCCGGGCAAGCCGGTGCTGCGCGCGAAATAGAGAGCGCAGCGGCGGCCATTGCCGCCTTGCGTGACCCCGTCATTTGAGTGGAACCTCCTGATGTAACCGGGCATTGCGGCTTGGTCACATGAGGGCGCCCTTATGGCGAAAAAGCTCGCCCGGTATCAGGCCAAGCGCGATTTCAGCAAGACCGCCGAACCAAGCGGCGAGGCGAAAGTCTCACCGTCTCCGCGGTTGCGCTTCGTTGTGCAGAAACACGCTGCGCGCCGGCTGCACTATGACCTCCGGCTCGAACTCGATGGCGTCTTCAAATCCTGGGCGGTCACCAAGGGACCGTCGGTCGATCCCACTGTGCGGCGCCTGGCAGTCGAGGTGGAAGATCACCCGCTCGACTACGGCGATTTCGAAGGCACGATTCCGGAAGGCCAATATGGGGGCGGCACGGTCATGCTGTGGGATCGGGGTTATTGGGCGCCGGAAGGCGAGGCGAGTCCCCAGGCCCAGCTTCGCAAAGGCGATTTGAAGTTCGTCGTTGCCGGCGAAAAGATGCAGGGAGGCTGGGTACTCGTGCGCATGCGGCGCGATGCCGAAAAACGCGTCAACTGGTTGCTGATCAAACATCACGACGAATTCGAGCGCGACAGTGACGGCGATGCCTTGCTGCGGCTCGATCATTCCGTCGCCTCCGGCCGCAGCATGGATGACATCGCAGCCGGAAAAGGGCGCGGTCCGAAACCGTTCATGCAGAAATCGCACAAAGTCGCAAAAGCCAATGCCGTGTGGCACTCGCAGCGAAGTTCCACGAATACAAGCAAAAGCAGCACCAAATCTTCAAAACGAGCAAACAAATCTTCGCCACGTGCGATGCCGGAATTTATCGAGCCGGAGTTATGTACACCCGCCGCGCAGGCACCTTCGGGAGCCGGCTGGGCACATGAAATCAAGTTCGACGGCTATCGTATGCAGCTGCGCGTCGCGTCGGGTCGCGCGACGCTCCGCACGCGGAAAGGGCTGGATTGGTCGGCAAAATTCCCCGCCATAGCGGAGGCTGCGAAGAAATTTCCCGATTGTATCCTCGATGGCGAAGTGGTGGCTCTCGACAATCATGGCGCGCCGGATTTCTCCGCGCTTCAGGCAGCACTTTCGGAGGGCCGCGACGGACTATTGATCTATTTCGTCTTCGATCTGCTTTTCCTCGACGGCGAAGATTTGCGTGCATTGCCGCTTGAGCAACGAAAGGCGCGACTCGCAAAACTGCTTGGTGAAAAGACTCACAGCTCCATTCGCTACGTCGAACATTTTCAATCGTCCGGCGAGTCGGTCTTGCGCTCCGCATGCCAGATGTCGCTGGAAGGCATCATTTCGAAAAGGCTGGATGCTCCGTATCGATCTGGCAGGGGGCATCAATGGACCAAAACCAAATGCCGGGGCGGCCAGGAAATTGTGATCGGCGGCTGGAGCGATACGAAGGGGAAATTCCGCTCATTACTGGCAGGTGTCTTTCGCGGAAATAAACTCGTTCCCGTCGGACGTGTCGGCACGGGTTATTCGCGCGAGAAACTCGTGCCGCTGATGAAACAACTCAAGGCGCATGCGGCTGACAGGAGCCCGTTTGTAGATGACGGTCTTGTCGGACCGAAAGCCGGCATCCATTGGGTGAAACCCGTGCTGGTCGCCGAAATCGAATTCGCGGGCTGGACGGCGGACGGCCAGATTCGCCAGGCCGCCTATAAAGGATTGCGCGCTGACAAACCGGCGCAGGAAGTCAGGGCAGAACGCGCTGTTGCCAATCATGAACTTGCAGAACCCGATATGCCTCCGCCGTCCAAGAAAAGAGGATCTCCGCCTCGCGCAAGCCGCGGGCAGGCGCAGGACAATCGCGTAATGAATGTTGTGATTTCGCACCCCGACAAAGCATTGTGGCCGGATGACGGAAAGGGCAAGCCCGTCACCAAGCTCGACCTCGCGCAATATTTCGAGCAGGTCGGCGAAGAGATGCTCCCGCACATCAAGGGCCGGCCATGTTCCATTGTACGCGCGCCCGACGGCATCGATGGCGAGCGTTTCTTTCAACGCCATGCGATGCAGGGCATGTCGAATTTGCTCGATTCTGTAACGGTATCCGGCGATCGAAAGCCCTATCTGGTCATCAATCGCAGAGAAGCGCTGGCGGCCATCGCGCAAATCGGCGGGCTTGAACTGCATCCGTGGAATTGTTCGCCGGATCGCCCGGACGAACCCGGGCGGCTGATATTCGATCTCGATCCGGCACCCGATGTCGAATTCAAAACTGTAATAGCTGCAGCCCGTGAGTTGAAAGAGAGGCTGGAGACTCTCGGCCTTGTACCGTTCTGCAAAACAACGGGAGGCAAGGGATTGCATGTCGTCACGCCGCTCGCGCCGGGTGGGAAAAAAGGTCTTGGCTGGCCGGAAGCAAAAGCATTCGCACGCGAACTCTGTGCACGAATGGTAGCAGACAGCCCGGAACGCTATGTATTGAACATGGCGAAGAAACAAAGAACCGGTCGTATCTTCCTCGACTATTTGCGCAATGACCGCATGTCGACTGCGGTCGCGCCGTTCTCGCCACGAGCGCGGCCCGATGCGCCCGTCTCGATGCCGGTCGCGTGGCCATCGGTGAAAGCGGGGTTGGATCCGAAACGTTTCACGCTGCGCACCGTACCCAAGCAGATTGCCGCGAGCGCCGCATGGAAGGAGTACTGCGACAGCGAGCGCCCCCTGCGCGATGCTGTCGCACGTCTGGCGAAGGCTGCGCGCAGCTCAGTTCCGCC
>DASXXW010000008.1:0-9836 GCA_036502865.1 Rhizomicrobium sp.
CTGCCCGGCATGGCAAGTGCAGATTCTTTCAAACCGATGTTCCTCGCGCGCCACAACGACGTGCAGCCCTCCAAGGAGCCGGTGACGAACCTGCCGCAATGGAACGGCACGTATACGGACCTGACGGGCAAGACTATCAACTTCACGCAGATCGGCGGCAATCCGTCCAACACGAACACCACGAGCACGATTACGGTTCTGCTGATCCCCATCAAGATGGTCTTTGGCAGCTCGAACGGGAACATGACTTTGGATCCCATGAAAGTGAAGCTTGCCAACAACAAGAACCGCAACGTCGTGAAGGCGATGGAGGTTTCTCCGCTTTTCAATTCCAAGGTCGATTTCGATCCGCAGTCGGGCAGCTGCAGTGGAAGCTGTGTCGATCTCGGCAAGACTCAATATGAGGATGCCTTCCAGCGTGGAACGTGGTGGGGCAACGCCGTTGGCTCGAACCCCAACTATCACGTGCTCTTCACCTTCAAGGCCGAAAAAGAGCTGACCATCAACGTATCCTCGTCACAGGGTAAAATCGTTACCAACGAGGCGGGATGCAAGGTCTGCGGAACGATGGATATCAATGCTTTCGATTCCCAGCTGCAGACGTTCATGAAGGCAGTCAAGGACGTGAATCCTGGCGTTCTTCCGCTCTTTATTACTTACGACACCTATCTGACCGAAGGCGGCTGCTGTGTCGGCGGCTATCATAACGCCAACGGCAGTCAGCCGTCGGGCCAGACTTACTCCTATGCCACCTACGTCGACAATGTGGGCGCGTTCTCGCAGGACGTGTCGGCGTTCTCGCACGAACTTGGCGAGTGGATGGACGACCCGTTCACCGACAATATCGTGAATTGTCGCGACAACAGCCTGATGGAAGTAGGCGATCCGCTCGAAGGTCTGTCGAACTATGGCGGCTTTCCATACAAGGACAAGGGATTCACGTACAATCTCCAGTCGCTCGTCTATATGGGCTATTTCGGTGCGCCGACCTCCGACTCGGCGAATCAGTGGTACGCCTTGCAGAACGACATGAGTCACGTCTGCCCGGGTCAGTAACAGGCAGTTCGTAAAATGAGAAAAGGGTGCATGGTTCGCCATGCGCCCTTTTTTTATACTGCCATCTGATTCCCAAAGTGCCTGGTGCAATTCCCGGCACGTTTTACGAATGGATGCGCGCCAGCGCGAACGCCAGTGACAATTCCCCACCGACCGCACGTCATCGTATTCGGCAACGAAAAAGGCGGTTCCGGAAAATCCACCGCCGCAATGCATATCGCAGTCGCTTTGGCGCGAGCAGGCAAGGAGGTTGCAGTGATCGACCTCGACCTGCGCCAGCAAAGCCTGTCGCGTCAGATTGAAAACCGCCTCGAATGGCGCGCGCGGGCCGGGAGCACACTGGCCACGCCGCAATGCCTTCCCATTTCAGCGTCCTCTGCGCAGTCGCGGGATGAAGCGGCAGCAGAGGAGGGGCGTGCTTTTTCCGTTGCGGTTGCCGAGGCCGATGGGCGATTTGATTTTCTCATTATCGATACGCCGGGCGCAGCCACGCATCTGTCGCGGCTCGCACATGCCGAAGCGAACACGCTGGTGACGCCGGTGAATGACAGTTTTGTCGATTTCGACCTTCTCGCGCGGGTCGATCCCGAAACCTTCGTAGTTCTGAAGCCCAGTGTTTATAGCGATTTTGTCTGGGAATGCCGCAAGCAGCGCCTGCTCGCCCGCAAGCCTGCACTGGATTGGGTCGTTATGCGCAATCGGCTTGCTTCGACCGAGGCTCGCAACAAAAAGCGCGTGGCTGCGGCACTCCAGGCGCTGGCCGCGCGGATCGGGTTTCGCGTCGCACCGGGATTTGGCGAGCGCGTCATCTACCGCGAACTATTTCCTGCTGGCCTCACAATGCTCGACCTCCCGCAGCCGCGGCTTGGGGTCTCTCTCAGCATGTCGCATCTTGCGGCGCGGCAGGAGGTTCGCGCGCTGCTCGCGGCGTTGTTGCCGAATTTGTCCAACACGCCTGCGCAGGCTCAGGCGGCGGGATAGCCGAAGCGACGGATCCACGGCTCAAGGATCGGCATGATCGGTGCGAGTTGTGCGCTGTAACGCCGCCACTGCCCAATCCCTTCCGAATATAATCCGCGACGAACCTGCGCTCCGCTCACGCTGCGCGGCGCTATCATGCCGGATGCAGAGACGAAATCTCTCATCGTCGCGTTCCACTCCATGTCCAAGAATGCGCACACGTCCCGAATGGATGCGTCGAAATCGCCGATCATCTCTTCATATTTGTGTTCGCGAACCCGGATCGTCAGCTTCTGCCGGCAGCGTTCCACGAGCTCCATTGTAGCCGCGTAGAAACGCGCGCAATCGTCGAGCCGCAGAAATTCGAACGTCAGCGGGTTAGCTTCGAAACGTTGGCGAAAGCAGCTCAGCACAACATCGCGTGGATCGCGAACTGCCAATATGATCCGCGCATCGGGAAAAAACTTTGCGATGAGCGGCAAGCGAAGTGCGTTGAACGGCATTTTGTTGACAAAGATGCTGTCTTCCACGGCGACACCCATGTCCTGTACCGCTTTCCAGTAAGAACTCCGCCACCGTGCAAGTTGCTCTTCGCCAAGGTTGGCGAGTTCATCCAGGGTTTCGTCGCTGAACAGAAACCGCCCCGCAGGTTCAGCAAGAAATTCCCTCTCGTCCGTCGCGCAGACCGTTTCGTTACTGGCTAAGATCGTTGCAAGCAGCGTCGTTGCGCTTCGCATGAAGCCGAGAATGAAGACGTGTTCCTTTACAGGTGATGCCAGATCCCGGGAGGCTTCCTGTGCCCACGGCGTACATTTGTTGAAATAAGCGGTGCGGCGCAGGACGGCGTCGACCGCCCGTCGTCCTGCCATGGCGGCAGATTGGCGCGACCGGCGGCGCTCGCCGACAGATGCATAAGCGTCAAATGCCTGAGCAAAACAGTGTCTGCGAGCGAATGCATCGCCCGCATCCGAAAGCGCAATGTCTATCCATGTATCATTGGCGAATGCCTTGTTTCCCGCCAGGCGATCAAGGCGCAGTTGGGCCTCGGCGAGCTGACCGTCGTTGATTTCGGCAAGCGCGAGCGCCGCATCCGCTAGCGCGCCGCTCGGCTTGTACGTCAACGATTGCGCTGCATAGCTCCGCGCCAGGGCCGTATCGCCTGAACGCGCAGCAATCAGCGCGAGACTGGCGAGCGCATCGGCATGTTTCGGTTCCAGTGCTATGACGCGCTCGTGCGCCTCTTGCATCTCTGCCATTCGGCCGAGAACACCAAGCGCTACGCCGCGCTCATAGTGAGCCTGGCTATTGTCGGGATCCAGTCCGACCGCGGCATCGAAAGATTCGACTGCCTCCTGCGGGGCGCCCAGCCGCAATTGCATCACGCCGATGCGGATCAGAAGTGCGGCGTCGCCCGCGGGCATCCGGCGCAACGTTGCAAGTTGAGCTAACGCCTCGCTTTCCCTGCCGCGCTTTGCGAGCCCGCGCGCCGAAATTTCAAACAGAATGGGCGCTCTCACACCTCGGGAGATTGCCGCCGCCGCCAACTCATAGGCGAGATTGTCGTTACCGGAGCGCGCAGCGTCGAGAATTCTCGCCAGATCGGCGGAGATGTTTTGGTTTGACGTTTCGTCCACGACACTACTCATTAGCTCGCTAAGTCTCGGGATAGCCGAACCGCGCAATCCAAGGCGCGAGGATGGGCAACACAGGCGTCAATTCTCTGGCGTAATGCCGCCAATGCTCGGCCGCTCCCTTGTACAGTCCTCGCCGAACCTGTGCCGCGCTCTGGCTTCGACGGTCTATGACGGCTGACGCGTTCTGGAAATGCTGCATAGCCTCGGTCCATTCGATGCCTGCAAATGCGCATACTCTGCCGATCGTATTGTCGAAATCACCGACCAGATCTTCGTACCGGACCTCGTACACCCTCAGGTACGGAACGCGCCGACGGACGGTATCAACCAGTTGCATAACGGCGGCGTAAAAGCGCGCGCAGTCCTCAAGCGAAAGAAACTCGAAGCTGGCGGGGTACATGTTGAACCGGTGCCGGAATGTGCTCAACACCACGTCGCGGGGATTCCGAATGACGAGAAGTATCCGGGCGACCGGAAACAGTCGTGCAATGAGCGGTAAGCGAAGAGAATTCAACGGTACCTTGTCGATAAAAACCTTGTCGGCGACGCTTAGTCCGGCATCGCGCACACCATCCCAATAAACCTGTCGCCACCGTCGAAGGCCGTCTCCGCCAAGATTTGCAAGACGCTGCAAATCTTCTTCACCATGCAGGAGATCGTTCGCCGCGTCGGCCAGGAAATCGCGTTCGTCGCTCGCCACGACCAACGGATTGCTCGCCAGGATGGTCTCGAGAAGAGTCGTACCGCTACGCACGAACCCAAGTATGAATACATGGCCGAGCGCGCCAGAGATTGTTTCTTCGGATTGGTTGTGTGGGGCAGGGAAGGCGGGGAGGTCCAGAGCGCGGGTGAATTTCTCCGTTTCGTCGATGGCGCGTCCTGCCGCGAAACGCGGTTCGTGAATATGTCTGCGACGCGCGTTGATTTCGGAATAAAGTCGAAATGCTTCCGGGAAATGCCCATGACGGTCCAGCGCATCGGCCGCAAATCCCAGCGCCATGTTCAATCTGCCGTCCTGTCCCGAGGCCGAATCTCCCAACACCGAAGAAAGTTTTTCCAGTGCGGCTTCGATCAGACCTTCCTCGATATCGGCCATGGCAAGCGCAACGAGCGCCAAGCCGTGCCGCGGTGCGATCGCGAGCGTGCGCCCACCATAGGCTCGTGTTTCCGCAATCTCGTTCTTGCGCGCCGCAATATAAGCAAGACTGGCCAACGCATCCACATTTCCGGGTTCAATACCCACGACACGCCGATGTGCGACGCGCATGTCGTCGATTTCGTTGAGGAGACCCAGTGCAACACCCTTGTGATAATAGGCGCGTGCGAAATCGGGCTTGATCGCAAGGGCGTCGTCCAGAAACCGGATGGCCTCCCGAAACCGCTCCAATAGGATCAGACAATGGCCGGTGGCTTCGAGAATGAGCGGATCATCCGGCGCCAGCGCATGGGCGGATTCGAAATCCGCGAGGGCAGCCTCAAATTCCTTCCGGCGGCTGCGGCAAAGCCCACGCAAATAATACAGTGAAGGATGACGCGCCCCGGATTCGATGGCGGCGTGCGCTACGGAGCAGCCGTATTCATGCTGTCCATTACGAAATGCTGCACGCACCTGCTCAACGGTCTGCGCGGCTGCTAATTCCGCGGCTGGAGCGGATGAAGATGGTACGGATTCATTCGGTGGAGTAGTCAAACTGTTCCACCCATGGTTGGAGAATGGGAAACGCCGGCGCGAGCTCATGCGCAAACCGGCGCCATTGGCCGGCTCCAGAATATAGACCTCTTCGCACCTCCCTTCCGCTTTGTGCGTATAAATCTACCGTCCCGTCCGCGGCGCGGGCAAAGTCCCGCATGCCTTCATCCCACTGGAGGCCGATAAAGGAACAAATCCGGGAAATCTGTGCGTCGAAATCCGCGACGACCGATTCGTAGCGGACTTCCACCATGTTCAACGGGAGCTTTTCCTTCGCGCAAAATACGAGATGCATGATGCCAGAATACAGACGCGCGCAATCCTCAAGATCGAGGAATTCGAACGTGTCGGGATTCATGATGAAGCTGCGGCGGAAACAGCTAAGCACGACGTCGCGAGGATCCCGTATCGTGAACAATATCTTCGCATCGGGAAACAGTCTGGCTATCAGCGGCAGCCGGCGTGAGTTGAAGGGCCATTTGTCGACGAAGACTTTTCCCCCTGCGGGCCTGCCGAACTCCCGCATTTTCTCCCAATAACCATTCCTGAGACGTTCGAGAGTTTCTTCGTCGAGCGAAGCCAGCCGATCGAGTCCCGCCTCGCTTTCGAGCAGGATTTTGGCCTCTTCCGGAAAGCAGTCCTTTTCATCGAAGGCGACGACGTGGTCGTTGCTCGCCAGCACAGTCTCGAGAAGCGTCGTACCCGTGCGTGCAAACCCGAGGATGAATATATGAGAGGCAGGCGCATCCAATTGAATCGCTGAGACAGTGGACGAACCCCAGGGAGGCACGCGCAGGAAATAGGATGTTTGCAGCGCCACCTCCGCCGAGGTGCGCTTTCCTGCAAACCGGCGCTCGTGGATCGCACGACGCTTGCGGTTGACTTCCGTGTAGATGGCAAATGCGAACGGCACATTACCCATGCGGTCGAAACGATCGCCGATTTCGCGCAGAACTTCATTCGCACGCGGGTCATCGCCGAAGCGCGCGGCATTGAGCAGATCGCGCAACCTTTGTTCGGTCTTGTCGGCGTTGCCGTCGCCAAGTTCTTTCAGGGCAAGCGCGATATGTGCGGTGGGTTGTTGCGGATCAAGCGCCAGTGCGCGTCCGGCGTAAAGCTCCACATTTTCGGGTTTGGATTCGGCGGCCGATATCAGTGCAAGGCTACCCAGCGCTTCGGCATATTCCGGATGAAGTTCGATTGCGCGCGTATGGGATGAGATTGCTGCCTGGCGTTGTCCGTTCATTTGAAATGCGAGACCGCGCATGTAATGCGCCTGCACCATGTTTGGAGCAGATTCGATTGCGGCACCGAATGCCCGGCAGGCAGCCTGCCAAACCCCGAGCTTGAGCAAACATTCTCCAGCGGCCTTCAACAGGAAAGGATTATGCGGTTCGAAAGCGAGCGCAGCTTCGATATCGACGAGCGCATCGTAGTAGAGACCCTGTCGGCCCAATTGGATCGCCCGGGCATTGAACAGCATCGGGTGACGGAAGCCGCGATCAAGGGCGTCGCTTGCCAGCGCATAGACCCGGCTCTCCTCATTGGATTCGGCTGCAGCTTTGATATTGCGGACGACATCCAGTGTTTCGTCACTGAATTGGTCCTCCGCCACTTAATCCCCTCGCGCTTCCCCGCCCGGATAAATCATTAGTGCGCAGGACCGTACATGAAAAGCCGCTCCCCGAGAGGGAGATAGCGGCGAACGTCAAACCCTTCGGATGATTACCGCGAGGCGATGGCCGCGAAGCAGGTCTGACCGCGCTTGGTCAGTACTTCGCAGACTCTGCGAGCTTTGTTCTCGGCAAAGGGGCCGAAGCGGGCGCGATAGAGGACGTGACCATCTGCGGCCTGGAATGGAGCTACAATCCTGGCGGTCTCGCCCAGTATGTCGGCGGCATGGTCGGCGTAGGCAGCCAATTCGGATTTCGCCGTGGCTTCGTCGCCGTAAGCGCCGATCTGAATGGTCCAGTCTCCGCCGATCGTCGCTGCGGCGGGCAGCGCAGAGCCACTCATTTCGGACTGGATCGGATCCGGGTGGGGCAGCACGCTATCGCGCGGTCGCGGCTCGACGAGTGCGACGGTTGCAGGATCCAGAGAAGCTACAATCATGCTTGGCTTTGGCCGCGGTGTCGGGACCGAACCACGCAGAAACAGGGCAGCAAGCGGCTCTGCGGCAGGCGCGGGCTTGGCTGCAGCCTGGGTGATTTCATTGGCAGCGGGTGAGAGAGATGCAGTAACCACCGGGGCTGGCTTCGGCGCAGGCGGCGGCGTCTGGGCCGGTGCCCAAGCTTGAGCCTGTGACGACGGAACCGACGTGGATCCCATAGCATCGTAGATCGGATCAGGCCGCGATTCTGCAGCGTCTTCGTCATCGCTTGCCGGATTGATCACGTTCGTCGCCACGCTTCGTGCGGCCGGCGGTGGAGGAGGCGGCGATTTGCTGGAATTCCCAAACTGGAATCCGGCGATCACAGGTCTCGCCTGGCTGTTTTCTGCCAGCATCTGCCAGGGAACATTCTGGCGCGCGACCAGCGTGGGATTGCGACCGATTTCGGCGAATGTATCGTCGAGCAACCGCATCATTTCGGCGTCACGCCGGCGCGCGGTCGAGCCGCCCATCACCACACCGATAATGTGAACGCCATTTCTGACAACCGACGAAACAAGATTGAAACCCGACGCGCCGGTGTAGCCCGTCTTGATTCCATCCGCCCCTTCATAACGGCCGATCAGATTGTCATGCGTGAAGTATGTCGCGCCGCGGTAGCTGAAGGAGTACGTCGAGAAATAATGGAAATACTGGGGAAAATCATAAGCAAGGTGCCGCGCAAGAATTGCGAGATCGCCCGCGGACGTCATTTGCAGCGGATCGGGAAGTCCGGAAGCGTTGTGGAAGAAGGTATGCGTCATTCCCCAGGAACGCGCCTTCGCCGTCATCAATTCCCCGAAATGGGCTTCAGTCCCGCCAAGTGCCTCGGCGATTGTCACCGCCACGTCGTTTGCCGACAAAACAACCACGGCCTTGATGGCGGTATCCACCGGTATCGTAGTTCCCGCGTGCACATAAAGCTTTGTGCGCCCCTGCACAGCGGCATGCTCCGAAACGTATAGCGGCGAATTGAGGGTCATCTGGCCGCTCTTCAACTGCTCGAACAGCAGATAGAGCGTCATCATCTTGGTAAGCGACGCGGGGTGGCGCAGCGCGTCCGGATTGCGCGCATAGAGGACCTTGCCGGTCTCTCCGTCCACGATCAACGCGGCGTCTTTTTCCGGGTCGCTGGGCCCGAAGGCGGCCGGGCGGGCAGCTTGCAAATAACGCGCGGGGCGCGGTTGCTGCCAATAATGGTGTCGCCGGATCGAAGCGCTGGCTGCCGTTCCCGTCAGGCCGGTTGCGAGGACCGAAGCTGCCAGAAGCGAGAGCCACAAGGTTGCCCTACTGAACGCACCCCCGGCTCGTCCCGACATCGTCTCTCCCGCAAATCTGCAAATCGTTAGCCGCATAAGAGCAAATCGCCCCCATTTTCGCAACCCAGAATGGGAATCCATATTGAATCTCCGATATTTAGGAAAAGTTAACCAATCCGGTTTCCGGGCAGTCAAAAATTCCTGCACGGCTCATGCCGGAACACCCTTGACAGTCCTTTTGCTGCACTGCATATAAGCCATGCTGCATTGCAACAAAGCGCGGGTTGATACCCAGCGCGCCAGGCGAGGAGAATGAATTATGGTCAACGCGAAGATGAAGAACGGCGAGAAGATCAACGGTACGGAAGCTGTCGAGACGGCGATCAAGAACGGCTCCGAGGCGTTCAAGATGAATTTTGACAAGGTCACGAAGGGTTATGACCGCGTCTTCGGTTACGGCAAGGAGACGATGGAAGCCTATGTGAAGGCTGCCAATGTCGCCGGCAAGGGCGTCGAGACCATCAATGGCGAAATCTATGCCTACTCGAAGCAGTCCTTTGAAGACTCCGTTTCGGCTGCGAAGGCGCTGTTCAGCACGAAGTCGGTCCATGAGGCGTTCGAGCTGCAGACGGATTTCGTGAAGTCCGCTTTTGACGCCTATGTGAGCGAAGTCACGAAGCTCAGCGAAATCGCTTTCTCGACGGCGAAAGAGGCGATCAGCCCGCTCCAGGGTCAGGTGCAGGCGTGGGTCGATGTCGTGGAGACCACGCGCGCCGCGTAATTTTGTTTTAGAGCGCGTTCCGAGTTCCCCCCTCCGAACGCGGCACGAAAGGTCCGGACCGAAAGGTCCGGGCCTTTTTCATTTTCTCTGGCGATTCCTGACGGGTTTGACGTGGGAATTCGGAAACCCTTTCGTATATAATGGGGGCGCGCAATCAGTGGCGCGCGTGCGATAGGAATCCAGTAAGGCCGAGATGAGCGATCGGGACGAGCGTAACGGTTCCGGAAAGAGCGGCGCGAATACGGGCGTGGCAACCAAGTCGCGGGCGAAGACCAAGCGTCCGAGCCTGTACAAGGTGCTCCTGCTC
>DASXXW010000009.1:0-15974 GCA_036502865.1 Rhizomicrobium sp.
ACAATCCCATCTGCGCAAAAACCGGAATCAAGGCGGGATTGAAAAGCGCGCCGAGATTGCCGAGTGCCTGCGATGACGATTCGATAAAGGCCGTCATCGCGAGTTCGTTGACGGGCTGGTTTCCCGCGCCGTTTGGCAAACAGCCGAGAATGGCGGTCGGATCGCGATCGCAAAGCTGGCGCGTGCTGCGCATATGGCTGTCGTCTTCGCGGGTGAACTGAGCCACGAAATTGATGTCCGTGCGGCTCGTCGGCTCCCAGCGCAGGCTACCGCGCACGGAATACGTATCTTCCGAGTCGATATGCGAGTCGTTGAACTCGTTGTCGATGTAACCGCTATGCCTTACCCAGTCGCCGGAAAAACGGATTCCAAGCTGATCGGTTTCGATCGGCATGTTGGCATCGCCGCGCAGCTCGACGGCATCGTAATTGCCGTAGCTCGCATACATGTCCGCAGACGCCGTCTCGAGGTCGGGCGTATTGGTAATGACATTGACCACGCCGCCGGTCGCGCCGCGTCCGTACAGCGTGCTTTGCGGGCCTCTGAGCACTTCGATGCGCTGCAGATCGTAGAAGCTGGATTCGGCCAGCAGCGGATCGAGCAGATAGACATCGTTGATGTCGGTCGCGACGCCGCCTTCGAGATCGCCGAAGGAGGTAGATTGCCCGACGCCGCGGATCGAAAAATCCGAGCCGGCGAAATTACCCTTCGAGTAGGTCACGCTCGGCGTGCTGAACTGTAGATCCTTGAACTGCTCGATCTGATGGTCGGTCAGGTCCTGGGCCGAATAGGCAGTCACCGAAATCGGGACCGTCTGGATGTTTTCGGACCGCTTCTGCGCGGTGACGACCACGGTTTCGACCTGGGCCAAAGCAGCCGTCGAGGCGACGCTGGACGCCAGCAACGCATTGAGAAGAATAAGCGATCGACTGCTCTTAAGAGCAAATCTGCTGGACATTTCCGGCTCCCCGTCTGGCCTGGCCGCGCAATAGTTCGTCTTGCGATGCGCCGCCTGGCCCCCTTGGAAACGTGCCTCGCCCTACATGCTTCGCATACAAAGCCTGTGCATATGGTTAACGTGGTCGGTAACAATTCCTGCGGACTCGCGTGATTTCCATGCCAAATCGTGCGGACTGTCGCCCGTCAGCAACACAAAATACCGAAATTAAGCTAAGTTAGGCTCAGCCGCGGAAAAGCGGCCGGGCGATCTCTGGGAAGCGGCGGTAATCGCCGAGGTCATTATATATCTGTGCGGAGATGCGGAAGCAGAGCCGTCCGCCAAAGCCGTGGACCGGCACCATAACCCGGTGCGTCTTTGACAGCGTGCCGCGGAGCGCGAGCGCCGCCGCCTCGCTGATCGAGCGATCCTCCAGCACGAAAGTGGCCATAGCACCTCGCATGGCGCGCGGCGCCGTCACGCGGGCATTGAGCGCAGCGGAAAGTTCGAGCACGGCGTGTTCGGCCAATTCATTGTTGTGCGCGATGAGCTCGGGGCCG
This sequence comes from Rhizomicrobium sp., assembly GCA_036502865.1. Taxonomy (GTDB): domain Bacteria; phylum Pseudomonadota; class Alphaproteobacteria; order Micropepsales; family Micropepsaceae; genus Rhizomicrobium. The sequence continues at coordinate 1,498 of DASXXW010000009.1, forward strand.
CCGAAACCGTCATGCGCGCGCGCCGCTGCATCAAAGCAGAGCCACGGGCTTGGATCGCGCGTGCCGACCCAGTCGAACGCGTCCGTATAGCCATGATCGGTCCCGTGCGAGAGCACGGCCGGGCGCGTCAATTCCTGCCTGCTTGGTGCGGTCCACAACAAGCCGCAGCCGCGCGGTGCAAACAACCATTTATGCGCGTTACCGGTATACCAATCGGCGCCGAGCGACGGCACATCGAGTGCGATCTGGCCGGGCGCATGCGCGCCATCGATCAATATGGGAATTCCGGCGGCGCGCGCGAGCGCTGCAATGCGCGCAGCAGGAAATATGATAGCCGTCGCCGAAGTAATATGGTCGATGATGAGCAGGCGCGTTCTCGGTCCCAATGCCCGCGCGATGTTTTCCACCACCTCATCGTCGCTCTCGACGATCGGGGGTATGGCAGCCAGCTTCAGTTCAACGCCGCGCCGCGCGGCCACAAGCGTCATGGCTTTCAACACCGCGCCATAGGCATGCGACGTCGTCACGATCTCATCGCCCGGCTTGAGGTCGAGCGAATGAAGGACCGAACTGACGGCTGCCGTCGCGTTCTCGCAAAACACCCAATCGTCACTGCGTCCGCCGAAACGCTGCGCCACCGGCGCCGCCATGGCGCGCATCATCGGCGGAAGATCCTCGCCGTAAAATTTGGTGGGATTGCGCTCGATCTCCGCGCGAATACGATCCTGCGCCACGCGCACGGCGCGCGGCACCGCTCCGAACGAGCCGTGGTTCAGATGAAGATAGTCGGGATCGAGCTCGAAAGCGGCAAAGGCTTCCGGCTTACGGGTGTTTGGGGAAAGGTCCGAAGGGGAATGGTTGGTCATCGCGCAGGAAGGTGATGAATGCGAGCAGTTCCCAAAGATATTGCAACAGGCCGAGATTGAAACTCTTAAGTTCCTGGTTCACCTCGCCGCTGACCAGCATCACCACAAACTGCAGTGTGCTCGTGACCAGAAGTATCCAGAACGTGAGCCATGCCAGAAGCGCATAACCGAAGGCATAAAGAAGCCTGACAAGCGGAAATGGCGGCTTTGGTTTCGCCTGGGGAATCGCATTGTTATCGATTGTCTGTCCGTCGGCCATGAACCTCGCCCTCGTGCGTCCCAGCGTCCCTCTTACTGAAGTATGGAAGCCGGGTGAATGTTTCAAGCCTCGGTCGGGAACGCGGCGCGCCGTCCCGCGAGCGCATCGAACACACCCGCAAGGATAAGACCGGCGACGTAACCGCCCAGATGCGCCTGCCAGGCCACAAGCTGGACCTCACTGCTCCCGGTCCCAAGTCCCGTTACGCCGGCGACGGTGTTCAAAATGACCCAGATCAGAGTCCAGATCAGAATGCGCGGCGCAAAAATGGATTCGAGAGGCTGCCACGAGCCGTCCGTGCTGGTCGGCAGCATACGAAAGCTGGCCGCCATGAGGCCGGAAATGGCGCCCGATGCGCCGATGGCCGGCGAGGAATCTCCCCAATTGCAGGCCAGATGCGCCAGCGCCCCGCCAATGCCGCACACCAGGAAAAACGCAATGAACAGCATCGAGCCGAAGCGCCGCGCGACGACCGGCCCGAAGGCGAGCAGCCAGACGCTGTTGATCACCACATGCGTCCAGCTCCCGTGAAGAAACATGTAAGTCACAAAGGGGAGGAGCCGCTCGACAAGCGTACCGGGATTCATGCCGTGGGAATCGAGCCAGGCATGGGAGTAGCGCGCAGGCACCAGTCCGTAGGTAAGGAGGAGCTGGTTCGTATCCTCGGGAAACGCGAACACCCTGAGGGCATGGGCCGCCAGCAGGACAAAAATCAGCCAGAGTACGACCGCCGGAGCGCGAAGAAAGGGCTGAGGCCCACTCGTATCCCGAAGAAACGCCACGAAACCGCCCGTTACTGCACGTCGCCGGAATATTGGACAAAGCGGAAACGGTAAAGTCCGGCCGGCGTCATTTGCCGTGTTGTCTTAACGAATTAGCGCATGGCGTGGCCAGAATCCCGCAATGGAACAATCGCAGGGCCGCCCGGCCGGTTCCGCTTGGCACGGCGGTTGCTCCTTTCGGCCCGTAGACCGATCAGGCGCGGGAACCATGACCCAGAATATTCGACGGACCGGCATTGCAGCCTGCGCAGTTGCGGCGCTTTTCGCGACCGCCGCCCAGGCCCAGATGCTGGGCAACAACGCCAGCAGCTACAATAACCCCTACGGGATGAGCCAGGCGCAGGAGAATGCGCCGGTCGATGCCTCGCTGCGTGACGCCAACGGCAATCTGACCGTGGTGAACGGTGTTTTCACCGGCTCGACGATGAGCCAGCAGACCGGCGTTCAGCAATCGAGCGTGCTGGGCTCGGCCGCGTTCGGCGCCTCGCTGGCCAATGGCCAGGCGATCACGGGCGCGGGCTTTGGCGGCCAGACCACGCTCGGTCAGGCCACCGCGATCGGCAACTCGCTGAACGTCGTCACCGTCGGCACCGGCAACACCGTGATCGTCAATTCCGATCAGACAAACAACGGCAATCAGACGGTCACTCTGACCCAAAACGGCCACTGAAATTACCTTGAAAAGGGAAACAGCCCCAATGACTCCGCGTGGACGCCGATATCTTGCGATGCCTGTTCTACTCGCGCTTGTCGCGGTCGCCACGTCGGGCTGTATCAGCCCTTCGGCCGACTCGACGGGCCGTTACACCGCACCCATCGGCGATGCGCCGGTGATCGCAAACGAGACGCCCTATTCGACCTCGCTGCGCTGCCTTGCTAATTACACGGTGCGCCGTCCGCTTCGTGTCGCCGTCGGACAAATCGCGGACTACACCGGCAAGCTCGAATCCGACAATAGCGGCCGCAAGCTCACTCAGGGCGCGGCCTTGATGGCGATGTCGGCGCTCTCCAAGGCGGGCGTGCCGCTGGTCGAGCGCTTCGATACCTCCGTCGCCGAGATGGAGCTCAAATACGCCAACGTCAAACTCATCACCAACGGGAAGCGTCCGAACGATCCGGGTGACTATCGCCGCATCATCGCCGGCTCCATTCCGGGTTCCGATTATTATCTCGTCGGCGGCATCACCGAACTGAATTTCAACATCCGCTCGATCGGCGCCAATGGCGATGGCGGCGGCACCTCGACCAACAGCCTCAAGGGCACGGCCGGCGCAAATCTGTATGTAATGAATGTCGGTCTCGACCTGCGCCTGGTGAATACCGACACGCTCGAAGTGGTCGATGTGATTTCCTACCAGAAACAGATCATCGGCCGCCAGGAACAGGCCGGCGTGTTCGATTTCATGGGGCATACGTTCTTCGACGCGAGCCTCGGTGAAAGCGCGCTGGAGCCGGTCCAGCTCGCGGTGCGCTCGGTCATCGAACGCGCAGTCCTCGAAATGATTTCGCGCCTCTATCATACGCCGCAGGAAGCCTGCACCTCGCAGCTTGGCGGCCCGTCGGATCCGCTTGCGGGTCCTGGCGATCCGTCGCCGGCGGCAAGGGCTGCCTCTGTCAGCCCCGGAGATCCGCCACCGCCTTCAAACGCCGTCGCATCCAACGCCTCCGTAACCCTGGAAGAGAAACGCCATGAGAAAATGCACGAAGATCCTTATCACTGGTACGGCTCTAGCGATCCTGCCTCTGACTCAGGCCTGCGCGGACGGGTCGAATGACAGCTACATCCTGAACGGTCAGATCGACCTTCAGTCGGATGTTTCGAAGGTCAACGCGCAGGTGTTGAATACGGATGGCAGCGTGGCCATCACGTCGATTGCGGGCGGCAACAATGCCGAGATCGTGACGATGAACAACACCTATGCGACCAACAAACAATTCGTCGGCGCCGGCGCAGATATCGTGTCGATCCTGAATGCCAACGTCCAGAATACGACCGGCAGCGTCAGCCTCGACTCCGAAGCGGCGTGCAACCAGGTCAGCGTCTCCACCGATCCGCATGAAGTGAATATCAAGAGCGAGCAGGTCTGCGACGCCACCGATCCCTATGCGGAACTGAACGCCAATGTGCAGAACACAAGCGGCGGCGTTTCGCTGAACGCCCAGGCGACCGGCAACAGCTTCGAGGAAGACACCAACGCGCCGTTCTCGATCGTCAGGAACTATCAGACCAACAATTCGGCCGAATATTCCAACATCAACACCAGCATCGCCAATACGACGGGCAATGTGACGGCCACATCGATCGCCATCGGCAACAACGCGCAGATCGTTCATTACTGAGTTTTCAAGGGAGCCACCCGGGCCGACACCCACGGGGCGGAAAAGGGAGGGCCAGCGCCCTCCCTTTTTTATTGCGCCCAGTTTATTGCGCCCCGTGCCAAACCCGGCCCGATCATGATAGGGTACGCACGCCTATGATGGGGAGATATGACGGATGGGCGCTATCGCGGTTTTTCCGGTACTCGAAATTACCGAACTCTCAAAAGGATTTAAGACAACCCGGCTCATCCCACGAGAGCCAAAACTGCGCCTCGCATCCGCTGCGTTGCTATCGTCTTTGCTGATTCCAGTGTGCGCCCATGCTGATGTGACCCTCTCGTCAGGAACGACGGCCAATATGAGCTGCTCGGGTGGCGTATGTTCGCCGACCGCGAAGAATGCGGTGCTGAACGTAACGGATCTTCAGAATTTGCTTGCGTCCAGCAATGTTACAGTGACGACAACGGGTTCCGGCGTGCAGGCGGGCGATATTAAAAGCGACGCGCCATTTGCTTGGTCAAACTCAAACAAGCTGGCGCTCGACGCCTACCAATCCGTCCATATTGAAATGCCGGTTTCCATCGCCGGCCAGGGTGGCCTTACAATCACGACCAATGATGGCGGCAAGAATGGTTATTTCGGATTCGGCGCGAAAGGCAACATCACATTCGCCAATCTGTCCAGCGCTCTCTCCATCAACGGCGCCGGCTACATGCTCGCCGGGAATATCGCCACTCTCGCGTCCGATATTGCCACTAATCCCTCAGGAAGCTACGCACTCGCAAATAACTATGATGCTTCGGGGGATGGCACCTATTCTTCGTCGCCTATCGCGACCACCTTTGGAGGCAATTTCAACGGATTGGGCAACACCATCTCGAATCTCACGATTGATGATTCGACGTCGGGCGATAATGTCGGCTTCTTCAGTTCTATCCAATCCGCCGGATTTGTCACCGGCATCAGGCTTTCGAAATTCAGCATTAAAGCAAGTACAAATGGCGCTGGAATAGGTGGGCTTGCGGGAGTGAGCTCGGGAAAGGTTGCGAATGCCTATGTAAATGGTTCCTTGGATGCGAGTAGTGACCGGGCCGGCGCAGGAAGAGGCGGTCTCATCGGCATAAGCAACGGCAACGTTATTCGATCTGGCTCATCTGTTTCTATTTTAAGCGGCAGCAATAACGTGGTTGGCGGATTAGTTGGTGGCAACGAAGGTAACATTGCGGAATCATATGCCGTTGCTACTATATCGGCAAATACCAACGTCTACGTCGGCGGGGCTATGGGCGCCAATGAAGGTTCGGTCACGCAATCCTACGCCATGGGTAGGATCACGGGGAGCGGCGAGCAATATGCTGGTGGGTTTGTAGGCGTAAACGGCATCGGAATTACGCAATCCTATTCCACCACTGCATTGAAGAATACGGGGCACCATAATCCCGATGCCGGCGGGTTGATCGGCTTGGACAACCTTTCGTCCGGCAGCGATAAATCCGATTATTGGGACAGGACGACCAGCAAAATCAGAGGCCGCAAACGTGGCGCGGGCTCACCGAAAAAAGACCCCGGCATCACAGGTTTGACAACGGATCAGCTTCAATCGGCGCTGCCGACAGGATTCGATCCCAAGGTCTGGGCGGAAGACAAGAATATCAACAACGGCTACCCCTATCTGATCGACAACCCGCCGCAAAAGTAGCAGACTGGCGGCGATCATTTTGGGGGAACATATGCGCGCGTCTGTTGTCATCTTATCGATCCCGGCCCTGCTGGCTCTGTCCGCAGCGGCCCATGCGGATGTTGTCATTTCCTCCGGCACGACGGCCAATATGAGTTGCGCGGGCGGCATCTGTGCACCGACAGCGAAGAATGGGGTATTGAACGTAACAGACCTTCAAAACCTGCTCGCGTCCGGCAATGTCGAAGTCACAACCACGAGTTCTGGCGTGCAGGCGGGCGATATTAAAATCGACACTCCATTTGCATGGTCGAGCTCAAATATACTGACGCTGGACGCCTATCAGTCGATCCGCGTTGACAAGCCTGTTTCCGTTACCGGCCAGGGTGGCCTTACAATCACGACCAATGACGGCGGCAAGAATGGTTATTTCGGGTTCGGCGCGAAAGGCAACGTCACTTTCGCTAATCTGTCGAACGCGCTTTCCATCAATGGCGGCAGCTACACGCTGGTTAGAGATATTGCCACACTCGCCGCAGATGTCGCAGCAGACCCGTCCGGCAATTATGCATTCGCAAGCGATTACGACGCGAGTGGCGACGGCACCTATCAGAATTCGGCAATACCGACAGAGTTTTACGGCAACTTCGAAGGCCTCGGGAATACGATCTCAAATCTGTCCTTGAACGGCACTGGTGACGTAAACGCCCGCGTGGGCTTTTTCGCCGAGATATCCAATGATGGCCAATCAGGCGGCACAATCGAGAATATTTCTCTGAAAAGAGAAACCGTTGAAGGAGACGGATTTACCGTAGGCGGATTAACGGGTTTGAACCTTGGTACAATCAATGCTTCCCATGTCAGCGGTTCGCTTATTTCTGGCTTTAAAAATGGAGGGCCAGATATCGGAGGGCTTGCAGGTTATAACGTAGGAACGGTCGCGCGGTCGAGTGCTTCCGTGACGATAACAGCCGATGCTGAAGCGTCGGCGGCCGGGTTGGTCGGCGGTAGCGAAGGATCCATTGTCGAATCATTTGCTGTTTGTAATGCCTCCAGCGGCGGCGAGGCGTTTTACGGCGGCGGCTTGGCAGGGTATAACTACGGATCAATCGTCCAATCCTATGCCGCAGGCAACGTTACCATAGCCAATGGAGTCATTGCTGGAGGACTGTTAGGAACCGGCAATGATAAGAGCACCATTACGCAATCATATTCCACGACAACACTTAAACATGCGGGACACAAGAACCCTGATGTCGGGGGACTGATCGGCGTCGATCATTCCCCGGCTGGCAGCAATGCATCTACTTATTGGAATCTGACCACCAGCAAGATCAGAAAGCGGCGCGATGGTGCGGGCACGCCCTACGCCGATCCCGGCATTACAGGTCTTACTACGGCGCAGCTTCAGGCGGGTCTACCAAAGGGATTTGATCCCACGGTCTGGGCGGAGAATCCCAAGATCAACAGTGGCTTCCCCTATCTGATCGACAACCCGCCGCAAAAGTAGCAGACTGGCGGCGATCTAATTGGGGGAACGCATGCGCCCGTCTGTTGTCATCTTCTCGATCCCGGCCCTGCTGGCCATGTCCGCCGCGGCCCATGCCGATGTGGTCATTTCCTCGGGCATGACGGCCAATATGAGCTGCTCGGGTGGCGTATGTTCGCCGACAGCGAAAAACGCGGTGCTGAACGTAACGGACCTTCAAAACCTGCTCGCATCAGGCAATGTGAAGGTGACCACGACGGGTTCCGGCGTGCAGGCGGGCGATATAAAGATCGGGGCGCCATTTACGTGGTCGAATGCCAGTGGGCTGGCGCTCGACGCCTATCAGTCCATCACGATCAACAAAGCAGTTTCCGTCACCGGCACCGGCGGCCTCGCGCTGACTACCAATGATGGCGGCAGCGGCGGTGCACTTTCCTTTGGACCGAAAGGCGATGCCATTTTCCAGAATTCGGCGAGCCCCCTCACGATCAATGGAGTAACTTATACGCTGGTCAACAGTGTCCAGTCGCTCGCCGGCGCCATTGCTGCCAATCCATCCGGCGCCTTTGCGCTGGCAAATAATTATGACGCCACGCCCGACGGCACATATAGCGAAGCACCGATTCAGACGGATTTCAGAGGCTCATTCGAGGGATTGGGCAACGCGATCACAAATCTTTCGATCAATGGTTCTGGAAATTTAGGTCTTTTTATCGGAGATGATGGCCCTATAGAGAATCTGAGTTTGCTCAAAATCAATATTGCTCTCCAGCAAGGCGTTGCAGGCGGGGTTGCTGCGGCTGCGAGCGGAACCATGACGCGCGTTCGTGCAACGGGCACGATCCGCGGACCGGGAAGCCAGCTAAAAAGCATTGGCGGCCTCGTTGGTTTTTTTGGGGTTCTGGTCGACTGCTCCAGCGATGTGCGGATCACCGCGGATGGTACAAGCTACCTGGGCGGACTGGTAAGTCAGAGCGGCTCCATAACCCGGAGCTTTGCAATCGGCTCCGTGACGGCCACCAGTGCGGGATCCATTGTAGGAGGGATCATCTCCGAAAATTCGAGCAAGATTCAGGATTCCTACTCCACCGGCGCAGTCTCGGCGCGCAAGCAATCCGAAATCGGCGGATTTGTGGGCGCAAATGACAATGGGGGAGAAGTAGGTTCTATCGCAACTTCCTATTCCATCGGCGCCGTTTCACAGGGAGAACACGTCAAAATGGGCGGCTTCGCCGGCCGCACGATTGCAGCCCGTCACGCAAAAATCCAGCAATCCTACTGGGACACGACGACAAGCGGAACCAGCAAGGCAACCGGCAAGGGCGGAGCGAACGGCATCACAGGTTTGACAACGGATCAGCTTCAATCGGCGCTGCCGAAAGGATTTGATCCCAAAGTCTGGGCCGAGAATCCCAAGATCAATGATGGCTTTCCCTACCTGATCGACAACCCGCCACAAAACTAGCAGAGCATAGGCGGACTGTTTGCGCGAACGCCCGCGTTGACGCGCGATTCGTTTCCGGGGATCGTGCCCGCCATGCAGGATTCGACCGCAAACACCAGCGTTCCGGGCGCCACCGCCTCCGGCGCTTCGCCGCGCGAACTGACCGTCCGCGGGCTCATTCTGGGCGTTGTCATCACGACGGTGTTCACCGCCGCGAATGTCTATCTGGGCCTGAAAGTCGGGCTGACTTTCGCCACATCGATCCCGGCCGCGGTCATCTCCATGGCGGTGCTGTCGGCCTTCAAAGACACCACCATCCTTGAAAACAACATTGTGCAGACGGTGGCGTCCGCGGCGGGCACGCTGTCCGCGATCATCTTCGTGCTGCCGGGCCTGGTGATCGTCGGCTGGTGGCAGGGCTTCCCGTTCTGGACCTCGTTTCTCATCTGCGCCTCGGGCGGCATTCTGGGCGTGCTGTTCACGATCCCGCTCAGGCGCGCGATGGTGACGACATCCGATCTTCCCTATCCGGAAGGCGTTGCGGCCGCCGAAGTTCTGGAAGTGGGTTCGCATGCGCGCGAAGCGGTGGCGGACGGGCCGGCCTCCGACGCACGCGAAGGATTGTTCGCCGTTATTTACGGCGCCATCGCCGCCGCCGTGCTTGCGCTTCTCGAAGCAACGCAGATCGCCGCCGGCGAAGTCACGCAGTTCTTCCGGGTCGGCACCAATGCCGTCAGCGGCTACGACATGTCGTTCTCGCTCGCGTTGCTCGGCGTCGGCTATCTCGTCGGCCTGTCGGTCGGCGTGGCGATGCTGCTCGGTGTCCTGATCTCATGGGCTGCCGCCGTTCCCTATCTCACCTCGATTGCACCCATGGCGCAGGCGGCAATCGGCGACCGGGCGATGGATGTCTGGACGCATCAGGTGCGGTTTCTGGGCGCCGGCACCATCGGCGTGGCCGCGATCTGGACGCTGCTGAAAATGATCGGTCCCGTCGCGCGAGGATTGGCGGCCACCGTGGCGGCATCGCGCGTCGCCAAAGCTGGCACCGGCGACCGGCGCGATACGGATATGACACCGGGCTGGATCATCGGGCTGGCACTCGCCTGCCTCGTCGTCATCGGGCTGATCCTGATCAACTTCCTCGCACCCACGCCGCTCGCATCGAGCACGGTGGCGCTGGTCGCGGTCGCCATTCCTTTCGTGGTGATCGGCGGCTTCATCGTATCTGCGATCACGGGCTATATGGCCGGGCTGATCGGCGCCTCGAACAGCCCGATTTCCGGCGTCGGCATTCTCGCCATTCTCACCTGTGCGGCGTTGCTTGTCGCCGTCGCGGGCGGCGACCCGGCTTCGCGGAACGCGCTTGTCGCTTATGCGCTGTTCACCACGGCCATCGTCTTCGCCATCGCGACGATCTCAAATAATAACCTCCAGGATCTGAAGACGGGACAGCTCGTCGGCGCGACACCGAGCGCGCAGCAATGGGCATTGGTGATCGGCGTGATTGCCGGCGCTGCCGTCATTCCACCCGTGCTCAATCTGCTCGCGCAGGCTTATGGCTTCGCCGGCGCGCCGCATTCCGCCGCGGCGGTTGCGAAACCGCTTCCCGCACCGCAGGCCGGGCTGATTTCCGCGCTGGCGCAGGGCGTGATCACACACAAACTCAACTGGCTGATGATTGGTCTTGGCGCGGCTCTCGGCGCTGTCCTCATCGCCGTCGATGAATTCTTCGGCGCACGCAAATGGCTGCGCCTGCCGCCGCTTGCCGTCGGAATCGGAATCTATCTGCCGATGTCGGCAACCCTGCCTGTGGTGATCGGCGCCTTCGTCGGCCATTGGTATGACGGACGCGCGGACCGCTCGCCCAATCCCGAACACGCCAAGCGGTTGGGCGTGCTTGTGTCATCGGGAATGATCGTCGGCGAGAGCCTGTTCGGCGTGCTGCTGGCCGGCTTGATCGTTGCGCTGTCGAAGGATGCGCCGCTGGCTCTTGTTCCTGCCGATTTCGCGGCGGCCAACTGGATCGGCCCGGCCGCTTTCGCGCTGATGATTATAACTTTGTTCGGCTGGATGATGCGGCGCTCACGCGCCTGATTGCAGCGCCCCGGCACGCGCAAGAATGCCTTGCGCCTGCTTGAGGTGCGGCTGGTCGAGCATCTTCCCATCGAGCGATGCCACGCCCGCACCGTCTGCGAAGGCCGCAACGACGCGGCGCGCATGGTTCACATCTTCGGATGACGGCGTGAAGGCAGAATTGATCGTGGCGATTTGATCGGGATGGATTGCGAGCATTCCCGTGAAGCCTTCGCGTTGCGCCGCGCGTGCGGCCATGGCGAGGCCTGCATGATCGCGGAAATCGGCATGGAGTGTTTCAATGGCATCCACGCCGGCAGCCTTTGCAGCTATCAAACAGAGCGAGCGTACAACCCGATAGGTGAAGGCGAAGGCGCCGTCCGCATCCCGGTTGGTGGCTGCGCCGAGAGCGGCCGACAGATCTTCCGCGCCCCAGGTCATCGCCTGTAGCCGCGGCGGCGGATTTCGATACTCGGGGAGTGCGAGCACGGAGGCCGGTGTTTCGGTCGCAACGGGAATAACAAATATGCCCCGCTCGGGCAGCCCGTTCCTGCGCTCCAGTTCCGAAAGATCGCTGTCCAGCTTGCGAAGCGTATCGGGCGAATCCGGCTTGGGAACAACGATCCCCGCCGGGCGCGCACGCAGGACGGCGTCCAGGTCATTACTATAATCGGTGCTGCCGACAGGATTGACACGTATCCAGACGGATGGGCGCGCGGGAGCGTTCTTTGTAAACTCCGCGGCCAGTTCGCGCGCACGCACTCTATTCTGTGGCGCGACCGAATCCTCGAGATCGAGGATGAGCGCGTCGGCTCCCGACGCTTTCGCCTTTTCGAGCTTGCGTTCGCTGTCGGCCGGAACAAAGAGAAGCGAGCGGAGGATCACGCGGGCGCCCTCAGCATCAGCGCGGAGCGTTTGCACGACGCCACCACTTCGCCACGCTGGTTGATGGCGCGATGGGCAAAGACGACGATTCCGTTCTGTGGCCGCGATTTGCTTTCGCGCAGTTCGAGCACTTCGGTTTCCACATGCAGCGTGTCGCCATGAAACACGGGCTTCGGGAACCGAACCTCGTCCATGCCGAGATTGGCGACCGTCGTGCCGAGCGTTGTGTCGCCGACGGAAATGCCGATCATCAATCCCAGCGTGAATAGCGAATTGACGATGCGCGTGCCGAACTCGGTGGACTTTCCATATTCCTCGTCGAGATGAAGCTGTGCGGGATTATGCGTCATCGCCGTGAACAGGACATTGTCGGTTTCCGTCACCGTGCGGCGGATCGGATGCTGGAATGTCTGCCCGACGGAGAATTGTTCGAAATAAAGCCCCGGCATTTCTTTTCACCTTGCTTTTCATCTCCCCCTTGTGGGGAGGTCGAAATTTGTGAGCGTGCCAGCGCGAGCAAATTTCGGGTGGGGGTTGGAAAATAAATGCACGGCCCCCACCCGAAATCGCTCTGCGATTTCGACCTCCCCACAAGAGGGAGGTGCAGGAGCCCGGGCAATTTCCATTTCAATACGATTTCGGCTGTTCGAGTACATTTTCGGCGATGAAGGAAAGAATGAGCTGCTCCGTCACCGGGATGATGCGCGGCAGGATGCTTTCGCGGAACAGCCGCTCGACCTGGTATTCGCGCGCATAGCCCATGCCGCCATGGGTCATCACCGCACGCGTCGCCGCATCGAACGAGGCACGCCCGCCAAGCAGTTTCGCAGCATTTGCTTCCGCGCCGCAGGGCTTTTTCGCATCGTAAAGCTGGGCCGCGCGCAGGCACATCCAATAGGCGCTTTCGAGCGCCGCCCAGCATTCCGCCAGCGGATGCTGGATGCTCTGGTTCTGCCCGATCGCGCGTCCGAAGACATGCCGCTCGCGTGCGTAATCCGCGGCGCGCCTCAGCGCATCGCGCCCAAGGCCGACACCTTCGATACCAAACAGGATGCGTTCCGGATTGAGGCTGTCGAGCAAATACCGGAAGCCTTTTCCTTCTTCGCCCACCCGGTCGTCATCTGTGACATGCAGATCGTCGATGAACACGGCGTTCGAATCGACGGCGGAACGCCCAATCTTTTCGATACGGCGGACCTCGATCTTCGAACGATCCATATCCGTATAAAACAGCGTCATGCCTTCCGTCGGACGCTTGCACTCCGCGCGCGGCGTCGTGCGCGTGAGGAGAAGTATCTTGTCGGCTTCGAGTGCCGTCGTCGTCCACATCTTCCGCCCACGGATGATGTAGCCGTCATTGGTGCGCCGGGCGAAGGTTTCGATGCTGGTCGTATCGAGGCCGGCATTGGGCTCGGTCACGCCGAAACAGACCTTCTCGCGGCCCTCGATGAGGGGAGTCAGCCAGCGCTTTTTCTGCTCCTGCGTGCCATGCACCACCACCGCATGCGGCCCGAACAGATTGACGTGAATGGCCGATGCCGCTGCGAACCCGCCGCCGCCGCGCGCCACCGCATGCATCATGATCGCGGCTTCCGTGACGCCGAGCCCTGCGCCGCCAAGCTCCTCCGGCATGGTGATGCCGAGCCAGCCGGCTTCCGCCATCGCCTGGTGGAATTCCTCCGGGAAGCGCGGGGTCTGGTCGCATTCCGTCCAATAGGCATCGTCGAAACGCGCACAGATGCGCGAGACGCTTTCATCGATGGCGCGGTGTTCGTCGGAAAGCGAAATATCCAAACCAGGGCTCCCGTAATTCAGCCTGCAATTGCAGGCTTTTGATGCGGCCCGGCATCAATCCTGACATTTGCAAGAGAACCTGCCCCGGCCGGAAACGGTTTTTGCACCGGAAACACAAATCTGCAATTGCGCCTTGGACTCCGAGGGCTAATATCCCCGGTCCCAGAGGCAAAACGGAGCGCGCGAAGCGGTCTGTCCAACCGCGCCTCCGGGGATTCGGCCGCCGCTGGGCGGTGGCCCGCGATGGAGATTGTACGGAAAGATGAGTGCAGTTCCAGCCGAGGGGCTGAGCCGCGGCAACGCACCCCACCCTTCGGGCATGCAGCCGACCGATACGCGCAACCCCGAATATTTTCACAAGGTTGTGGACTGCCAATGGGCATGTCCCGCCCATACGCCCGTGCCCGAATATATCAGGCTGATCGCGGCCGGTCGTTACACCGACGCCTATATGATCAACTGGCGATCGAATGTGTTTCCGGGCGTTCTCGGCCGCACCTGCGATCGCCCCTGCGAGCCCGCCTGCCGCAGAGGACGCGTCGAGAAGGAGCCGGTCGCGATCTGCCGCCTGAAGCGCGTGGCGGCCGACAACAAGGACGATATCCGCGACTTGCTTCCATCGCCCGCGCATCAGAAAAACGGCAAGCGCGTCGCACTGATTGGCGCGGGTCCGGCGTCCTTGACGGTGGCGCGCGATCTCCTGCCGCTCGGCTATACCTGCGTGCTCTACGACCAGGACAAGCTCGCCGGCGGGATGATGCGCACGCAGATTCCGAAATTCCGCCTGCCCGAGCGCGTGCTCGACGAGGAATGTAATTATATCCTCGATCTCGAACCCGAATTGCGCTTCGGCGAACGCGTGGACAGCCTCAAATCCCTGCTCGC
>DASXXW010000010.1:0-1723 GCA_036502865.1 Rhizomicrobium sp.
CCGTATTCCTTCCAGCAGCGCCAGCGCGCAAAATGCTTCGGAGACATGTCCGGATCCCAGGCGTGATGCGGCGCTGTGCCTTGCCAGGTTTCCCAATCAAGCGTTTGCGGCGAGAGATCGAAGGGCGGCGGATATTCCCACGCTCCGGTGGGATCATTGCGGCCAAGGGAGCCCTCAACCATCATCAGGTCCCCGATGGTGCCTTGCGCGATCAGTTCCTTGGCTTTTGCGCAGAGCACGGAGCTGACGCGTTGCGAGCCAATCTGGATAACGCGCCCGGTGGCTTTGCCCGCTTTGACCATTTCGAGTCCGTCCGCCGGGGAGTGGGACATCGGTTTCTCGCAGTAGATGTCTTTTCCTGCGCGAACGGCGTCGACGACAACTTGTTTATGCCAATGATCGGGAACGGCGGCGATGAGGCAATCGATTTCTTTGTTGTCGAGAAGATCTTTATATCGGCGCGTAACAAAGAGATTGGGATTGCCGGTAATTTCCCGCGCGAGCGTGTGCCGGCCATCGTAGAGATCGGCTGCGGCGATGCACTCGGCGCCGGGCAGCGCAACCGCGGCGGTGAGCAGCCCGGATCCTTGCATGCCGATGCCGATGATGCCGAAACGTAGGCGGTCGCTGGGGGCTACGGCCGGGTAAGCGGCTGCTTCCAGGCGCGAGTCGCGGAGCAGAAACGTGTTGGCCGCGGCGAGAGCACTGGCCGCGCCCGCGGTTTTCTTCAGGAATTTACGGCGTGACAGATCATTTTTCATTGGGGCTCCTGGGTGCGAAATCGAAGATCGAAATACAAAAAGCGAAATTAGCGCCCGACGTCTTACATGTCGCTCGAAAGGGACGCGATCTATTGCGCCCTGCGGTTACCGCAGAGGCTGTCGCGCTACCTCTTTGAAGAAGACGATGTCGTTGTCGCTGTGATTTTGCAGGCCCATATAGCCTTCGTCGGGGCGGCGGCCGCGCTGGGGTTCGAAGTCGAATTTCTTCTCGGGAACAGGCTGGCCCTCGGTGTAATCGGTCACTTTCACGTCATTCAGCACGACCACGGTGTGCGGACCGTCGAGCGTGATGAGCATGGTATTCCACTCGGGGCCGGGTTTGCCGGGCCGGGCGAGCGGCTTGGTGAGCGAATAGAGCGTGCCGGTCACGTGATAGTCGTCTTCCTTGGAATCTTCGGGCTGATTGTCGATTTGCACTTCGTACCCGTAGTGCACGGGCATCCAGGGCTCGCGCGGCTCGATGGGAATGCGGATGTAGACGCCGGAATTGTCGTTGTGATCGCGCATCTTGAAAACAACGCGAATGCGGCAGTTGCCGAGTTTGCCGCCGGTCCAGTACAGCAATCCCATGCCGCCGTGCGTTTGAATCAGGCCATTCTCCACGGTCATATTGCCCGGGCCGACGTGTTTCCATCCGGTGAGATCTTTACCGTTAAAAAGTGGATGCCAAGGCTTTTCGGTTTGCGAGTAGCCGGGAATGGCGAGCACCGCAACTGCGGCGAGAACGAGAAAAAGCAAATTGCGCATAGGCCCCCTTTTGCCGGGGACATACTACAAGATTCGAGTAAGCCGGAGCAAAAATTCAGATTCGCAGTTTCTGCTATCTCAGTTCGCGGATCCAGATGTTGCGGTAGCGCACTGGATGATTGTGATCTTGAAGAGACAGCGGCAGCTTTTCCGGTCCGGCCGTGTACGGGGGGCGCTGGTGATGTCCAGTGGGT
>DASXXW010000011.1:0-2014 GCA_036502865.1 Rhizomicrobium sp.
TTGCGAGCCTCGGCGAATCCTGTCCGCATTAATCCGACTCTCGCGAACAAGCATCGCCGACGAAATGCGGGAAGAACATCGTCGCCGCGTGCTGGGCGAATGAGCGAGCAGGGCGGCGGGTATCCCGGAACGCCCGAAAGCTGGCCGGGCACCGCAGCAATCGCGGAGCCAGCATGCCGCAATACGGCACCGGCGTGGTTCAATGTCTTTACAGGCAAGTTAGGTGATCAGCGCCACCCATACCGGTGGCCGTGGCCGCGCCACCCATGCCCGTAGCCACCCCAATACCCTGGCGCGTAGGCATATATTGGCCGCGAAACCACGGGCGGCTGCGAAATCACGGGCGCTGCGTAATAGCGCGGCACCAATGGAGCTACGTAGACAGGAGCCGGCACCACGTAGACTGGCGGTGCGGTATAAACCGGGGCTGCATAGACAGGCGGTGCCGTGTACGCCGGCGGGGGCGCCGGCTCTGCATACCCATCTGCAGGTGCCGCCAAATCAGCGACCGGTTCTGCGTAGCCGTAGTCTGGAGTCGTATAAATCTGGGCCGATGCGCTGGCCGCTGAAACTACCAAAGCGGCTGCTCCGAGAACGATTGCTCTCATCGCATTCTCCATCGTATTCCTGTGCTATGTGGACGTTGCGTCCGACTCTTTAACGAGTGCCGCACGTGATGGTTCAGCATGTGAATCGCGGTGAAGCGCGTGGATTTGACGAGGAACGAAGTAAGCACCGCGGCGTTTCGTAGCTGGAAGGGGCCAACGAGACGAGCGTCATGTTGCGGCGTTCGTATTTTTGGCATCAGGCGCAGGTCTGCATGGCGCTTGCCCGTGGATGCGACGATCCGATTCTTAAGCAACGCTACGAGGATTGGGCGCTGGAATTCGGGCAGAATGCCGGTAGTGAACGCGACCTGGACCTCGCCGTTCCGCCACTTTCCGCCCTTAAGTTCCGGAATCCAGACAGCGGAGACGGCAACTCACACGAGTGATCGCCGATCCAGTGATGTTCGATGGCTGAAGCTGCCAATGAGTAGCCGCCCCAATCAGTTACGAAGCATTGTCAACTAGCATGGTTTCCTTAGACCTGCCGCCGTGCCGGTAATTTCCATTCCGCTTGCCTTCACGGGCGCCGCCGCGAGCACCGTGCATCCCCGAGCCGCCTCGATCCGCATCATTGCCGCGCCCGCGCCGCTGTTCTTAATCGGAGACGCACATTCAAAGCCGGCCTCCACCCGGTGGTCGATATAGCGCTTGCCTGAGATGTTGTTGTGCGCGACGCGGTCATGCGGCAGGTAGATGATCGCGTCCTTCCGAAGGCAAGCCCGATCTGGTCGTGGCGTTTCCGGGCGGCGGAACGAAAGACATCGTCAGGCGCGCGGTCAACGCAGGTGTGTCAGTACATGAGGTTAATCGCGCAGACGATTGGTAATTTCAGTCAGTTAAGACGAAAGCGAGCCTTGCCGGCCGCCCCCACCATGATGCCTCCTTCCAAGTTGTTGCTGGAAACACACGTTCAGCAAATTTTAGGTGGATGCGACAACCCGCATTTGCTCCCAAGATTTTAGTTAACTTTTTCTTAATTTTTTCTGTTCAGCCTCGCTGCGGGGGGAGCAGAAGGAGAATTTCCGATGCTCCAGATCATGATCGCCTGTACGGGTAATGGTCAGTTCGTCCCAACCGGAATTGAGACTGATATCGATACTTTTATCGCGCTGCCGGAGGCGCTGTCTCTGACCCGGTGCCCCGCATGCGGCGGCAATCATTATTGGACAAAGAGTCAGACTTGGATTTGCAACACTGGGGCTTCATCGCGCGCGCTGCTGCCTGCCGGGATCGTCGGCGGCCACTAGAGCGATGTCGGTGTTTGAAGGGAGCCGACATGTGCGTTAACATCACGCTATACCGCCACGCGCAAATAGCGAGCAGCCGGGTTCTCACAGCCCCCGCAAGAAAACTAGGGCACCAAAAACCGCGTTGGCGATAATCGCCTCCCACAAAGCACTCGGCGT
>DASXXW010000012.1:0-10327 GCA_036502865.1 Rhizomicrobium sp.
TGCCGTTTGTCGCGACGTAGTAGGTCTGTCCGGTTGGTGCGGTGGCGAGCAATGTTATGGAGGCGGTCGCCGAGATCTGCCGGTTTGCATGCGCCTGGGCCGTGACGGTGACGAGCGCCGGATTTGGAAGGGTCGCAGGCGGCGTGTAGAGGCCCGAAGTCGTGACGGTACCGGAAGCGGCCCCACCCCCATCCGCGTTGTTCACCTGCCAAACGACCTGCGTGTCGCTGTTACCCGTGACGGTCGCGCTGAACTGTAATGTTTGTCCGGCGACAAGCTGGGTGTAGCCGGGCGAAATGCTGACGGTAACGGCCGCCTCGACAGGCGAGGAGCAGAGAAAGAAAGCGATTGCCGACCAGGCGGCGGCTCCGATTCCAATTCCCAATCTGACGCGCATGTCTCTGTCTCCCTGCTTACGCCCGAAACCCCGGTGCCAAACCATGGCTTTGCCGGTTGAAACCACGGGTTCCCGCCTTTAGTCTGCGGAGTGATTTCCCCGACAGGATACCATGCATCTCGAAAAACGCGTGCTTGTGACGGGCGGAGCAGGCTTTCTCGGTTCGCACCTTTGCGAGCGGCTCGTCGAGCAGGGCGCTCACGTGATCTGCGTCGACAATTTCTTCACCGGCGCGCACCAGAACGTGCAGCACCTCGTCGGTCATCCACATTTCGAGATGATCCGGCACGACATCACCTTTCCGCTCTATGTCGAGGTGGACGAGATCTACAATCTCGCCTGTCCGGCATCCCCCATTCACTACCAGCGCGATCCCGTACAGACGACCAAAACCAGCGTCATTGGTGCGATCAACATGCTGGGGCTGGCCAAGCGGGTGAAGGCGCGAATCTTTCAGGCTTCCACCTCGGAAGTTTATGGCGATCCGGAAGTTCATCCCCAGACGGAGAGTTATTGGGGAAACGTCAATCCGATCGGTCCGCGCTCCTGCTATGACGAAGGCAAGCGCTGTGCGGAGACTTTGTTCTTCGATTACCGGCGCCAGCATGACATGCCGGTGAAAGTCTGTCGCATCTTCAATACATATGGACCGCGCATGCATCCCAATGACGGGCGCGTGGTTTCGAGTTTCATCGTGCAGGCGCTAACGGGGCAGGACATCACCGTGTTCGGCGAAGGTACGCAGACTCGCTCATTCTGTTATGTCGACGATCTGATCGCGGGCTTTCTAAAGCTGATGGCCACTCCGGCGGATGTGATCGGCCCCATCAATCTCGGCAATCCGCATGAGTTCACGATCATCGACCTCGCGAAAAAGGTCATAGCGATGACGGGTTCGCTATCGAAGATCGTGCATCGTGATTTGCCGCATGATGATCCCAAACAACGCCAGCCCGACATCAGTACAGCCACGGAATTGCTGGGATGGGCTCCGACCGTGCCGCTCGAAGATGGGCTGGAACGCACGATCGCCTATTTCGATCGCCTCCTTTCCGACGGCCGCGCGCGCGAAGTTGCTGGACTGCCGGGCTGAGCGCGTCAGGAAATGGCGCGCGCAAACGTTCTGGTGACGGGTGGGGCAGGCTATGTGGGGAGCCATGCCTGCAGCGCGCTTCGGGCCGCGGGTCTCAACCCTGTCACTTACGACAATCTCTCCCGCGGATTTCGTGATCTCGTCCGCTACGGCCCGTTCGAACAGGGCGACATTCTCGACGAGTCGCGGCTTCTCGAGGTATTCGGGAAATATGATCCCGTCGCGGTGATGCATTTTGCGGCGTTCGCTTATGTCGGCGAATCCGTGAATGAACCCTTCGAGTATTACCGCAACAATTTCACCGGCGCGCTGTCATTGCTCGGCGCAATGCGCAAATGCGGCATCGCCAAATTTGTTTTCTCCAGCACCTGCGCGGTCTATGGCACGCCCGACACGCAGCCGATGCGCGAAGATCTTCCGCTAGCGCCGATCAATCCCTACGGCCATTCCAAACTGATGGTGGAACAGGCGTTGCGCGACGCGTGTGTAGCCTACGGATTTCGCTCGGTATCTCTCCGCTATTTCAATGCGAGCGGCGCACATCCCTCGGGCGAAATCGGCGAGTTGCACAACCCGAACCGCATCTCATCCCCCGCGCGCTGATGGCGGCCAACGCTGAGATCGATGCGATCGACATTTTCGGCACCGACTACCCCACGCCGGATGGTACAGCGGTCCGTGATTACATCCATGTCTGCGATCTTGCCGATGCGCATGTCGGAGCGTTGCGCTATCTGGAGGATGGCGGAGAAACAGTTTCGCTGAATCTCGGAACCGGTCGCGGCCATTCCGTGCGCGAAATCCTCGATTCCGTTGCGCGCGTCACGGGCCGTGAAGTGCCCTCGCGCACCGCGCCGCGCAGGCCCGGCGACCCGCCGAGACTGGTTGCGGATCCGTCTGCGGCCATGCGCCAGTTGGGGTTTTCGCCCAAATGGACTGGAATCGACGACGTTATTTCTTCGGCATGGGACTGGCACCGCCGACGTCACGCGTAGTTGGGGGACGCAGATTCAAATCCAGAACGCAATAACTAATCGAACAGGCTGGAAACGCTCTCTTCGTTGTTGATCCGGCGCAGCGCCTCGCCGAGCAGCGGTGCGATCGAAATCCGCCGGATGTTGGGGCATTTGCGGACTTCCTCCGTCGCGGCAATGGAGTCCGTCACCACGACGGATTTCAGTTTCGACGCCTGGATGCGGGCAGCCGCGCCGCCGGAAAACACGCCATGCGTTGCATAGGCGTAGACTTCTTCCGCACCCTGTTTGATCAGCGCATCGGCTGCATTGCACATCGTACCGCCGGAATCGACGATGTCATCGACCAGCAGGCAGACACGGCCGCTGACATCGCCAATGATGTTCATGACTTCGGATTCGCCGGCTCGCTCGCGTCTCTTGTCGACAATGGCGAGATCGGCGCCCAGCCGCTTGGCGAGCGCGCGCGCGCGAACGACGCCGCCCACATCCGGTGAAATCACCATGAGATTTCGGCCGCCGAGATAATCCTCAATGTCTTTCGCGATCACGGGCTGGGAATAGAGATTATCAGTCGGAATATCGAAAAAGCCCTGTATCTGCCCGGCATGAAGGTCCACGGTTAAAACGCGGTTGGCACCTGCGCCGGTGATGAGATTGGCGACCAGCTTGGCCGAGATAGGCGTACGCGGCCCCACTTTGCGATCCTGACGCGCATAACCGAAATATGGGATAACGGCGGTAATGCGCCGCGCGCTCGCCCGCCGCAACGCATCGATGATGACGAGCAATTCCATCAGGTTGTCGTTTGCGGGATAGCTTGTCGATTGGAGGACGAACATGTCCTCGCCGCGGACATTTTCCTGCACCTCCACAAAGACTTCCATGTCCGAAAATCGGCGCACGATGGCCTTGGTGAAAGGAAGTTTGAGATGTTGGGCGATGGCTTCGGCCAGCTGGCGGTTGGAATTGCCCGCCAGCAGCTTCATTCCCCGCGTTCCATTCGTATCGCTCATGAAACGCTCCGACCGCCTGTGAAACTTTGATGAACCCAGCAAGGTGGCTTCTAGCAAGCGATTCCGCCGCGGTAAACCTCGATGCTACGGGAGCACGATGGTTGAAAGCTGGCGGCCATAATCGCTTTCGCCGCGGTGGGTAGCACGGCGGAAACTGAAGAAATTCTCCGGCTGGGTGTAGGTACATTCCGCAAGCACCGCGACATTTTGCACACCTGCCATTTGCAGACGGTTCTGCGCGAAGGCCGGAAGATCGAACTGCCAATGGCCGGATCGCGCGGCCGGCACGAAGAAGCGCGCATGGGTCGCGGCGTGGCCGATGAACACCGCCCGAAATTCCTCGCCCACTTCGTATGCCGGCTGCGCGATACAAGGCCCGATCGCCGCGGCAATCCGGTCTCGCTGCGCGCCCAATTGTTCCATGCGCGCAATGGCCTGCTCGATCACACCGGCAAGCGCACCTTTCCATCCTGCATGGGCCGCGCCGATCACATGCGCTTGCGCGTCGGCGAGGAGAACTGGCGCGCAATCCGCCGTCACGATCCCCAGCGCAAGGCCTGAGATATCCGTCGCCAGCGCATCCGCTTTCGGAGCTGCACCGATCTCCCAAGGTTCACGAACGATCACTGCCTCGGCGCTGTGAATTTGATATGGCGTGACCAGCCGGCAGTCCTGTTTCGTGAGCGCAAGGAGCACGCGCCGCCTGTTTTCGATGACATCACCACGATTATCGGCAGAGCCCGGACCGCAATTGAGTGAGTCATAGAGTCCGGACGACACGCCGTCCCGCCGTCCGAAAAAACCATGAGAGAGATTCGGAATATCGGAAAGGTTTGACGCCGAAAGTTTCCACATCGATCAGAATCCCGGTGGTGTCGGCGCATTTGGTGGCATGACCGCGAGCACTTTGAACAACGATCCCATGTCCTCTGGATTCGTCAGCCGCGCGACAGCCTCTTCAATATCGGATGATTGAGTGGGATTGGCGGTGGCGAGTTTCCTCATTCGCGTTTCGATACCCATTGCGTGCAAGAAATCGCCTTGTCCGATCGGCCCCCAAACGCGTGCTCCGCCGCGTTGTGCGCTCTCCGATAGTGCGGCGAAATCGACATGCGCAGAGATATCCGCCTCGCCGGGAGCGGACAGGATATCGGCATGTTTGTGACGTGCTACCGCCTGCAGCGTATCGCCGAAGCCCTGGCTTGCATGACCATAGTCAATGAACAAAGCGCCGCCGCCCTGCGTTGCAATGGTTCTGCCGATATCTTCCACGAGCGATTCCGAGGCCTGTGACACTTCGAGAACCGCGCCCTGCGCTGCTGTTCCGCGTTCCGCCGGAACTACAAGCGGCGTCGGAATTGGCGCAAGCGCAAAGGAAAGGGCGTCACCGGATTCCGTTACGACCCTCTCGCACCAGCCGCGTTCGGTCATTACGAACTGGCGAATGGGCAGTGCATCGAGGAATTCGTTGGCGAGCAGAAACAGCGGGCGATCCTGATCAATATCGCTCCAGTGCCGTACCCAGCGCATGGAGATTTTTTGATCGACAAGGCTCTTCCGCTGAATCTGCTCGAATTCGGGGCTTGCTTCGACGAATAGTAGTTCCAGTCCTTCGAGAAAATCGTGTATGCCGCGCAACGCGCGCAGGGCGTCGCGCATGAGGACTCCGCGTCCTGGACCAAGTTCGACGAGGCGAGGTTTGGCGGGGCGGCCCTGAACCTGCCAGACCTGTGCGCACCACAAGCCCAGAAACTCGCCGAATATCTGGCTGATTTCTGGTGCAGTGATGAAATGTCCGCCGGCGCCGATTGCTTCGCGCGTTGCGTAGAAGCCGGATTGGGGATCGTGCAACGCAAGCGTCATGAATGTAGAAATCGGTATAGGCCCGCTCGTTCGAATTGTGCGCGCGATCCGCTGCGCAAGCAAATTCACGCCGGCGCCCGTGCAACCGGTCGACGAAAGGCCGCCCAAAATAGCAACGCAGCAACGATCCACATGGGAATACTCAGCGCCTGCCCGACGCTGAGCCAATCGGCGAAAACCGTATCGGAGTCGCGGAAGATTTCGGCGATGTAGCGGAATAGCCCATAGAAGGTGAAAAACAGCGCTGCAAGCAGTCCGGGACGGTTATGCAATCGAAACACCCTGAGACCTATCTGCATGATCGCGAACAACAACAGTCCTTCCATCGCAGCTTCGTATAATTGGCTGGGATGGCGCGGCATTTGGTCGGGCGCTCGCGGGAACACCATCGCCCAGGGAACATCGGTTACCTTTCCCCATAATTCGCCATTGACGAAATTCGCGATGCGTCCAAAGAAAAGTCCAATGGGCGTAACGCTGGCCACCAGATCGCCGATTTTGAGCAGATCGAGTTTGCGGCGGCGGGTGAACAGCCAGATGGCGAGGGCGACGCCGATCAGGCCGCCATGAAATGACATCCCGCCTTCCCACGCGGCGATGATCTTGACGGGATTGGTCAGATAGCCGAGCGGGAGCCCGGTGCAGGCAGGCGATGTTCCCCAGATGCCGCAGAAGAATGTGCCGTAGATCAGGACATAACCCAGTCGCCCGCCGATGATCACGCCGAGCGTGGTCCACACGACCAGATCGCCGATATCATCCGCCGTGGCGGGTGCACGGCCCCCGAAGGTCGCGCCGCTCCAAAGGCCGGGCGTGCGGATGAGCCGCACCAGATACCACCAGCCCAGTAACAATCCGGCGATGTAGGAAAGCGCATACCATCGGACGGCAAGGGGCCCGAGATGGATGAGCACAGGGTCGATATGCGGATAGGGAAGTGCGGCTTCGATCATCAGGATTTGTGGGCGGGCGGCTGGTTAACACGCTCTGCTTCGTGCAAGACTGTCAAGGAATGTTTGGCCCGGCTTGCCCCGCACGTCGTATTTCGTCCATAAGGGCGCCCGATGCAGACCGACAATCCCTTGCTCGACGGTCTGGCGCGCATATTTACCGATGCGGCAGGAGCCGCACAGAGCGTTCGCGCCGAACTCGATACCTTTATGCGTCAACGGCTGGAGAGGCTGGTTGCCGATATGGATTTCGTGACGCGCGAAGAGTTTGAAGCGGTTAAGGCGATGGCGGCAAAGGCGCGAACCGAGAACGAGCAACTTGAATCCCGGATCGCCACTTTGGAGGCGGAACTCGGGTCGCGTGAGCCCGGTTAGTGCGGATCACCGTTATAGAATTGTGAACGGGCGGAATACTCACAGAGGTTGATTACCCGACTCTTGTCGAACCACAAAATCTTGTGTCAGGCTGACACCTATCTGCTTCGTTTTGCAGACCACCATGGAGTTTGCGGATGAGTCTTGCTCACCAGGAAGGTACGGTCCACGAATTCCATCCTCTCGACCTGCTGGAGCAGTCGGTCGAGGATCATGGCTGGCCATTCGAACGGAGCGGGCGCGACGAGTTGAACCTCTCGGTCGCAGGCCGTTGGTGCGACCATCACTTCTGTTTCACCTGGCGCGAAGATCTTCAATCGCTGCATCTCTCGTCCGCTTTCGACATGAGGGTGGAAACCGCGCGGCGTCAGGAGATGGCTTCGCTGCTGACCTATATCAACGCCAAGTTGTGGATCGGGCATTTCGACCTGTTTTCGGAGGAAGGCGCCCTTGTCTTCCGGCATGCGATGATTTTCCCGGACGCACGCGCCAGTGCATCGCAATGTGAAGCGTTGCTCAACCTCGCCGTCGAGGCCTGCGAGCATTACTATCCGGCCTTCCAGTTCGTGCTCTGGGGTGGAAAGACAGCCGAAGAGGCGGTGGCGGCGGCCGTGCTTGAGTGTGTCGGCCAAGCCTAGAAAAGCAGACGCTGTTACGCTTTTGGTGGGCGCCGGTCGAATGGGTGGCGCCCTTGTCAAAGGTTGGGTGGCGCAAAAGCTGACTTCCATCGTCGCAGTCGAACCGGCTCCGAGCCCGGACATGCGGGATTTGGCGCGCCGTCATGCGATCCGTCTTGTCGCAAATATCGAAGACGCGCTTGATCTGCGTGTTTCCGCCTGTGTCATCGCATTGAAGCCGCAAATTTTGCGCGCGCATGGCGAGCGGCTGAAACCGATTGCCGCATCCGGCGCTTTGATGGTTTCCATCGCAGCGGGCACGAGTATCGCCGGGCTTCGCAAATCCTGGGGCCGGCAGGCATCAATCGTTCGGGCCATGCCCAACACGCCAGGCTCGATCGGTCACGGCATCACCGCACTTTATGCGCCACCATCTATCTCGCCGGCACTCCGCGCGCGTGCTGAAACACTTGTAGCCGGGTTGGGTCAGACATTCTGGGTCGGTCGCGAAGCGTTGATAGATGCGGTGACGGCTGTGTCCGGATCCGGGCCCGCCTATGTATTCCTGATGGCAGAATGTCTCTCAAAGGCCGCACGCAAACAGGGCTTTTCGGCGGATATCGCAGCAAAGCTCGCGCGCGCCACGGTTTCCGGTGCCGGCGCTTTGCTCGATGCAGATACACGCGATCCGTCGGCGTTACGGCGGGATGTCATGAGTCCGGGTGGCACAACCGAAGCTGCGCTCGGAATATTGATAAAAGATAGTGCGCTTGAGACATTGATGACCGATGCCGTTTCCGCGGCGCGTGCACGGGCGCAGGAATTGCGGCGGCAGTCCGAGAATTAGTTCGGAAGGGGCAAGTCCATGCCGAGACCGGATATGGAAACGCGCATTGTAACAGCCGCCTTTCGTCTGCTTACGCGGGAGGCGTGGCGGGATATGACCCTTGCCTCCGTCGCAAGGTCGGCGAAAGTTTCATGGGACGAGATATTCAGAACCGCTCCATCGCGCGCCGCGCTTGCTGGTGCGATGCTGCGCAGAACAGCGGCCGACACGGCGAAATATTACAAGCCGGAACGCACGTCGCGTAGCGAGCGCGAGCGGGTGTTCGATGTCATCATGAGCTGGTTCGACGCGCAGGCGGGACGTAAGGAAGCAATTCGCGCGCTCTATATCGGTTTGAAGCAGGAGCCACTCATGCTTCTTGCGCTGAGGAATGATGTCATCGCCGGCGGGGAATGGCTGCTCGCGCTGGCGGAGGTTGACGCAGGGCCGACCGCTCAAGTTCGTGCAATCGGCATTGGTGGGATTGTCGCGCGTGCACTCCCTGTCTGGTTGTCCGACGACGAAGCGATGGGAAAAACAATGGCGCAGATTGACGGTGATCTGCGACGCATAGAGCGGCTTCTTGGGGGCGCCGAGAAATCAAAACCGCAAAAAAAGAAACGGCGGAAATCCTAATCGCGCCGGATTTACACAGGTAGTCGGATCGCTGCCCGCAAGCCGCCAAGCTGGCTGGCGCCGAGTATGATTTCCCCGCCATGCGCGCGCGCGATATCGCGCGCGATCGCAAGCCCTAGCCCAACGCCGCCGGCCTGCAAATTGCGGCCCTCGTCTAGGCGGTGAAACGGACGGAATGCTTCCTCACGTCGCGTCTCGGGAATTCCCGGGCCGTCGTCCTCCACAAGAATTTCGACGAAGCGGCTATGTTGCGCGAGCGCGACATCGACATGCGAACCGTGCTTGAGCGCGTTGTCGATGAGATTTGTAGCGCAGCGTTTGAGTGCGTTTCGCTTGACCGCAAGCAGAACGCCGCTTGGCGTCTCGACATGGATCCGGTCCGCCCCGGCTGCGCGGGCCTGAGCCGCTGCGAGCGCCGCTTCCGTGACCACTTCGCCGAGATCGGCCACCTCGGCATCTTCGCCCGAGTCGCCGCGCGCGAAATCCAGATATTCGTCGAGCATATGATCCATCTCGCGAACGTCCTGCAGTGCAGATGCAGTCTCCGGACCTCCTCCCATCATGGCGAGTTGCAGGCGCAGGCGGGTGAGCGGTGTCTTAAGATCGTGACTCACGCCCGCGAGCATCTCCGTGCGCTGCTGTACATAGCGTTCGATGCGCGTACGCATGGTGATGAAGGCCTGCGCCGCCTTGCGCACTTCCGTGGCGCCGTAAGGTTTGAAATCCGGAACGGTGCGGCCCTTGCCGAACGCGTCCGCCACGAAGGCAAGACGCTCGATTGGTTTCACCTGATTACGCAGGAAGAGGATCGCGACGGCTATCAGCACAAGCGAAGAAACAACCATCCATAGAATAAAAATATCCGCATTCGATGCCACGACCTGATCGCGCGGAATGATTATCTGAAGAACACCGTCCCGCACCTGGACGCGCAGATCGAACGTATTGCCGATTGCGGCGGACGTGAAGGGATGCGCGGCACCGAGCCGGTTCGCAAACACCGCATCCATGGCGTGTTTGAGATCGATACTGGAGTGACGGTACGGCATGCCGAGCTTTATTCCCGGTTCCACGGATATTCCGAAGCCCAGCGAATGCGCTGCCATATCGAGCAGATGTTTCCGTGCCGGCCCCGCCGGATAGCTCTCTTCGATGTTCGTCAGGAATGCGACGTCGCCCGCGACGCTGTGGGCCATATGGCGTGTGACGATGTCGTAATGCCGCACAAAGAAGGCGTAAGTGACGATACCCTGCAGCACTACCATCGGCGCGACGATGATGATCAGCGAGCGGCCGAATAATCCGCGCGGCGATAATTGTTTGAGCAGCCGCATGGGTGTCGAGCGCGGCATACCGGTCAGGCCACCCGATCGGGCACGAGCACATAACCCACACCGCGCACCGTCTGGATATAGAGCGGAAGTTTGGAATCTTCTTCGATCTTGCGCCGCAGCCTGGTCACCTGCACGTCGATCGTGCGTTCGAGGGCGATACCAAGCCGGGCGCAGAGGTCCATGCGGGAAAAAGGTCGGCCGGCATTGGCGGCGAAGAGCTTCAGCAGTGCACCCTCCGATGTCGTC
>DASXXW010000013.1:0-1754 GCA_036502865.1 Rhizomicrobium sp.
GCCTACCGGTTTTATTTCCTGCAGGAGGTCAAATCCTTCATCACCAGCCCTTCACACGGGCAGGCGTTGAAGGGTCCCGGTCTCTACGAGATTTCCGGCATCGCCTATTCCGGCACCGGCCGGATCGAAAAGGTCATGGTCTCCGCCGACGGCGGCCAGAGCTGGGCGCAGGCTGCACTTCAGGAACCGGTGCTAAGCAAGGCCTTCACCCGTTTCCGCCTGCCGTGGCGCTGGGACGGCGGCAAGGCCACGCTGCAGAGCCGCGCATGGGACAAAGCCGGCAACGTGCAACCGACCCGCGCCGAATTCGTCGCCTTGCGCGGCGAACTCACGAAACCGGCGCCGGTGCTGGCGTTCCCCAATCAGCACTATAATTCGATCACCAGCTGGGGCGTCGGGACTAACGGGGAGATCAAGCATGTTTACGCCTGACGGCGCGATCCTGTTTGCGCATAGCCGCGCGATCTTCTTTGCGCGTCACCGCGCAATCTTGGCCACCTCGCTTTGGCTGGCGATAACGACCGGCGCTTCGCTCGCCGAGACGCCCAATCTAGGTAAGCCGATCGACGAGGCCGCGATCGCCGCCTGGGACATTAGCATCCTGCCCGACGGCACCGGTCTGCCCAAGGGCAGCGGCACGCCCGCACAGGGAGCGGTGATCTACGCCGAAAAATGCGTCTCGTGCCATGGCGACAGCGGCAAGGGCGGCGCGGCCGCCGCGCTGGTCAGCGATCAGAAGATCGCCGGCATCTCGGCGTCGCAGAAAACCATCAAGAATTTCTGGCCGTATTCGACCACGATCTTCGATTTCATCCGCCGCGCCATGCCGTTCCAGATGCCGCGCTCGCTCAGCGACGATGAAGTCTACGCGCTCACGGCCTACATTCTCGCGGAAAACAAGTTGATCGGCGCGAGCGATACGATGGATGCGCAAACCTTGCCGAAGGTGAAGATGCCGAATCGGGATAACTTCATCATCCGGTTTCCGGATCGGATTTAGGGGCGCGTTCCGTCCATCGTCATGGCCGGGCTTGTCCTGGCCATCCACGCCGGGCAGCGCAACAGTATCAAGACGTCGATGCCCGCGACGAGCGCGGCATGACGACTCAGCCCGCAGAATCGGATGCGCCCCTGCGCGAGACCTATCATCTTCATCTTCGCAACAGCACTTGAAGGGTACCGCTAAGACGCTCGGAATTACCGTGCCGCCGACGCTGCTCGCCGGCGCCGACGAGGTGATCGAATAGCGGCTTCAGGAAAACGACCCGGAAGGGGTTGCGTTTGAGTATGAGGTTTTGGAGTGAACCGCATTGGACGGAGCACGATCATTTGCTTGCTGATCGCGACTGCCCCGATCTGGGCTCTCTTGGCCCGCAATCTTTCGTCTCAACTCGCCGGTCTAGACTAGCCGCCCAATCTCGAAATGGAATTTGCCAGCCAACTTCCTTGCAGCCCCGATCGCTGAGGCGTCGATGTTGTCGCAATGATTGGATGAAATCGCCGTAGTGGTCGAGCATACCAAATAGTAAAAGCGAGAATTGCCGATCAATGCGGCCTTAAACCCGCTACCGGAATCGCCTGTGAGTTTGGCGCACCGGGGCTTGGTCCCCCACATCATTTTTCAAACGCCCTGCTTACGGCCTTGAGAATTTGAGTCCCGGCCCGCAAAAAGACTTTGCAACAATATCGGCACGAAGCTGCCAATCCGGGATGTCCGTTGGACGGTCGCTTTCGAGGGGAAAGCAGAAGTCGCA
>DASXXW010000014.1:0-15642 GCA_036502865.1 Rhizomicrobium sp.
CTTTCTCAAGTGCCGGAGTTTCGATTGGTCCGGGGCTTACCGCATTCACGCGGATTTTGCGGTCTTTCAGTTCCATGGCCCAGCTACGCACGAAACTGCGCACGGCCGCTTTGGCAGCGGCATAGACAGCAAACATCGGCAATCCCATTTCGTTCGCGACCGAAGTGGTCAGGATGATCGAACCTCCATCTTTGAAGAGGGGAATGGCTTTCTGCACGGTGAAGAATGTTCCCTTCGCATTCAAATCGAAGGTCTTGTCGAAATGAGCTTCGGTGGCCGCGCCAATCGGTGCGACCTCACCCCAGCCGGCATTGGCGAAGAGCGCGTCGATGTGCCCGTGTTTCTCTTTCACAACGGCATAAAGCCTGTCCAGATCCTCAAGGCGGGTTATGTCGCCCGGAACTGTCGTGACGTTTCTTCCCATGGACGCCGCGGCCTCTTTCAGCTCTTTCTCTCTTCGCCCGGTGATCACGACGTGTGCACCTTCTTCGACGAAGCGCCCGGCTGTGGCCAACCCGATGCCGCTGCTTGCACCAGTGATGACAACGATCTTGCCTTCGAGTTTTTTCATAATTTTTCTCCTTCGCTGGAGTTGTTCCGCCGGCGCGATATCCGCCGGGGCCGGCTCTTCGCTGATGATTTATGTGGGGCGTGCGCGGCCGGGCGGTATTGCTGAATAGCCGACATCGGTTGTGCGGATATGCACCACTCTGGGCTGCGGCCCGTTCGCGCAGAGCGATCGCGCTGCTGATCAGTCGCCGGAACCCGCAACGCCCGCGATTAGCGGCGCATAGGCGGAAAGCCTGCGGGACACGAACTCGGTGAAAAGCCGCACGCGCTTGGTCTTACGCGTGTCGCCATGGGTGAGAAGCCAGAGCGTGCCGTGCCTGTGCAGGACAGTGCCCGGCGCCCGCCCCAGCAGCGGGTCGGCGTCCCCGACGAAGCAAGGAAGCACCGTCATCCCGAGCCCCTGCCGCACCGCGGCGATCTGCGCCTCGCCATCCGTAGTCTTGAATGGAACTTCTGCCGCGGAAATTTCACCCTCGCGCGCCCAGTCCGGGATGCCATTGTAGCTGATGACAATCCACCGGATGCGATCAGCCCTTCCCCCGCGCCAGGCGCCAAGCAGCTCGCGGGACAGGTACACACCACCAAACAATTCCGGTCCCTTCAGGCCATGAAGATTAGTTGGCAAGGTGTTGCGATCATAGACGACGCGGATCGCAACATCGGCTTCTCGGTTGGTCAGATTCACCAGCTCACCGGAAGGAAGGATTTCAATCTCAACCTCGGGGTGGAGACGCGCAAATTCGGCGAAATCCGGCATGAGCAGGTGGGTCGCGAGCGTCGGCGCCAGCGTCACCCGCAGCCGTCCGCGTACGCTCTGGTCGCGACCGAAGACACGCGTCTCCAGCCGGTTTGATGACGCTTCCATCTGCTCTGCAAATTCTAGGATTTCCTCCCCCGCATCGGTCAGGCGATAGCCCGACGGCAGCTTTTCGAACATCTGCGCCCCGAGGCGCTTCTCGAGTTGGGCGATGCGCCGCAGCACTGTGGAATGAGTCACGTCAAGCCGCTCAGCAGCCGCCCGAACGGATCCTTCGCGCGCTACGGCCAGGAAATGGCGAACGTCATCCCAGTCCATCATTTGCGCAGCACCTGCTCAAACATGAGCGATCAAGGCTATTTGCATGGATGCAAAGGCTGACAGCATCACGCCGGTTAAAATTCGCACTACTATTATCTGCGCCGAGCGTTGGGCGCATTCATTACGGTGTCGCTCAATCCCGATCTCGCAACCAAGGCCGTGGACAGAATACAGCAAAGTGTTCACATCCGCTGACATGACATCGTTGAGACGGGTCTGAAATCGGGGCCTGAAAAATTGCTCCGGAGTCTACGCGCGGCCCTTGCCTGTCGCACCGTCAGGGCTCGCTCCGTCGCGGCCCGCCGCTCTGTCGATAACGCCGGGCAAAGCCAGCGCGTCGGCAAGCGGATCATCGCGGAATTTTCCACCTTGCCGCGCTGCCTTGGCGGGTTCGGACGTCTTACCGCGCGCGAAGGCGGCAAGAACGCGCGCCCACCTCCCCTCGGAGGGAGCCATGCGCACAATTCCCAACCAGACAAGGCAGGACATACCCAACGCAATGAGGCCGTCGATGATCGGCGATGGCGAAGTCGGTTTGACCGGCGCATAGGGCGCATCGATCAGTTTGGACGCATAGAGATGATCGGACTCGATCATCATCATTTCCTGTTCCTCCTCGGAGAGGACTGCGATCAGTTCGGGCTTTTGATCGGCCAGGCTTAGATGTTCGAGCGCAGTATTGAGATATGCGATGCGCGCCGCCACGTCGCGACGTTTGTCCTGACGGATGATGTTGTCAGCCTCGCGGAGAATGGTGCCAAGCAGTTGAGCGGCGCCATCGCGGTTCGAAAAACGCAGCGAGACATTGGCAAAAGACGTCTCGAGAGAGGAATCGACGAGCAGGTTCTTCTTGAAATATTTCGCCAGATCGTCCTGGTCGGGACCCGGTTTCACGGGCCGGTGCAACAAGACCTTTAGATAGTCGACAGCCCGGTCGAAGGGCGAAGTCCGCGGCAACCATCTGTGATTTGCGGAATCCCAATCGCTGGCAAATATCACGGGCAGAATATTGTCCTTGTGTATTAGTACGTCGGCAAGGCGGTTGGAGGTAATGAGAGACGTATATTCGTCGAACGTATCATCCATTCCCTGCTGGCCGAGCGCACCGCCGACATGAAGATGTTTGGCGATACCGCCCAACCCGCCGGATAGTCCGCCGCCCAAAGAATCTCCGAAGGGCTGATCGGAATTGTCGGCAGGGCCGATGATTGCGGTGGCCGTGTAGACCGGCGGTCCAAAAATCGCATAGGCGATGACGGAAGCAAGACCGGCAAATATCAGCGTGGCAAGCAGAAGATAATAGGTGCGGAGATCCGACCAAAGCTTGGCGATGCTGAGCATCTGACTGAGAGAAGCGCCAGATTCGTCGTCATCAAGAATATCCGACATCATTTATAACTCCGAAGCGCGCGACACGCGCGATCAGTTCGTGCTGTGCGACAACACCGCAATCGAGGCGGCGGAGATGGCAAAGTCCGAGAACACTTTGGCGACGGTTACCGTCAGCGCACCGAGATCGAGGGGCTTCAGGTCACGCGACACCACAATCACGCTTCCGGGGGCGAGCCCGACCGGAGTGAAATTCATGATGCTATCGGACACACCCCTTGCCGTGCCATCGGGGTAGATGACGAAGACATGATCATCATCGGCATAACGGCTATAGCCGCCGGACAGCGCGATGTAATCCGCAACGCTCAGCTTCGGCTCGTAGCGGTAATTCCCGGGACTTAGTACTTCGCCCGTGACCATCACTTCGCTCGGACGTTTGGGGATGAACAACCTGTCGCCGGGTTGCAGTTCGATGTCCGCCTGGGGATTGGCGGCCAACGCCACAGGATCCGCCATGATCGATATGCGGCCGTCAGCCGGTTTTGTACGCAATTGCGAGATTACATCTTCAAGGAATCCAGCGGCTTCCGGCGAAAGCCCCAGCGCCTGCCCGCTGGCAGATGTCAATGCGCCGCCACCTTGCGCCACGGACGACATGAGTTGTTCCTGAAGATCGTCGGCTTCATGGGCGTAAGCGGTCTGCTGCACACGCGCGACGGACGGCCGCTGGAATACCGATCCCGCCGGATAGGCAAGCCTCGTCAGTCCACCGGCCCGCGCGAGCAATGAGGATAATTTCTCGCCCTTGAGAATATGATAGGTACCGGGGAACAACACTTCGCCATCAACCAGCACCTGACCTTCTTCCTGATCGGTCGGCACATGGGGAATCTGCACAACGTCCAACCGGTTCAGAGGCACGGATGCGAGCTTCTCGGGCGTAAGTGAATAAACCCGGCGCGTGGCGCTCGAGTGACCGGCAACATTGTCGATATTTACGGACGTGATTTCGACGGCATCGAGATCGGCATCGGGTGCGAGGCCGTTGGCGGCATCTACCAATTCGCCAAGCGTAACCTGCGGCGCCGCCAGATAGACGCCGGGTGCCCGCACATCGCCTTCGAGCGTCACATGATAATCACCAACTACCAGTCCCAGCGTGGCCGTCTCGTCCGCCGATAACCCTTCCACCGCGGAAATTCCGGCCCCCGATTGCGGGCCGATTCCGGCCTGTCCACCCGACTGATCGCCACCTTGCAATGCCGCGCCGGCTCCGTTGTCCGGGGTGGACAGATTTCTGGACGTTGCACCCGTTACGTCGATCGCTCCCGGCGCAGACAAACCCGCGAGCCCTTCAGCTCCGCCATTCTCGTCGGTCGGCTTCTGAAATCCCTGTGCGCCCGCGATGAGACTCGACGGGGGAGTTTGGCCAAGAGCCGTCGAAGCTAGAACCTGCTCGAAATTCGTTCGCGGGATGGAACCGTTCAGAGCCGATGCCGCGCCACCCGGCGCAACCGCCGCACATTGGGGAAGTTTCAATGCCGTTGAGGACCCTGCCCGTTCCGGGCGAGGCAATTCGCGGATCGCGGCCTCCTGTTGTTGACAATATGTCTGCGCGGCGAGACCTCCCGGAATACGCACCCCCTCCGCATTCTGCGGCACCGTGCTGATCGTGACGAGCTGGCGCATCGCATTGAAGGTCAGGACGTGTACGACGTCCTCCGATTGCAGATCGATATTATATGTACCGGCGAGCAACTGCGTGATCGAGAACGGAATGATCTTGCGCTGCAGAGTAGATTTGTCGAGCCGTACGATGAATCCGAAAGGCGTATAGGTAAGCGGCAGGAACGCCTCCGGCGACGGCAGGAGATCGTGCAGCGTCCGGACCTTGTTGAGAGCATAATCTCCAGGCAGGCGAACATTACCTGCAAGCGTAATATCGCCGATCGTGTAATTTACGGCTTTGCTGACGGACAACACATCGCCGTCGCGCAACGATACACTTTCGTGACCGCTTGTATCTACATATTCGAGTTTGCCGTCGGGACGCGTGCGCAGAACAGTCAGGCGATAGGAACCGCGAATGGAATAACCATTGGCTATTCCGATCAGCCATCGCGTCGAGGCGGCACGCACGCCTGGCTCAAGCTCGTAAATACCGGGGCGGCGGACTTCGCCGGTTACAGCAATGGTCGCGCCGATCGGTGGAACGACGATGCGATCTCCCTGCCTCAGCGTCGTGTCGGGTGTTTTGCCCTCGGGAGACAAGAATCGATAAAGATCGAAATGCAACGCATGGCCGTCCCGAACCACTGTCACGTCGCGAAGCGATCCCGACTTGTTCACACCGCCTGCAAGCTCAATAGCATCCAGGACAGTGGAAAGACCGCTCAGCGCGTAAACACCGGGACTGAAAATTTCACCGGTGACATTGACCGATATCTGCCGGACCTGACCGATTGTGATATAATCCTGGGTCTGGATGTAGCCTTCATGGATGGCGGCATCGAGGTCCTGGCGAAAATCGCCAAAGCGGCGGCCCGACGCTGAAATCGGGCGCAGTCGCGGAAGCGTCACATTGCCGTCGCGATCGACGTAAACATTGTATGTTGCATTTTCCTGACCGCGGAGCGTGACGACGACTTCGTCGCCCTGCCCCAGAATGTACTGATCCTGCACCGCACCGATTTGCAGGGCGGAAACCGAGCCTCCATTTCCGAGCACATCATAGCCGAACTCGCTGAGAGGGGCGCCCGCGCGCGCCGAATAAAGTTCCTCAAGGTGCGAACGCCGTAACATATGACGCGAGGATGCGTTTGCGGGAGTGACGACGACAGAAGGTTGCGGCCCCGCCATCGTACCGGGAACCGTTGTCGATGTTCCTCCCTGCCCCATTCCCTGCAGCAATTGCCCCAGCCCACCACCAGATCCCAGCGAAGACGGAAGCGGCGAGGAAGCACCCTGGGAGATCGCGCTGTTGAGCATCTGCTGGCAAGACGTTGGGTCGGACGTTGTCGCGCAAATGCCTTCTGCGCTGTCGCCGGCGGCGCTGGCTGCGTGCAAGGGAACCCCAGAAAAAAGGCCCGCCACGAACAGCGCTCTGCAAAACGCCCTCGCAAGCCATTTGCCGGCCATCACCCGCTCCTTTGCGTATTGCGTTGTCTGAGGGACACGATGACGAGTGGCGTTGCACGCAAACATCAGGTTCCGCCTCATCCCTGCCGCCGAGAATCACTGGGCGCCAGCGTATAGTACATGGCGGGACGCCCAAGGCGGCAGTCCCCGATCGCGATTATGGCTACACTTGCTAACAATTTATTCGCTTTCGTCACCTCGAGTTACGCGCATTGCAGTAAAAAAACTCTTGTGTGCGCCGTGACTCTCCGATTGCTTCGAGTCTCTAAAGTCTCAACATGGCCGCGGCGACGAAATGATTCGCCCAAGTCCGCTGGGGCATAAAACGATTGGGTGCGCGGTGGCAGACCGTGGCCGGGAAAAGACTGGCGGAGGTGCTGCCGGTGCAGCGGATATTGAGCGGTGTTGTGCCGTAATCGGGCGACGCGGCTTCATTATTCGCCGTGCTTTGCTCTCATGTGCCGCTTTCTCGGCACTAGGGGTTGTGGGGGCAATCGCACAATCCGATCAGTCGGTTCCAGCTGCGGATCAACCGGTTCCTCTCAATCTTTATGGTTCGCCGGGACTGTTGGACATGCCGTCCGCGCGCATGTCTCCGGACGGGAGCTTTAATCTCTGGGCCGCAGGTACGGGCTTCACACAGCGTTACGGTTTCAGTTTTCAGGCGACGCCATGGCTCGAAGGTTCCTTCCGCGACATCGGCACACGCGATCTCTTCAACGCGCAGAACACCTTCGAAGGCAGCACCTATTACGATCGCAGTTTCGGATTGCGAATCCGGCTGCAAAACGAAACCGATGGCTGGCCCGACATCACTGTCGGCGCCAATGATCTGATCGGCACGGGATTGGAGGGCGCCGAATACCTGGTCGCTACCAAGCGCTTCGGAGATTTCGACGCGACATTGGGGTTGGGCTGGGGCCGATATGCCGGTACGGCGATGTTCGAAAATCCGCTCGCGCTGGTCTTTTCCAGTTTCGCATCGCGGACCACGCCCACGGGCCTCGTGTCCACCTCGGGCCTGCCTGACTTAAGCCAATTGTTTCACGGAAAAAATGCATCGCTATTCGGCGGCATGGCGTGGCGAACGCCGATAGAAGGCCTGACGCTGCTCGCCGAATACAGTTCCGACAATTATCAAATTGAATCGCAACAGCACGTGTTCAAACCTGCAACTCAATTCAATGTCGGCGTTTCCTATCAAGTGACGCCGGGAATACAGGCCGGCGCGGCTTTTATGTACGGCCGAACACCCATGCTACGCCTGTCTGCCACGCTCGATCCCGTACATGAATCCTATGACCAGCGCTTAGGCACCCATCCTGTAGCACCTTCCATAAGGTCCGACGACGAACTGCAACGGATCGCGCGTGAAAATCTCGCCGCGAGCGAACCCGAAGTTCAGAGTTACAACTCAAACGGCGGCACATTGGTCGCCAACATCAAAGGACAGCCAGCCGACTGTGCGCATTACGCGCAGATGATTGATGCTGCGCATGATAACGGATTCCGGGACGTCGCCGTGACGGATATGGAGGATCCAAAGATTCCCGTACGGCATTGCGCGACCGGAAATGCCGCGCGCTTCGCACAGCAACAGATAACGATGCTAACCTCGTGGTCATATCCGCGCGTCGGCACGGCCGCCACCGAACAAGCCCGCAACGCCGCCGACAAGCTCGCAGCCGAACAGGCGCTCAGAATCGAGGCGCTCACAATTCACGACACGCAGGTCGATGTCGCGTTCAGCAATACACATTACCGCACCGAGGCTGAGGCCTATGGCAGACTTGTGCGCGTGTTGATGGCGACGATGCCGGCTGAGATCGAAACATTCCGCATTGTCAGCCTTGTCGATGGAATTCCAACGCGCGAACTCGTGTTGCCGCGATCTTCACTGGAACGCACAATCGCCGTCAGCGGCGGCGGCACGGAAGTTCTTGCCGATGCACGCACCGATCAGACGGATGTCGCATCGACGCAACCCGATGCCCCGCTCCTCGTTCACTATCCCAACTATGATTGGGCGATACGTCCCGTCTACAATCAGTCGCTGTTCGATCCGAACCAACCTTATCTCTATCAATTGCTCGCGGGCTTCGGTGGCGGCGTCAATCTTACGCCGAAAATCCGGGTTGAAGGCGAGGCGCAAATCAATGTCGTGAGCGATTTCAATCAG
Source organism: Rhizomicrobium sp. (assembly GCA_036502865.1). Lineage (GTDB taxonomy): Bacteria > Pseudomonadota > Alphaproteobacteria > Micropepsales > Micropepsaceae > Rhizomicrobium. The sequence goes on from DASXXW010000014.1 coordinate 8,298, forward strand.
CTATTGTCGGCAAACAGTCAGCTGCCACATGTGCGCAGCGACCAGAATTTGTATTACGACAAGGGAAAGAACGGCATCGCGGAACTGCAGGGTTCCTATACGACCACTGTTGCGCCGGGCGTATATGCCGTGGCTCGCGGCGGAATATTGGAAAGCATGTTCGCGGGCGCGGGTGGAGAGGTTCTCTGGCGTCCGGACGGCGAACGCTGGGCGCTCGGAGCGACGTTATACGAAGTATGGCAACGCGGATTTGACCGGCTTTTCGATCTGCAGCCATATCATGTACTGACCGGTCACGTGAGCCTTTATTACCAATCACCCTGGTATGATCTCGACTTCCAGGTGGATGCAGGCCGTTATCTCGCCGGCGATTCCGGCGCGACCTTCACCATCACGCGCCGATTTACGACCGGCGTGGAAATCGGCGCATTCGCGACTTTCACCAATGTGCCCTTCTCGCAATTCGGCGAGGGAGCATTCGACAAGGGATTCATTATCCGCATTCCCATGGATTTCATGGTCCCGCTCGACAGCCAGTCGGAGCTGGGCATGGATTTGCGGCCGGTGACGCGCGACGGCGGTCAAATGCTCCAGCCCGAACAAGTACTCTACGATGAACTGCGCCGGACCGATTACGGCGAACTGCTCGACAACGCCGATGCGCTGGTCCGTCCGTGACAAACTATATTAAAAGTTATGCCGATCAATTGCGCTTGCGTTGAAGCTTCTCGATCTTTTCCCGTAACCCGCTCATCGTCTGAGACATTTTATCGATTCTCGCCTGCTTGTCTTCCCAAAGCAACGCCGTGATCCGTATCGCCGTCTCGACATCGATTGATTTCATTTCTGCCTTGTCCTTTCCGTGGCTTGCTTCCCCGAAAAGAGGATCTCCGGTAGGACAAATCTTGCCAAAATATTCCTGCGCCACCCTTTTGTTCGAGAGGCGGAAATGGCCCATGAATATGGCCAGGTCTTTTTTCGAAAGGGTTGGACTTGGGCCCGAAGATACCCTCTGCAGAACTTGTACTATGTCGGCGCGAACAGGGTTGCTTTTGTTGTCTTTGAACCGCGGTACCAACTCATTAAATATTCTCAGAAACTCCAGAGCGGTAACGTTCAAGCTCTCATTTACGCGGGGGGGGCGAACATAGGAAGAATCGAGAGTAAGCCCGATTAGATCGGCGAAATCATCGACAACGTCTCCGTTCTTCAGGAACTCCTGCTGATAAATTCTGCAGACGATGTTTTCCCGCCCAAACACGGCGGACCATCGTCGAAGCATTTCGTCATAATCGTATCTGAAGCGTCGCTCCGCAGCGTCCGGCAGTTTCATCCGGCCCGCGTATCCCGACTTCACATCCGTCGAATATGTACTGCACAAAAAATCGTCCTGCCGTCGGACATAAATAACGACGGTAATATCCTTCCCGATACTCCAGAGTATTTTCGCAAGCCTCTCCACCTCCAGAGTGGTCGTCAGTCTAGAGGAACAATGCTCGCTGGACAGGACGAATCGGGAATAGTCGCCGCTCCCGGCTTCCTCCGCGAGCGATTGTGTCAGATTAGTCCGGAATTCGCGGATTTTCTTGGGCGTATCAAGTCCGTAAATAATTCGCAGATCATCATATTTTTGTTCTTGCTGCGCGGCCGCGGCAAGCGCCATGTGATTTTCGCCGCCAGCAGCGAGCGAATAAAACACGGACGCATCCTGTAATTCGACCCGATTTCGGAAGAAAAACCGCTGTATAGAGGATGTTCCGGTCTTCTCCGCACCAATGTGCAAAAAAATCTTCATCAGCTCGATGAAATTTCACCGGTCACGATCTTTTCCAGAAATTCGAGCCGTTCAATTACCGCGCCCTTGTCGAACACTACAAGAAAGAGGAAACCAAGTCCCAGATGCCGTGCATCGCGGGTACCTTCGACTTCACGCATGTCCTGTACCCGGTTTACGGACGTCCGTATCCGCACCGGAAAATACATCCCCGCGCCGTTTTCGTCCTTGAACTCTCTCAAAGTCAACCGGACTATCTTGCGCCCCGACACCATCGAAAACGCGCGAACCTGTTTTCCGTCCAGGCTGATCGTAAGTTTTGCGCCACCGGGAGGCGAAATACATCCCAAAAAGACTGTTGCCTCCGAAGCCGCCCGCTCGATCCTGAAACCAATTTCGGCGACTTCCTTGCCCGTCCAATTTCCCCAGCCTTCCGGCTGATGCCATGCATCGCCAAGGCAGAAAACCTCCGCGGCGCAGGGGTTGTTGAAATCGGTTACCGGATTCACCCGGCCGAACTGATATAAAACATTTGTCTCCAGTATCGGCAAAGGGGCCGCGATGGCCTTTGTTGTCGCCGTCGCCGTCGCAACAATCCCATAAAGGTCGTTCGCGACTTCCGACCAGCTCCGCGGAGTATAACCATCGCGAATCTTTTGCGTTGCCGCCGATTGCAGCCCGGTATCATCGATCAATTTCTCGACGATGTCATAAACACTTGTTTCTGACCGCTCATCGACATGAATCGCGCATCCGGCGCCAGCCTCCTGCAGCGCTGCACTGCTGCCGACGACGCAGATTTTCCCGGCATGAAGACTTTCGGTTACCGGCAATCCCCAGCCTTCATAGTAACTCAGATAAATTGTAAAGAGGCATTTCTTGTAAAGATAAGCCAGCACATCGTCCGAAACGGCGCCGACGAAGATGACATTGTTGTCGTATAGACCCAGCGCCTTGGCCTGGGAAATAACAGCCTCGCTCTTCCAGCCAATGCGCCCGACGCACAACAACTTGGGGCATTTTGCCGGGTAAGTATTACGGAGCTTATCCCACACATGGACCAGCGTGATGTGATTTTTTCGTGGCTCTATGGTGCCGACGCTTAGCACAAAATCTTCGTCGAACAACTGCAGATCGGCAAGCAGCTCCAGTGCCGCGACTTCAGCTTCCGGGGACAATTCTTCGTCCATCCACGACGCGTTCAAGCGGCAAACTACTACGTTTTCGATCTTCTTGGGATTAACCAGCTCGAGGTAATCCGAACGGGTGGATTCCGAATTGCAGATCACCAGATCTGCAGTATCTCTTATTTGAAAGAGCCAATACGTGTAGTCGACTGTGTGGCTATACTCGAAATAGGCAGGATGACGGACGGGAATGCAGTCATGCAGGAAAAAACCGCAGCGAACCCCACGGCGCTGCAGATGGCGCACCTGCACGAAGTAACTCGACAGCGACCACGAAGCACCCACATTTATGAGCCAATCGCCCCGCTCAAACTGACGGAATCGGAACGACGGCAATTTCTCCGCAAATTTGTTATATAGATCTCTCCAGTTGGCGCTCCGCTCGCGAAAGGTACGAGCAGCCGAGATAAGCGAGCTAAGCCAATCCCGATCGACGGCCCGCCATTTCTGCACGCCTACGTCATAGATAACGAATTCGACGGCCTGATCGCCAGACCGACGAAGATACTCCAGCGCGAGCTCCTGTTGAACCCGCTGGATTCCGGTCGGCGTATTCCCGGTCCCATAATAATAGATCAAATCACTTACTTCGAACGCGACGCTCATTGCGCCAGGCGCGTGCTCTTGCGTTTCGGCCTGTTTAAGAATTTCCGTTATGGAATTCATGAAGAAGCCCTTTTCTTCAACGGTACTTTGGGTGCGTCATGCTCGAGCTTGTTCAGTTGGCCGATCTTGGCCCTGACTTCTTCAACGCCCTTCGACGCGGAGCCTTCCGCCGAAACCCGGCGCAATAATTTCTCGGCGCCTTCGCCGTCATTCAGCCTCACGCAAATGCGCGCACCAAGCATCAATGTGACATCGCTCGCAGCGTCGTCATCCAGCAAGGGCTGGATCACTTTATGTGCGAGCTTGATATGGTCCTTCTGAAACGCCGCCCTCGCATACAGGAACGCCGCCGCACCGGATTTGTCCCAATCCGACAGCCTGGCCATTATGGGAAGAGTTTCTTCCGGGAAAGACTTAATAACAAGGTTGAATAAATTTCGCGCCGGCATCGATTTCTCTTCAGCCGTCGCAAACTTGTATATTAATTCTGACAGCTGGATGATTGCCTTATCTGGAAGGCGTTTGGCGGCTGTCGGAGCCCCCTGGTTCAGTTCCGGTGCTGCGTCCTGCATTGTGCGATTTCTCTAACCAATTCGTGTCTCGGGAGAGCGGGTAATAGATACGCCCTTTATTGTTGAATCAAGGGAATTCAATTTATGTAAAGCTTACAATTGTGAGCGATTCGCTAACGAAATGTAGCGAGCATAATTGGGCCAGTTCAAGTTCGCTCTGGAATTCGCAGCAAAACTGCCGCCAACCGCAGCGAAGGTGGGATTGGCCGGTGCCGCACCGTCAATCCCGCCGCCCGTTACCCAATTCCGGCCGATCCTGTAGAATGGATGCTCAAGGCTGATTCCCGGAGTATGGTCGAACATGCGGGCGAAAGCGTCCGGCACCAGCACACCGGATTCCGGATTATCCGTCAGCCGCCGGCTCGTTTTGGCGGGTGCGCTCGGGCCCCTGCTTGTGCGCTGCAGCTCCGATTCGAATTCCGACACTGCTGGCCTGACGCAATTGCTTGGCCGATCACTCCATGTCTTTTCCGGCGCAGACTCGGTCGCGCTGAAAGACGTGGCGGGGACTCCCTTTGCATCTCTCGGCGTCCGCGTCGGGTCCGGTGCGCAGACCATGCTGGTGCTGGCGACACGCAGCGGCGAATCCACCGTCTGGACCTCCTCCTCGCATATTGCGCTTGAGCTGCAGGCGGGCCGCATTCTGCGAACTGCGGGACTTACGGAGAATCTTTCGGGCACGACATTCTCGGGATCCGATCCGCTGGGAATGGGGATCAGGAATCTTCGCGAGCCCGCCACGCTGAAGCGTTCGTTGGATTTTTCGGATCGCAATGCGTACGGAGTGCTTGTCGAGTCAACGGTGACACTCAACGGCCCGGCTGACGTCGAAATTCTGGGAACGCACATTGCCTGCGTCCATGCGACCGAGCAATGCACGTGCAAGGAGCTTGGCTGGAACTTCACGAATGAATTCTGGGCAAGTGCACAGACCGGTCTGGTGTGGCGCTCGGTACAAAATATACATCCGGATTTCGCCCCATTGGAAATCGAGATTCTTCGTCCGCCGAAATCCTGAGATGCACTCTAGAAATCCTGAGATGCACTCTAGAAATCCTCGCCTCACGCGTCGCCGGGCATGATCGAAATTCACGACCTCTTCAAGCGTTACGACGCGGGCATGCCGGCAGTCGATGGAATAAACCTTTGCATCAAAACAGGGGAATTTCTCGTCCTGGCGGGGCCGTCCGGCTGCGGAAAGACAACAACGCTCTCTATGATCAACAGGCTCGTCGAGCCGTCGCGGGGAACTATACTCATTGATGGAGTAGACGCAGGCGAGAGCGATCCCGTTGCCCTCAGACGGCAAATGGGATTCGTCTTTCAGGACGTCGGCCTGTTCCCGCACATGAACGTCGCCGAGAACATCGGCATCACGCTGCGCCTAGCCGGAAAACAACCACAACAAATCGCCGAACGCGTGGATAATTTGCTCTCGCTGGTGCAGTTGCTACCGCAACGCTACCGCGATGTAATGCCGGCCATGCTTTCGGGCGGCCAACGCCAACGCGTGGGCGTTGGCCGTGCGCTCGCCGCAAAGCCTCGTATCATGCTGATGGACGAGCCTTTCGGCGCGCTCGATCCGCTTACGCGCGACGAACTTGTTTCCGATTATCGCCGCATTCACGCAGAACTCGGGCTGACCACCATTCTTGTGACGCATGACATGTCCGAAGCCATGCTGCTGGGCGACCGCATTGTGTTGATGCGGGAAGGGCGGATCGTTCAGGCGGGTACGCCGCGCGAGCTCTTGTCATCTCCCGCTGATGATTTCGTACGCGCGATGATGGAGAGCCCGCTCAAGCACGCCCGTGCTCTCGCCGAGCTGCAGAGTGACAAGGCATGACCGGCGAAGAAGGCGCAGTATCTTCCGCCCTGTCTCATCTGCCGGACTATCTCGGCTGGCACGTGCTGCTCAGCCTTTCGGCGATCCTCATCGGCGTCTCCGTCAGTCTTCCGCTCGCGATATTCTGCGCGCGTTCGCGTGCTACGAGAAGCGCCGCGCTCGGTTTTGCCAGCATCGTCCAGACGATACCCAGCCTCGCTCTTCTTGCGCTGTTCTATCCGCTGCTGCTTGGGCTTTCCGCATTCACGCGGGCAACGTTTGGTGTCGGTTTCCGTGCCCTGGGATTTCTCCCCGCCCTCGCCGCGCTCACACTCTATTCGATGCTGCCAGTATTACGAAACACGATTGCAGGATTGGAAGGCATTGATCCGGCAGTCAAGAGAGCAGCGGACGGTGTCGGCATGACCCGACTGCAGAAATTGTTTCTTGTCGAACTTCCTCTCGCCGCACCCATAATACTTGCCGGCATCCGGATTGCGGCCGTTTGGGTCATCGGTACGGCAACGCTTTCAACGCCCGTCGGACAAACAAGTCTCGGTAATTACATCTTTGCGGGCCTGCAAACGGAAAACTGGGTGTCCGTGTTGTTTGGTTGCGTCGCGGCGGCATGCCTTGCTCTCGTCGTCGACCGGCTTCTTGCGCTCGCAGAAACGGGTGTGGTCGGACGATCGCGATTGCGCCTCGCAATTGCCGGCTTCGGTCTCGCGATTGTTTTCGGTGCCGGATTGCTTCCGCTCGCCGCAGGCGCCGGCAGCCGACATGTTGTCATCGGCACCAAGAATTTTGAAGAACAATACATCCTTGGCGCATTGATCGGCGACCGCTTGCGGGAGGCTGGTTATTTGCCGGTGCGCCGCGAAGGTCTTGGCTCCATCGTGATTTTCGATGCGCTGGCCGCAGGGGAGATCGATGTTTATGTGGACTACTCCGGCACAATTTGGGCCGACGACATGCATCGCAGCGACCGGCCGGGGCGTCAGGCCGTGCTGGCACAAATGTCGGACTGGCTGAAACGCACATATGGCATTCGCTGTATTGGCCCGCTCGGATTCGAAAACGCTTACGCCTTCGCTATGCGACCCGAGCGCGCCACCGCACTCGGCATTCAATCATTGGCCGACCTCGGTCCGCGAGCACCCGATCTCAGGATCGGTGGCGATTATGAGATTTTCAGCAGACCCGAATGGCGCGCGGTCGAGAAAGCCTATGGCATGAGGTTCGGAACGGAGCGGCAATATCAGTCGAATTTCCTCTACAGGGCAGTCGTTTCTGGCGATGTCGACGTGATATCGGCGTTTTCCAGCGATGGACGCATTGCACAATACGGCCTGAGCGTGCTGCCGGATCCGAAGGGGGCACT
>DASXXW010000015.1:0-13963 GCA_036502865.1 Rhizomicrobium sp.
GAATCGTCCGCGTTTATGGCATGCGCTACCCGTCCTCAAAACACGAAATTTCACACCCGCGCGCTTGCAACACCTGATGGCGCGGGTGAAACAAAAGCCGGATTGAAGGAATCGGACCATGCGCATCGCCATGATCGGTACAGGATATGTCGGACTCGTTTCGGCTGCCTGCCTGTCGGAATTCGGTCACCATGTCGTCTGTGTCGACAAGGACAGCGGCAAGATCGCCGATCTGGACGCTGGCCGGATTCCGATCTTCGAGCCGGGCCTGGACGAAGTGGTCGCCGCGAACGTCAAGGCACGGCGGCTTTCGTTCACCTCGTCGCTTCCCCGCGCCGTGGAAGGCGCCGAAGCCGTGTTCATCGCCGTAGGTACACCAAGTCGTCGCGGCGACGGACATGCCGATCTGACATTCGTATTTGCCGCCGCCGAGGAAATCGCGCGCGCAATGTCGGGCTATGCGGTTGTCGTAACAAAATCGACCGTTCCGGTCGGTACCAGCCGCAAAGTGGAAGAGATTATCCTGCGCCACAGACCGAAAGGCGAATTCGATGTGGCGTCGAATCCGGAATTCCTGCGCGAAGGATCCGCCATCTCGGATTTCCAGCGCCCGGACCGCGTGGTGGTCGGTTGCGACAATGATCGCGCGCGCGGTGTCCTGCGCGAAGTCTATCGGCCGCTTTATCTGCACGAGACGCCGATTCTCTTTACGGCGCGGGAGACCGCCGAACTCATCAAATATGCGGCCAATGCTTTTCTCGCGACCAAGATCACTTTCATCAATGAAATGGCCGATCTGTGCGAACGGCTCGGTGGCGACGTTCAGGATGTGGCGCGCGGCATCGGGCTGGACGGCAGGATCGGATCCAAATTTCTGCACGCGGGCCCTGGCTATGGCGGATCATGTTTTCCCAAGGACACGCTTGCACTGCTGCGCACCTCGGAAGAGGCCGGCGCAACCACGCGCATCGTTGAAACAGTCGTCAAGGTCAATGATGCACGCAAAAAAGCGATGGCGCAGAAAATCATTGATGCGTTTGGCGGCGTTGCCGGCAAAACCATCGCCGTGCTGGGCCTCACCTTCAAACCCAACACGGACGACATGCGCGATGCACCGAGCCTGGTAATATTGCCCATGCTGCAGGCGGAGGGCGCGCGCATCCGCGCCTATGATCCGGAAGGCAAAAAAGAAGCTGGAAAACTGCTCGATGTCGAACTCTGCACCGATGCCTATGAAGCGCTGGACGCTGCAGACGGCGTCGTAATTCTTACGGAATGGAATGAGTTCCGCGCGCTCGATCTCACGCGCGTCAAATCATTGCTCAAGCGCCCGTTGATGGTCGATCTGCGCAATATTTACCGGCCGCAACACATGGCCGAAGCCGGTTTTACCTATGTCAGCGTGGGGCGGTAACAGGGTCCAGGAATAGCAATCTGACCGATCCCGGAGTAATTACATATTTGTGCCGCGGATCAGTATCGCCCGCTTTGGGATTTTGCGTGAAATCGGCCGCGACGAGATAGAGGCGCCCGCTTTCGGGATCGAGCGTCATGGTACGGGCGCCGAACTCGGTTTTCACGGAAGGCTGCACCGTGAACGCATTTGGCGACTTTTCTGAAATTACGGAAATCGTGCCTTCGCGATTTGAACTGAACACCAGATTGCGCTTGGGATCGAACGCTGCTGCATCCGTCCCGGCGCCGATGGGCAACGCTGCCACGATGGCGCCGTTCTCCGCATCCACGACATCGAGAATCTTGTTGGCGCAGCTTGAGAACAGGCGATGCGTGGTATGGTCTATCGCAAGGCCGTGCGGCTTCTGGCATCCCGGCATCGGCCAATGCGCATCGACTTTGTTGGTCGCCGTATCGATACGGACGATCTCGCCTTTTTCTGCACCATTGATATAAATCTTGCCATTGTCGCCGGCGACGCCGAATTCGAGACCGCCGCCGCCATCGATTGCCGCAACCACCGTATCATTCTTCGGATCGATGGCTGTGACTTTCCCGGAATCGCCATCGACGACGAAGACATGACCGCTGACGCTATCAAACATCGCGCCATCCGCATCGGGCTCTGCTTTGATGCGGTGAATGATCTTGAACGTCGTGAGGTCGAAAGACGCGGCGATTCCCGCTTCGCCATCATCCGTGTAGCCGCGATTCGCGCCGGTGGCGATTGCGACCCCATGCGTTCCGCCAGGGAGACCTTCGACCTGGCCAATAACGGCGCCGCTTTTGCTATCCACCACGGTCACGCGGTCGCCGTGAGAAACATATACGCGCCCGCTTGGCGAATCATAGGTGAGATAATCCCAATGGTCCGGCGCTCCGAGCGGAATCGATTTCGTCACAATGTAGGAAGGCGTTTGCGCGGCGGCCCATGGCGAGAGCAAAGTGAGAAGCGCTGCCAGTGCGTGAGCAGAACGTAGGTGTTTCATGGTTTCGCTCCCGTAACCGGCATGCTGGTTCCGATTGCAGCCGCTTGCTGTTCAATCTGCTGCAACACAGCCTCCGTAGCAAATCCGTCCGCAATCAGGCCGCGCGATCTCTGCCAGAGACGCAAAGCGGCACGGCCCTGCCGGCCCCACACGCCATCGAGGGCACCCGGATCGAACCCCAGCCTTTGCAGATTTGTTTGCAATGCAAGCTGATCGGGCTTCGTAAGCGGCGCCTCATTGCGCGGCCATGCGGCCATCACCGGCGGAAGCCCTTTGAGCCGATCAGCAAGCGTACAGACTGCCAAAGCATAGGAAGCCGCGTTGTTATATTTAAGGACGGTGTGGAAATTGTCGAAGACCATGAAAGCCGGTCCGTGCGCGCCCGCTGGCAGATAAATCGCGGCGCGTGCGTCGCTGACCGGCAGATCCGAGCCGCCGGCACCGCGGACACCCATGTCGCGCCAGGCGTTGATCGTGGACAGTTTGTCGAGATCGGCCTGCTCGTAGGGGAAATTCGCGGGAAGAACAACTTCATAACCCCAGGCGGCGCCACGCTCCCAGCCGGATTGGACTAACAAATTAGCTGCCGAGGCGAGCGCATCGGCGGGCGAATGCCAGAGATCGCGCCGCCCGTCGCCATCGCCATCGACCGCGTATTTCAGAAAAGCCGAAGGAACAAACTGGGTTTGACCGAAAGCGCCGGCCCATGACGCCGTCATGCCTGCCGGCGTGAAATGTTCCTGCTGTTCCATGCGCAGCGCATTCAACAATTCGCGCCGGCCGAAATCGCTGCGCGGCCCCTGATAGGCGAGCGTCGATAGCGCTTCGAACATATTGAATTTGCCCATCTCCTCGCCGAAATCGCTCTCGATCCCCCAGATGGCGACGAGGATTTCTTTCTGCACACCGAACCGTTGCTCGATGTTCAAGAGCGCCGGCGCATAGGCGGTAAGCATCGCCTGCCCGCGCGCGATTCGGGTCGGAGAGACCGCGCCGTCGAGATAACTCCAGATCGGCTTCACGAATTCGGGCTGCTGGAGATTCAGCTCTTCCACCCGTGGATTGCGCGCGACCCCGGCCATGGATGCGTCGTAGATCGTGGGATCGATACCTGCCTGGACGGCGGTCGCGCGAAAATCCGTAACGAAGCCCCGGAACAGAACGTCGGGATTCACAATTGGCGGTGTGATTGCCGGTGGCGGCTGTGCGTCGCCGGCAATCGGCAGGAGGCTCGCAAAAGTGGCGGAGAAAGTGAGGCAAACTGCCCGAAAAACAGATCGCATGCGAAAAAATCCCGGCGGCGCAGAATCGGCTATTAACACAACGCCCGAGGGTTGACAGGGACAGGCCGTCGCAAATAGGTTCCGCGCCTCTTTGGCGGACCCCGGTCCGTTAGGGCATTCGAAGGCGTGATATGAAAATTCGCAATTCTCTGCGCTCGCTTAAGAAGCGCGACAAGGACTGCCGCGTGATCCGTCGGCGCGGCCGGACTTATGTGATCAACAAGAAGAACCCGCGCTTCAAGGCCCGGCAGGGCTGAGGGCCGCAGCGGGGCATATCCGCTTTTTATCGATTCGGGTAAGCTTCTGGGAACCGTAGGGACCGCACGCACGTAAACCATGCGTGCCGTCACCCGGAGCAGGACACCCATGCGATTTCTTCTCTTCGCCGTTTCTCTCGTTGCGCTTTCGGTGTCCGGCGCCGCGGCCTCTCATCCCGCGCAACAGGCAGAAAAACGGATTCCGCAACTGGACCAGCTCTTTGGCCAATTGGCCAAAGCCGGTTCCGCGGAAGACGCCAAGCCCATCGAGGAGCAGATCTTGGCGCTTTTCCTGGAGTCGGGCAGCGCCAGCGTCGATCTTTTGATGACCCGCGCCGCGACAGCGCTTTCCGCCAGCGATCCGGACACCGCGCAACAGCTCCTCACCGCCGTCACCAAAGTGGCGCCCGGTTATGCGGAAGGCTGGCACCAACGCGGCAAGCTGCAGGCGCTCGCCGGTGACGATGAGGGCGCCATCGTCAGCCTGCAAAAAGCGGTCACCCTCAATCCGCGGCAATTTGCGGCCATGACGGAACTCGGCAGCATTCTCGTCGACTATGGCGACAAGCGCGACGCGTTGAAGATTTTGCGGAAGGCACAAACACTGGATCGCAATTTTCCCGGAATCGACCGGGAGGTGCAGCAGCTCAGCCGCGAAGTCGAAGGCGAAAAGATTTAGTACGGAACCGCCGCGCTATCATTGTTATTTCCGCGGCCTGACTGATTACTACAGGTATCTACCGTCCGCCGATAAAGGCCACGCGCAGCAGATTTGTTGCGCCAGGCGTGCCCAGCGGTACACCCGCCGTGATCACGATGCGCTCGCCGGTCTTGGCAAATCCCTCCGATTCGGCGATTTGAACCGCGCGTTCGACCACATCGTCGAGGTCGTGCGCGTCTTCCGTCAGAACGCAATGAAGACCCCAGGCGAGAGACAGGCGCCGTGCCGTTTCGAGGCTCGGCGTGAGTGCGATGATGGGCGCCTCGGGGCGTTCCCGCGCCGCGCGCAAACCCGTCGAGCCCGATTTGGTCCAGCTGACGATCGCGCGCGCATGCATGGTGTGCGTCACCTGATGAACCGCAGCCATGATCGCGTCCGGCATTGTTTCTTCCGGTTCGCTGCGCTGTGCGTCCAGCAGGGCCTGGAATAGCGGAGCGGTTTCGGCCGCAGACGCGATCCGATCCATCATGGCAACCGCTTCGACCGGGTATTTCCCCGCGGCCGTCTCAGCGGAGAGCATCACGGCATCTACGCCATCGAACACCGCCGTTGCCACGTCGGAAACTTCAGCGCGGGTCGGCGCCGGCGCTTCGATCATGGATTCCAGCATCTGTGTCGCAACGACGACCGGCTTGCCGGCCCGGCGCGCCGCGCGGGTGATTTCCTTCTGGCGGATCGGCACGGATTCGAGCGGTAACTCCACGCCGAGATCGCCGCGCGCCACCATCAGCGCATCCGTCAGATCGAGAATCTCCGGCAGCCATTCCAGCGCCTGGGGTTTCTCGATCTTGGCCAGTACCGCAGCCTTGCCGACAGTCAGTTTGCGCAATTCGGCAACATCGTCAGGCCGCTGTACGAATGACAAGGCAACCCAATCGACGCCGAGATTGAGCGCGGCATCGAGATCGGTGCGGTCTTTGGCCGTCATGGCCGGAATGGGCAGGATCGTGTCGGGCAGATTGACGCCTTTGCGATCCTTGATGAGGCCTCCGGTTACAACAATGGCTTCGGCGGATGCGGCGTTTATCGACTCGATGCGAAGCTTTATCTTCCCGTCGTCGATCAGAAGCCCTTCGCCCTGCTTCAGCGCCGCGAATACTTCGGGATGCGGTATCGGAATCGCGTCGGTGCCGCGAGATTCAGTGTCGAGCATGAATTTAACGTGGGCGCCGGTCTCAAGCTGTCTCGCACCGCCGGGAAGCTGACCCAACCGGATTTTCGGCCCCTGGAGATCGACCAATATTCCAATCGGCCGCCCGTCTTCGCGCTCGAGCGCGCGCACACGGCCATGCAGTTCGGCCAGAAGCTGATGCGGGGTGTGACTCATATTGATGCGGAACACATCCGCACCGGCCTCGAACAGCGCCTTCATGGTTTCGGGCGATGAGGACGCAGGCCCCAGCGTCGCCAATATCTTGGTTTTTCGGGAGCGGCGCATAAACCTCAGTCCGGACTTTGCCTGCAGGCCAGGAAACCGACGCGACTGGAAATTGTCATCGAGACCGAGGCGACGGCATTGCGCATTGATCGTTGGACGGTGTCGCCGATGCCATATTCTCTGTCAATGTGACCAAGAGCACTTGCACGGAGGATGGTGATGGACGCCAGGACTCAAACGGAACTGGAGGCCGCAGCGTTCCGCAGGCTCGTCGCGCATCTGCGCCAGCGCAGCGACGTGCAGAACATCGATCTGATGATCCTTGCAGGGTTCTGTCGCAATTGTCTCGGCGACTGGTATCGCGAAGCCGCGGCGGAAAAGGGCATCGAACTCGGCAAGAACGAAGCGCGCGAAATCGTCTACGGCATGCCGATCGCCGAATGGAAACGGCTCTACAAAAAGGAGGCGACGGCGGAGCAACAGGCGGCGTTTGAAATGGCCCAAAAGACTCACAGCCATGAGTGAGCCGGGTCGTTGCGCTGGTTGAAATCGGCGGAGTAGGGTCCGCGCCCTTGGATTTTTGGGCGTGGCAGAATGGCGAAAGCGTTTGCAAAGGATCAGCTGAAATCGATCGTCGAGCGCATCGAGCGTCTCGAAGAGGAGAAAGCGGCGCTGGCCGCGGACATCCGCGAGGTCTATTCCGAAGCGAAGGGCAACGGCTTCGATACCAAGATCATCCGGCAGGTGGTGCGGCTCAGAAAAATCGACCGTGCCGACCGCCAGGAACAGGAAGCCATTCTCGATCTCTATCTCGCCGCATTGGGTATGCGGATCGATTGAGGCACTTAGCCCGACATGTCATCCCCGCGTACGCGGGGACCCAGCTCATTCTTTGCTGAGAAATTACATGGCTGGATTCCCGCCGACTGCGGGAATGACATGCTACATCGCAGCCTGGCGCGGCGTCTCTTCGTCCATATCTCCGAATTGGCCGGGCTGGTCGAGGCCGAATTCCTTCAGCTTGCGATAAAGCGTCGAGCGGCCGATCCCAAGGCGGCGGGCGATTTCCGACATGTGGCCATCATAATGTTCGATGGCCATGCGGATGACTTCGTATTCCACCTCTTCGAGCCGTCGCATATGACCGGAATCATTAGTCGCGGCGATGCTGAAAGGCGGCGGCTCGTTCGAGCGGACGAGTTCTTCGACAAGCGGAACATGAACGGTGGTGGAAACGGCTGACAATCGTTTTGTCTGCACTTCGACGCCCGCGGCCGCGGCAATCTGCGGAAAATCGCAAACATCGAGTGTGGCGGAATCGCACAATACGACGGCACGGAAAATCGTGTTCTCGAGCTGGCGGACATTTCCCGGCCAGTCGAAATTCTGCAGCAGCCCGCTCGCTTCGAGCGTAAGCCCGGATATCTGTTTGTTCTCTTCCGCTGCGAAGCGCGCAATGAAATGGCGTGCAAGCTCGGCCACGTCCTCGCGCCTTTCGCGCAAAGGCGGTACGCGAATGGGAAACACGTTGAGGCGATAATAGAGATCTTCGCGGAAATGACCTTCGCGCATGCGCTCCGCGAGATCGCGATTGGTCGCCGAGATGATACGTACATCGACCTTCACGGGCCGCTTCGATCCGACAGGATCGATATCGCCCTGCTGCAACGCGCGGAGCAGCTTGACCTGCATGTCGAGCCTGAGCTCGCCGATTTCGTCAAGAAACAGCGTGCCGCCATCGGCTTCCTGGAATTTTCCCAGATGCTTGTCGGTGGCGCCGGTGAATGAGCCCTTCTCATGCCCGAACAAAATCGACTCGACGAGTGTTTCGGGAATAGCGCCGCAATTCACGGTGACGAAAGGCCGGCCCGCGCGATCGGAGGAGCCCTGAATGGCGCGCGCGATCAATTCCTTGCCGACGCCCGATTCGCCTTCGATGAGGATCGGAATATTGGATTGCGCTGCACGTTGACCCAACCGGATCACCTGGCGCACCTCTGCGCTCACGCCGACCAGATGGCTGAAATCCATGCGGTTATCGACGCGTTTCTTCAGCCTCGTGACTTCGCCCGTCAACGTGCCGATTTTCAGCGCATTACGGATCGAAACCGTAATGCGCTCAGGGCTCGCGGGCTTCACGAGAAAATCGCAGGCGCCTGCGCGCATCGCTTCGACCGCAGTATCGATCCCACCGCGTGCCGTAAGAACGATGACCGGAAGTTCGGAATGGCTGTGCTTCAGCTTGCCGAGCACGGTCAGGCCATCCATATCCGGCATGACGAGATCGAGAAGAACAAGCGTGAACTGATCGCCGCGCGGCCCATTGAGGAGATCGAGTGCCGGCTGGCCGCCGGGTGCGGTGACCGCGGCCATTCCGGCGCGCGTGATTGCCGCTTCCAGCAATCTGCGCTGTACGGGATCATCATCCACAATGAGAATGGTCTGGGCCATCGAGTCCTCTGAAATGCCGCCCCGTGCGGAAAGATAAAATTGCGCGGGGTCCCGCTTTGCGACGTGCAATCGCGGGAATAATGAGAATCTGTGCCAAAACTGATCGGGAAGTGCGATGGGAATGCCGGTTTGTGGTGAAGGAAGTTTGAACGGACGATGGCAAAGGAAAGGATAAATCGCCGCGAGGACGGGCTTGCGCGCAGGCTGACGCGGTTCGCGCGCGTCTCGGCCGGATTGACGGGCGTCGCGGCACGCGGAGCCGGCCGCGCATTGGGCGGAACGAAGTTATTTAGCGCCAGTAATGCCGCAGACCTGACGGCAGTACTTGGAAATTTGCGCGGACCGGTGATGAAGGTTGCGCAGTTCGTTGCAACCATCCCCGGCGTGTTGCCGAAAGAAGTAGCAGCGCCCCTTCTCTCTCTGCAAACAAATGCACCGCCCATGGGCGCGGGCTTTGTGCGAAGGCGGATGGCGGCGGAGCTGGGAGCGGATTGGGAAAAGAAATTCCGGCGCTTCGATCGTGAAGCATCGGCGGCCGCATCACTCGGACAGGTACATCGCGCGCTTGGGAAAGACGGCCGCCAGCTCGCTTGCAAGCTGCAATATCCGGACATGGCGGCGGCCGTCGATTCCGATATCCGTCAATTGAAACTCGCACTGCAATTACAACGGCAATTCGATTCCACAATCGATACGCGCGATTTCGCGCGCGAGATTGCAGCCCGTCTCGCGGAAGAACTCGACTACGAGCGTGAAGCCGCGCATATGCGGCTTTACGGTAAAATGCTCGCCGAGTGCGACGACATCGCTGTTCCCGAACCTGTGTCGGCGCTTTCGACAAAACGCCTGCTCACCATGACCTGGCTGGACGGCCGTCCGATCCTGGAATTCGAAGACGCGCCGCTCGCCATCCGCAACCGGATCGCAACGGCGTTGTTCCGCGCCTGGTGGAAGCCGTTCGCGCATTACGGCGTCATTCACGGCGATCCGCATCTTGGTAATTATACGGTGCGCGCCGGCGGCGGCATCAATCTTCTCGATTATGGCTGTGTGAGGACTTTTCCGCCCGGTTTCGTCGATGGCGTGATCGGTCTCTATCACGCACTCAAACATGGTGACGATGCGCTGGCCGCGAAATCCTATCGTGCCTGGGGGTTTTCATCTGTGACGCCGCAGCTGGCGGACGTGATGAACATGTGGGCGCGCTTCATCTTCACGCCGCTTCTCGACGATCGCGTTCGTCTGGTGGATGACGGCGTGCCTGCAGCGGAATATGGGCTGAAGCAGGCGAATGAAGTTCATGCAAGGCTGAAGGAACTCGGCGGGATCAAACCGCCGCGCGAATTCGTGTTTATGGACCGCGCGGCCATCGGGCTCGGCGGCGCTTTGATACGTCTGGGCGCGAAGTTGAATTTTCACAGACTGTTCGAAGAGGAAATCGCGAACTTCAACTGCGCCAGCCTCGCAACGCGGCAACGCAGCGCATTCCGGAAAGCAGGCGTGCCATTGCCGGAGACGACATGAACGGCATGGATTACTGGGAGTTTTTCGCTGCCGACGCGCGCCGCAACGAGGCGCCGCTCTATGACCTGTTTGCGCGCGGTGTTTCCCAGGATGAGCAGCTGAAACAATTCGCCAATGGCGTCCGTCCTGGGCAACCGCCCGCGAACATCCTGTTTGCGGCCGTGCATTATCTGCTGCTGCGCGGCGCGGAACACCCGCTGCGTCGTTTCTATCCGAACCTCAATGGCGGGCGGCCAACGGAAGACGATGGCTCCACGTTTCCTTTGTTCCGGGATTTCGTGGAAACACACCGCAGCGAACTCGCGCCGCTCATTCATTCCCGCGTGACGAACACCAACGAAGTGGGCCGCTCCGCCATTCTCCATGCAGGCTTCCGGGTGATCGCGCGCGAGGCCGGCGAACCGCTGCATCTGATCGAACTCGGACCCAGCGCCGGCCTCAATCTGATCTGGGACCGCTACGCGGTGCGCTATCTGCGCGACGGCAAAAGCATGTTTGCCGGCGATGAGAACGCGGCCCTGATCCTTGAAACAACACTCCGCGGCGACACATCACCGCCTGCCGGGGCCACACCGCGCGTCGCATCCCGCGTCGGATTGGAGCGCGATCCTGTCGATCTGTCCAAGCCGGAAGAACGCGACTGGCTGAAAGCTTTGGTATGGCCGGATAATGTTGCGCGCTTTGCGAATCTCGAACGTGCGCTTGCGATTAGGATGGCTTCGCCGCCGCAAATCCTGCGCGGCGATGCTCTTCAGCTTTTGCCCGACGCCCTCGCCGCGATCCCGCGCGACGAAACAGCCTGCATCTATCACAGCTTCGTCACCTATCAGTTCCTGGAGGAGAGCCGAACCGCGCTCAACGATCTCCTCATCGCCGCCGGTCTGAGGCGGCCGGTATGGCGATTGAGCTTCGAGGGGACGCTTGCCGGCGACGCACCGCTTCTTCTCTATTATTACCGCGACGGCGTTCGAGAGAAACGCCTCCTCGCCCTTTGCCAGTCCCACGGCACCTGGATGGACTGGCGGGACTGAGCCGGACTCTTTCGACTTTGGTCCTCCGCTGTTGTGAGGGAGGCTGGTCGTTGGTAATGAAAGGATGCGGTTGTAATTTTGGGTGGGGAAATATGGAAAACTTCTTTGTGGTTCCATACAGCATTCGTTCTTTTTCGGCGATAGCCGCGCTTTCCGTTTGGACTATATGGCCCTCCGCGAGCTCTGCACAGACATACCAGGTCCTGCATAATTTCTGCGTCAAAACGAATTGCTCCGATGGCCTGATCCCGAGAGGCGACCTCTTGCCCGACGGACATGGCGGTTTTTTCGGCACAACCGAGTCCGGTGGCCGTCACAATGAGGGCACGGTGTTCGAATTGACCCCGCAGGGAAGCAAATGGAAGTTCAATATCTTGTACAGTTTTTGCGCGCGGGCCAACTGTACGGACGGCAACTTACCCAACGGCAACCTGATTCAAGATAAAGCGGGCGACCTCTACGGTACGGCACAGTCCGGAAATCAAGGTGTCGTGTTTGAGCTATTGCACAGCACCCGCGGGAAGAAATGGAAGATCCGCATTCTTTATTCTTTTTGTGCGCAAACGAACTGCACGGATGGCTCCGATCCCACTGTCGGGCTGTCTTACGCCGGACAATCGAGCGATGCGCTCTATGATGGCAAATCGCCGCTTTATGGATCAACGATTGAGGGCGGAACTAACAACGACGGCGTGGTATTCGAATTGCAGAGGAATGCCGGCAAATGGACTGAGACGGTGCTATACAGATTCTGTGCCGCTGGCTATCCATGCGTCGATGGCGATGAACCGGAGGCATTACTTGTACAGGGTTCGCAGAATCTCTTTGGTGTCGTTCCCAACGGCGGCCAAAATGAAGGAGGCGCCATTTTTGAAATTTCACCCGGCAGTGGCGGCACGTGGAACGAGACCACGATATATGGCTTCTGCTCGGCATCCCAATGCACCGACGGCGAAACGCCCAACGGACGGCTGGTAAATGATGCAGCTGGAAACATCTATGGAGTAGCCTCCAGCGGGGGAACAAATAGTGCCGGCGTACTGTATGAGCTTACTACGAAAGGCAAAGAGATAGTATTACACAGTTTTTGTACGGAGAACGAATGTGCCGATGGACAATCACCTTTCGGTGGCCTGACTATGGATAAATCCGGGAATCTCTTCGGCACGACTTTGAGTGGCGGCAATGAAAATAACGGCGGTGCCGTGTTCGAAATGAACGCGAAGTTCAACGTCCTTTACGATTTCTGCGGCATGAAAAGCTGTAGTGACGGGAAAAATCCAGCTACGCAGATGGTGATGGATTCTTCCGGAAACCTATTCGGAACGACCGGTAATGGAGGGACTGGTCAGAACGGTGCCGGCGGCGGCGTGGCCTTTGAACTGACGCCATAACCCTTCCCGGCAGCCTGGCGGCCCCGTTGCGGGCAGGTTTGAGATTGCTATAGTCCCGCGCGAACGACATTCGCATCTGGGACGAGGCGCCATGGATTCTCATCAAAACAACGTATCGGATTCGGGTCATGCCGACATGGCCGAGCATGTCAGGACCTGGAATGGCTTCCTGGTCCTCATGAAGTGGCTGGTCATCGGCAGCGTGGCCCTGCTCGTCTTCCTCGCAATCTTCCGCACCCACGGCTGACCCTACTCCATCCATATGAAACTCGCTGTCCTCAAGGAACGCCGCGCGGGCGAAGCGCGGGTCGCGGCAACCGCCGAAACCGTGAAGAAGTTCGCAGGGCTAGGCCTTGCGGTGACGGTCGAGACGGGTGCCGGCGAGCAGGCCTGTGTTTCCGACGATGACTATCGGGCTGCCGGCGCCACGATAGCTCCCGATGCTGCCACGGCGCTCGCCGATGCCGATATCGTCCTGAAGGTCCGAAACCCCGAACCGTCCGAGATCGCCGCCATGAAAAGCGGCGTCGTTCTGGCCGGGCTCCTTGCTCCGTACACAGAGAAAGAGACCATCGCGGCACTGGCCGCGCGCGGCGTCAGCGCCTTCGCCATGGAATTCATCCCGCGCATTTCCCGCGCCCAGGCCATGGACGTGCTGTCCAGCCAGGCCAATCTCGCCGGCTACAAGGCCGTGATCGATGCGGCGGCGCATTTTGGACGTGCCATGCCGATGATGATGACGGCGGCTGGCACGATTGCGCCCGCGCGCGTGTTCATTATGGGCGTCGGCGTCGCCGGCCTTCAGGCCATCGCTACCGCACGCCGGCTCGGCGCAATTGTGTCCGCGACCGATGTCCGCCCCGCGACCAAGGAGCAGGTCGAATCGCTTGGCGCTACCTTCGTCGCCGTCATCGACGATGAATTCAAACAAGCCGAAACGGCGGCCGGCTACGCCAAGGAAATGTCGAAGGAATACCAGGCAAAACAGGCCGCACTGGTTGCCGAGACGATCAAGAAACAGGACATCGTCATCACCACCGCGCTCATTCCCGGCCGCAAGGCGCCGGTTCTGGTGAGCGAAGAGATGGTGAAGACGATGAAGCGCGGCGCGATCATCGTCGATCTCGCCGTCGAGCAGGGCGGCAACTGCCCGTTGTCTAAACCCGACCAGATCGTGGACGCCTATGGCGTCACCATCATGGGCTACACCAATCTGCCCGCGCGTCTCGCCGTGGACACATCCAATCTCTACGCCCGCAATTTGTTCAATTTCGTGTCGCTGATCGTGGACAAAAAATCCGGCGCATTGGCGCTGGACTGGAATGACGAGATCGTCAAAGGCGCGGGGCTGACGCGTGACGGCCAGATCGTCCACCCGGCACTGAAGGGGTAACAGACTAATGAGCTCTCCTTTTCCGGCCATGTGGTTCCTCCCCCGCGCTTCGCTTGGGGGAGGGGGACCGCGAAGCGGTGGAGGGGG
>DASXXW010000016.1:0-7283 GCA_036502865.1 Rhizomicrobium sp.
CGAAAGACCGGGCAGTCCCGTCGTCATCAGGGGCAGCGCACCAAACAATCCATCAAAACAATTCGATCCGGAGCAGGCCTTTCAGCGCGCGGGCCTGCTGCTTCTGAACGAAGTCGTCTATGTACCTTTCGCCTCCAATGACAGTTCGAATGGCTGGGTGTTCGGTTACGATTCCGCGACGCTCAAGCAGAAATCCATCTTCTGCGTCACGCCAAAAGGCAATCTCGGCGGCATCTGGGGCGGCGGCGCCGCACCCGCGGTAGACAGCTCCGCCAACATTTATCTCGGCACCGGCAATGGCAACTTCGATGCCGACAGCAAGGGCGTTGACTACGGCATGTCGGCGCTCCGGCTCGTACCGGGCGACAAAACACTCTCGGTGACGGATTATTTCACGCCGTCGCATGAAAAAAAGTTGTCGGGACACGACCTCGATCTCGATTCCGGCGGACTGATACTTCTTCCGGATCAGCCGGGGCCCCATCCCCATGAAGCGGTGATTGGCTTCAAGACGGGCGAATTGTTCCTTGTCGACCGCGATCATCTGGGCGGCTATGGAACCTCCAATGCGGTGCAGGCTTTCACCGCCAATCATGGCGGTATCTACAGCACTGCTGCCGCCTGGGAAGACAATGTCTATCTCGCCGGTGTCGACGGCCAGCTGAATCAGTGGACGCTCACCAATGGCGTGTTTCCATCCTCGCCCACGCATCAATCCGCCGTCACCTACAACTATCCCGGCGCGACGCCTTCCATCTCCTCGAATGGCAAAAAGGACGGAATCGTGTGGACGATCCAGACGCTGGGGAAGGTAAAAGGCGGAAAGCCCGCGGCGCTGTATGCCCATGATGCGCGCGATGTTTCCGTCGAGCTTTATGACAGCAACCAGGCCGGCAAGCGCGATCTCGCCGGTCCCGGGGTGAAATTCTCCGTGCCTACTGTGGCCGAGGGGAAAGTGTTTGTCGGCACGCAAACCGAACTCGACATTTACGGGCTGATCTCGCATTCCTGACGGCATGTGGTCGGCTGAACGAACGACCATCCGCGATGGATGGGTCGAGAAACTTGTGCTGCTGCGAAATGGCGACGTGGCTACTTTTGCCGATGTCATCGCGGCGTGGGCAGAGGATGCGGAGTTCCGCGGCTATTTCCTCCGCGAGTTGGCCGCCCTGCCCTATCCGGCGTTCTTCTGGGAAATGCCGCCCATCACCCGCAATACAATCACCCGCAATTACGAATGCGTGGCCATCTGCAGCGACTCACTGGCGCGCATGCATCCGGACGAAGATTCTTTCGCGGAAAAATTCAGGCCCGGAGATTCCATCGTCACTTTCCGAAACCTAGGAGGCGATGCGCTACTCGTCGCGCCATGCCCAATCGCCGATCCGATATCCTATGTGCAAATCGCGTCGTTCCTTCGGCGGGCGCCCGAGTCGCAACAGCATGATCTGTTCATAGCTCTGGCACGCACAATGCGTCAGGAGCTCGACCGAACTGCGGCGCGTATCTGGGTCAGCACGTCAGGTCTTGGCGTCGCCTGGCTGCATATCCGGCTGGATTCATTCCCGAAATATTATCAATACCGCCCCTATGCCGAGGAGCGTTGATGTTCCCGCACGCTATTTTCCCAGCTTGAACGCATTGCCGAGCGCCTCCGCGCCCCCCAGTTGCGTTGTCCCGTAGAGCGTGTTCTTCACCAGCAGGAGCGCTGCTGCGGGATTTTCGCCATTGATATAACCGGTGAAGGTGTAGAGCACGCTTTCGCTGCCGCCCGCAGAAATGGTGAAAATCGTGCCGTCGTCGCTCGCGCCGCCGAGATAGGTGACGCCGTACAGATTTTGCTTTTTGTCGAAAATCAGCCCACCGTCCGGGTAGATCCCGTCGCTGCCGCCCTGGAACGAGTAGACGACGCTCTCCGTCCCGGCTGGCGCCAGCTTGAACACGACTCCCCATTTGGCCGCGCCGCCCGCGGCCGTCGTGCCGTACAAATCGCCGGACTTGTCGGCGAGCAGGGGGCCGGATGGCTGGCTGCCGTCGGTGCAATTGGCCGCACTGCAGAAATTATACAGGATTTTTTCCTTGCCTGCAGTCGTGACTTCAAAAGCCACTCCGTCATCCGCGCTGCCACCCGCACTTGTCACCCCATAAAGATTGCCCTTCTTGTCGGCGACGAGACCGCCGACCGGAAACGCGCCGTCGCTGCCCGCTGCGAAGGTGTGCAACACAGTCTCCGTGCCATTAGGCGCGACTTTGAAAACGACGCCGTAGCTCGATCCTCCCCACTGCGTGGTGCCGAATAGATTGCCTTTCTTATCGGCAATCAGCGTGCCGGCCGGCCCCGAACCGTCCTGGCCGCCGGTGAACCTGTAAAGCACCGTCTCGTTACCGTTCGGCGCAAGTTCGAAAACCGTCCCGCAGCCACTGTTGTTGCCGTCGTGGCAACCGCCCTCCCCGCCGCCCAATTCCGTGGTCCCATAGAGATTGCCGGCCTTGTCGAACAGCAACCCTCCAGTCGGGAAGATGCCGTCATTGCCGCCCTGGAAAACATGGAGAAGGCTTTCGCTGCCCTGCGGCGTGAGCTTGAAAACCGCGCCGCAATATTCGATGCCGCAACCCTCGCCGCCACCCGAAGCCGTGCCGTAGAGATTGCCCGCAGCATCCGCGATCAGCGGCGCCCGCGGTTGCTCGCCATCGGTTCCTCCCTGGAACGAATAGATGGTTTGGACCGCGCCCGCGCGCGCATGCGCCGGCGGACAAATCGATATCAAAACACCCGCGGCCACGAATGTCGCGGCCGCCCACGCCGATGCCTTGCCGATCATGGAACGTACTCCCCGCGATCGCCGACGCCCGAAATCGCAGTTAAGTATAGCACAGTTCCGGTTCGGTGGAAGCGTGCCTATTGTACCAGTGCAACGTTCTGGCATCGCACACCATTCACCCAGACATCGGCTTCTCCGAGGCCGACGCCGGTCAGATGAGTCAATTCGTCGACGACGCTATCGAGCGGGCTGGCGATTCCATTCAATGTTGAATCGACCGCGGAGGTTATCTGGCTCTGACTCATGCCCAAACCGAGGCCCAACACCTGTACGTTCAGCGACAGGTTTCCGACGAGGCTGGTCAACGCCGCATCGATAGCGTTCTGTGTCGAAACCGTTTTCACGACGTTGTTCTGGATATCCTGGGAATCGAAAGTCACATTCTGCCAGTCGTTACCGCCGAGATTGATCACGGACTGGCCTGTGACCTGGAGAAGCAGAGGGATGTTGATCATCGTGGCGTTGCTGACTGTCAGCTCTTGGGAGAAATTGTTGAGCTGGCCGGTATCGACTGTGCCGATGGCCGCCTCACCGATGCTGGGAGCGACGGAAAGCGTCACTGAATTCGGCGAACAACTAAGGCTCGAAAGCTTTGCCTGCGCGGATGCAAGTTCGAAATACAAAGGCAAATCGATCGATGCGACAGGAGCCGGTAATCCCTGCGGCGTGACCTGCGCATCGATATAGAGGCGCGCCTGGCTCGTGGATACGACCACCGTATTGGAGTCGGTGATCGTCAGCCAGGGCGAACTGGACGGACGCTGGCCGATTGCAAGCCATGCCGTAACATTCGAAATCCCGGGCACCGTTCCGTTCAAATTGAGCTGAACCTGATGGCCACCCTGTGCGAGCGTGAGCACTGCATTGGCAAGATCGAGCGCGTTGATGGAAAAACCAGTAGAGCCGTTCCCCTGAACGTAGTCCTGGTTTCCGTAAGGACCGAGATCGAACAACTGCCCGACATTTATGCTCTGCTGGTTGGCGGCCTGCGCGATCTTGGCTATCGCCGACGAAGCCGCGCTGTTGCCTTGCGACGTCAGCACGTCACCGATAGCCGCGACGGCCACATTGGTCTGTGCTTGCGCCGCCAATGTCTGATTGAATGACATGCCGGTCAGATCGAGCCGGGATGCAAGCGCACTTGTGTACTGGAATAGATCCACTTGCGCGCCAACAAGCGCGTTGTAGTCCATAAGAGACAAACTGACGGAACTTCCCGTCAGCCCGCTGAGCAACGCATTGGCGACACCGCCCTGCAGACCGGCGAGCCGCATACCGATCGAGAACGACGCGAGTTGGGCAGTGGCCGCAAACGCAACACGCGAGATCGGCACGGTCTGTTCGCCCAGAAACATGCGCGTAAAATAAAGATTGGCGCTGCTCGCGACGGTCACCTGAACGGCATTCTGGGGACTTCCGCCAGCTGTGAACCGTTGGGGCGCGGGAACACTCGGGTCGGGCGTGTAGTTGCCGGTGACAGCTGTCGCTGTACCCGGTTGCTGCAAACCATTTGCCGCCACCGTTTCTTGTGCCGCAGTCTGTGCCTGGGAAAGATCGCCGGCGGCGGCCATGGCCGCTAGGTCGGCAACGCCCTGGAGCTGCCGGGTCTGCATATATACAGACCCGAAATCCACGGCCGCTCCTGTAAATCCGACAATAACCACCAGCGAGATGCCGGTGACTACGGAGATGGCCGCCCGGCAGTCGCGCCGAAAGGCGCCGGGCGACCACCGGTGAGACATCAATAGCCCCCGAGCTTTACTGCAGCTGTACGTATGATCGTCGTGGAAGGCATGGGAAGAAAGTTGCTTGCGACCCAAAAGGGATTGTTTGCGGCGTTGTAGGAGATGCTGATCGCGTAGCTTTCCGAATCCCCCTGATAGTTGACCGAGGCAAGACTCGGATTGAGCATATTGTAGTTGGCTATCTCGGCGTTGAGCGCGCTTTGTGCGAGGCTCTGGCGTTCGCTGTCGGTGAGACCGGCGATTGCAGCACGCGCGGCATCATTAGCGAGTTGCTGGAGGCTGCCGGCCATCCAGAAATAGCCTCCATACGACACGGTCCCCATCACGAAAGCGAGGAGTACGGGAGCGATAAAGGCAAACTCGATTGCGGCAGTGCCCGCCCGGCTCCGCCATATTGCGTTGCAACTGC
Source organism: Rhizomicrobium sp. (assembly GCA_036502865.1). Classification (GTDB taxonomy): domain Bacteria; phylum Pseudomonadota; class Alphaproteobacteria; order Micropepsales; family Micropepsaceae; genus Rhizomicrobium. The sequence goes on from DASXXW010000016.1 coordinate 4,977, forward strand.
AAACGCGGCGGGCGCGGCCTGCGGGCGCGCGCCGAAAGCGCAAACTTCTCATGGGCCATTCTCCACGGTCTTGCAACCGCCCCAAGCCCAAGTCCCTTCGCGCATATTCAGAGCGTAATTTGTTACATTCGTAAAGTTCTCCCTGTCAGCGTATTTATTTGTTGCTTAAATCCGATGGCGGCATTTGCATCGAGTGCGGCGATTTCGGTGCCGTGGCGGCGGGCAGATATAATGTAATCAGGTACTTAGTAGCCGGTGCATCCGATTGTCCGATTAATTTGAATTCAATGCTTCAGACTTCGGCAATCAGACCGGCGGCCGTAGCGCACCGAAATGCACCACCCAGCGTTGCACCATGAAGAGATGCTATGCGGCCACGGTGACGGGTTTGGGCAGTTGTTGGCCCGCAAGGTCGGGCAAACGAATATGGATTATCGTTCCCACCCCGGGCGTGCTTTCGATTTCGAGCGTGCCCCCGTGAAGTTCGGTCAGGGACTTGGCGAGCGGCAGGCCAAGTCCGGTGCCCTCATATTTCCGTTCGAGCCGGTTATCGACTTGCCCGAACGGTGTCAGAGCTATCCGGATGTGTTCCTGTGTCATGCCGATGCCGGAATCGGCGATGTCGACGATTACGGCCGCTGCAACTCCGCGCGCCGATACTGACACGACACCGCCTGCATCGGTAAATTTCAACGCATTGGAGAGCAGGTTGAGAATGATCTGCCGCAACTTCGCCTTTTCGCCCCATACCAGCGTCGCCTCGTCGGGTTCGATGATATTCAGCGTTACCTGCGCCGCAGCGAACTGGTCGCTCATCATCTTTGAGCAATCGCGAAAGACGTAACGTAAATCGACGGCGTCTGGCTTCAGCAATTGTTTGCCGGCATCGCTGCGGGAGATTTCCAGTACCGAGTTGATGATGTCGAGCAAATGCTTTCCGCTGCGCTGTATGTCCAAAGAATAATCGATGTATCGCCGATTGCCGATCTCGCCGAACATTTGACAGCAAATGATTTCCGAGAATCCGATGATGGCATTCAGCGGCGTGCGCAACTCATGACTGATATTTGCGAGAAAACGGGTCTTGGCTGCACTCGCGGCTTCGGCAGCTTCCTGTGCGCGCCGGAAGTTTTCCTCTCTCTCCTTGATGGCGGTAAAATCGCTTACGAAGAATATCAGACAGCCGTCTTCGGTGCGGTTTCCCGTTGTCCTGAGCCACCGGCCGTCGCGAAGCTGGTGTTCTGCGCTTCCGAGCAGTCGCGGTTTACGATTGGTGCCCAATTCGGGGAATCTGACGGTTTCATCGTCATCTGCGAGATCCTTTTGTGCGAGACGCAGGACCGCGAAGAAATCGGATCCCAAAACGAGCCTATCCGCCATACTGGGGAAGAAATCGCCCATCTTCTTGTTGGCAAGCAGTATACGCCCGTCACGCCCGACCAGAACGACGCCCTCTCCGGACGTCTCAAGCGCGCGGGCAAGACGCGTCTCCGCGGATTCCGCACGCAGCTTCTCGCGTTCCATCATCGTGCGGATGTTGCCCTGCATCACCGCCATCGAACGGAGTAGGACGCCTGTTTCATCGTCGGATTCCGGAATCGTTGTTTCGAATTCGCCCTCAGAAACCCGGTTCGCGACCGCAACAGCAGAACGCAAGGGCCTCATGATCTGCCGGGCGAGAACCAGCGTGATCCCCAAACCGAGAAGCACGGAAAGGCCGGTAACGCCGATCAGCGCGTATTTAAAGTTTCTTATGGCCCAGACCGCCTGGCGGCGGCCGACAAAACTGTGATCGGCGTTGAGTTCCACCAGAGTATCGAATTGACCAAGAATGCGCGCGTCGAGCGCGGAGAAATCCGCATTGCCGCCGGCCCGCTCGCTCTCATGCCAGCTGTCGCGCCATTGCACGACCAGCAAACGAATGTTTTGAGCAACGCCAAATTCGTCGCTGGCATCGAGACGCTGCTGCGCCACGCCGAGATCGTCGAAAAAGGTGGCCGTAAGATCATCGATTTTCTTGTCGATGCTGGGTCGTGCGGCTGCGGGCGCATAGCGGCGCTCCTGCACCGCCTGTTGCATCTGGACAAAATCCACACTGGCGGCACGAGCATAGTTGATGGCCATGAGCGGGCCGTCATAGGTCCCAGTCACCATCTTGCCGGCGGAGACCAGCACCCAATATCCGTAGAATCCCACTGCACCGATGACGACAGCCATCGCAAAAAAAGCGACGAATATCTTCCTGCCGATCGAATGCCGGATGCGCGGACCCAACGGATACTCCTGTCGGCGGCGCCGCACGATGGT
>DASXXW010000017.1:0-2344 GCA_036502865.1 Rhizomicrobium sp.
CGCACGATGCGTTCGACCGCTTCGATGCCTTCCATCTGCGGCATGGTGATATCCATGAGCACAATGTCAGGCTTGGCGCGGTTGTATTCCGCGATGGCGGTGAGCCCGTCGCCGGCTTCACCGGCCACTTCCCCGCCGAACATCTCGATCATTTTGATCAGATTCTTGCGGGCAAATACGGAATCGTCCACCACCAGGTAGCGGACTGGCCGGCTGTCTTTCCGGAGCAGAGCGGCGAATTGTTGCATGGCCTTCTCCTTATTCCCGTCGCAACGAACTAGTTGCGGTGGGAAGAAACGTGTGTCTTATCCGATCTCTCGTTCTTTTCCGATTTTTCGCGGCGATCGCCCTTTTCGGAGCGGTCGCGGTCGGGCGCGCGGTCGTTGCCGCAAAAGCCGACAAGGAACGCGCTTAAAGATTCGAGAGAAACAATTTTGTTGGCGTAGCCCTTCAAAATGGCGGCGCGGGGCATGCCGCTGACTACGCAGGTATCTTCGCTTTGCGCGACGGTCATGCCGCCGGCGGCCTTGATGGCCCCCAGGCCCTCAGCGCCGTCGTCGCCCATACCGGTCATGATTACGCCGACGGCAGTCAGCGCGAACTCTCGCGCAACGGAATGGAATAGCACGTCGGCAGACGGGCGATGACCATTGACCGGAGGACCATCGGACAGGATAGCCATGTCTCCGCGCGGCATGCGGCGAACCATCATGTGGCGATTGCCGGGGCAGATCAGCACGCGACCCGCCAGGAGCAAATCGCCGGAACGCGCTTCTTGCACGTCCAACGCGCTGCACTCGTTCAAACGATTCGCGAACATTTCCGTAAAGCCTTCCGGCATATGCTGAACGATCAAGATGGTGGCGGAAAAATCCGCAGGAATCTGTGAAAGGAGGTACTGCAGGGCGTTGGGCCCGCCGGTGGAGATGCCGATGGCTACGATGCGGCTAGGCGGAAGCGTGGCGCGCGAGGGCTTCTTTTGCGGGGGCGTTACTTCCACCGCTACGCTCGGGCGAATCTTGCCTCCGCCTACGCGTTTGGCAATTTTGATCTTTTCAATCAGCTGAACGGCGACGGCATCGAGGTGACCCGCGGCCGCATCGCGTGGCTTGGCAACGAAGTCGATGGCGCCGAGCGCCAGGGCTTTGAAGGTGGAGTACGCGCCTTCTTTCGAATGGGTGCTGAAGACAATCACTGGCATCGGCGCACGCCGCATGATCAAGCGCAGCGCTTCGAGGCCATCCATGCGGGGCATTTCCAGGTCGAGCGTTATCACATCGGGGTGAAGCTCTTCGATTTTTTTCAGCGCGAATGCGCCATCCATGGCGGTGCCAACGACCTCGATAGTGGGATCCCTTTCGAGGATCGTGGGGATGAGCTTGCGCATCAGCGCGGAATCATCGACCACCAGGACTCGGATGCGTTCGCTCATGCGATGGCTCCCAGAGGAGTTGCGCGGGAGAGGCGCGAGAGAACCGCGGGAACATTCAGAATCAAAACGACCGTGCCGTCGCCAAGGATGGAGGCGCCGCTGACCAGATCGCTGGAGATAATTTCTGCGGGAAGCGCTTTGATGACCAGCTCTTCTTCGCCGACTAGACTGTCGACCACCAGGCCAAAACGCTTTTCGGCGGCGCCGATGACGATCACGAAATTGCGCTTTTTCTTTTGCGTATCCGGGACGGCTACGGCGTGAATCTGGCTGAGGCTATTGAGCCGCACCAATGTAAGAATTTGTTCGCGCAGGCGGAGCACTTCGCGCTGGTCGACGCGATGAATGTCTGTATCAGTGATGCGCGCGATTTCGACGACTGAGGACAAGGGCACAGCGAAGAGGCGCCCCGACACGCGGAACAGCAAAGTCTGGATACTGGCCAGCGTCAGCGGCACGCGTAATTGGATGGTGGTGCCTCGGCCTTTGATCGATGAAACGTGAACAGTGCCTTTCAGGTTGTCGAGGACGGTGCGGACCACGTCCATGCCCACGCCGCGGCCGGACACTTCGGTGACTTCGGCCGCGGTGCTGAAGCCCGGTTCGAAAATGAGATTCATCGTTTCGGCATCGGACAGGCGCGGAATCTCCGCGGCTTTCACAACTCCCTTTTCCACTGCCAACCTGCGAATTTGCGCTAGATCGATGCCGCGGCCGTCGTCGCGGACTTCGACGACGACTTGCGTGCCCTGATGATAGGCGTTGAGGTAAATCGTGCCGCGAGCCGGTTTGGAAGCGGCGATGCGCTCCTCGGCATCTTCGACGCCGTGGTCCACCGCGTTGCGTACCAGGTGCATCAACGGCTCTGCGAGACCGTCCAGAATACCCTTGTCGAGGTCGGTGTTTTGCCCG
>DASXXW010000018.1:0-8491 GCA_036502865.1 Rhizomicrobium sp.
CTCGATGCGCTGGTGGCAAGCGGGGTGAAATTGAGCGCCGCTTTCGGTCCGCAACACGGCCTGCGAGGCGACAAGCAGGACAATATGGTCGAATCCCCGGATTTCGATGACCCGGAGCATGGCATTCCCGTGTTCAGCCTCTACGGCCACGCGCGACGGCCGACGGATAAGATGATGGATTCCTTCGATGTGGTGCTGGTCGACCTTCAGGATCTGGGATGCCGAATCTACACCTTCATCACCACGCTGCTTTACATGCTGGAGGCGGCTGCGAAGCATGGCAAATCCGTCTGGGTGCTGGATCGCCCCAACCCCGTAGGCAGGCCCGTTGAGGGATTGCGGCTCAGGCACGGTTGGGAAAGCTTCGTGGGGGCAGGTCCGTTGCCGATGCGGCATGGTTTGACGCTCGGTGAACTCGGCCAGTGGTTTGTTTCATCGCTTCGTCTCGATGTGGATTATCACGTCGTCGAAATGGAGGGCTGGCGGCCGGACTCGCCGCCGGGATTTGGCTGGCCGCTCGGCGAGCGTGTCTGGATCAATCCCAGCCCCAATGCACCAAATCTGTGGATGGCGCGCGCCTATGCCGGAACGGTGATGGTTGAAGGCACGACGCTATCCGAAGGCCGCGGCACCACACGTTCGCTGGAGCTATTCGGCGCGCCCGATATGGATGCGCGCCGGCTCATCGCCGAAATGCATGGGCTGGCGCCGCATTGGCTCCGCGGCTGTGTCCTGCGCGATTGCTGGTTCGAGCCGACCTTCCACAAACATGCAGGGAAGTTGTGTAACGGCGTCCAGATTCACACCGAAGGTCCCGCCTATGAACATGATGCCTTCCGGCCCTGGCGTATCCAGGCGCTTGCCTTCAAGGCAATCCGGCAGCTTTATCCGGACTATCAGCTCTGGCGGGATTTTGATTACGAATATGAGCATGGCAAGCGCGCCATCGACGTAATCAACGGCAGCCCGTTGCTTCGGGAATGGGTGGACGACCAGACCGCGACTGCTGAGGATCTGGAGGCGTTCGCGACGCCCGACGAACAATCATGGGCTGTCGAGCGGCAGGATTTTCTGCGCTATTGAAACGCGTTTGCAACTGGCGCGGCAGCTATCAGGGCCGGGCTTTTATCAATATACTTTTTTCGAGGACGGGGGCTGTCACTTGCTGGGCGCCGGATTCCGGCGCTTTTCGGCTTGTAATATTGGAGGGGAATAATGAGCAGGATCATATTTGCAGCAGCTCTTGCGGTGGGCGCTTTGGCTGTGACGGCGGCAAGCGCCGAGCCTTATGTCGATTACCAGCCCATGAAGGGCGTTTGGGAAGTTCAGACGATCAAGGTCGATCCCAACAAGATCGACGACTATCTGACTGGGCTGAAAAGGAATTTCGTTCCGATTCTCGAAACGCTGAAGAAGCACGGCGTGATCGACCGATACCTGATCCTTCAGAAGCTCAATGGAAGTGCCGGTGCGAATGTCCAGATCGTCCAGCATTTCCCAAGCGCGGCGATGCTTGATCCCGACCAGGCCCGCGACCAGGCCATCGACAAGGAGATCAAGGCGCGCTTCAGCAAGGAGGAGCAGGACAAGATCATCGGAGGTTACGACAAATATCGGACCTTCGAGGCGGATGAGATGTGGACCGAAGTCGACATGTCGAAGTGATTTGTAAGTAAAGTGGCCGCCATTCGCGCTCCGGGAGTGGCGCGGATGGCGGTCATTCGAATTCCGGCGGCGGCACTACGCGTTTTTTTGTTTTAGGACGTTCCCAGACGACGCCTGGATAACCTTTCAACGGCACAAGCTTTTCACCGGCCCAGATCCAGTCCCGGCGCTCGGCAAAATTCAGATGATAGCGGGGCTCGCGCCCGGTGCGCCCCTCGAACAGGGCGCGCGGAATGTTCACGGCGTGTGGCGAATGTTTCTTCTCGTAGAAAAGCGGCGTGCCGCAACGCATACAGAAACGTCGCGCCGTATTCGTGGCTTTGTCATCGAAGCGGCTGATCGATTTCGCGCCCTTTGTAATCCGAACATGTTTGCGCCAGCAGCCGACATAGGTTGCATAGGCAGCCCCGTGGGCGAGCCGGCTTGTCAGGCCGTGATCGTGCCAGGCCCAGAAAGCGGGAATATCGATTTCGATCATCACTGCGCCGCACAGGCACGCTGCGGCGGCAATTTGTGGCGAGGGTTTGTGCGTGCTTTTTGTCGCCGTCATTCGTTATTCGTCACGCCCGACTTACGAACTGGTCGATCACACGTTTGGCGCCGGCCTTGTCGAAATCAACCGTCAGTTTGTTTCCTTCCACCACGCTGACGCGGCCATAACCGAATTTCTGGTGGAACACGCGGTCGCCGCGCACAAAGGCCGCCGATTGGGGATCCGTCGTCTGCACCACATGCGCCTGCGCTTCGATCAGGGGCGGGCGGGTACGCTCGGGATTGGCGGCGCGATTTGCCTGGGCGCGGCGCCATCCCGGGCTTTCATAGGAGCTGGAGAAGCCAGCACTTGCCGCATTGTCCCGGAAGCCCACATAGCCGCCATAAAAGCCTTCGTCGACAACGGCGTCGACATGTTCGGGTGGCAATTCCGAGATGAAACGCGACGGCAGGGCGCTTTGCCAATTGCCATGCACGCGGCGATTGGCAGCGAAGCTCACGCGGACACGTTTCTTCGCGCGTGTTAGTCCCACATAGGCAAGCCGGCGCTCCTCTTCGAGGCCGGCCAGCCCGCTTTCGTCCATCGTGCGCTGCGAAGGGAAAAGTCCTTCCTCCCAGCCGGGCAGGAACACCGTGTCGAATTCCAGGCCCTTGGCTGCATGCAGGGTCATTATATTCAGCCGGTCTCCGGATTCATTCTGTTCCAGCTCCATCACCAGCGCGACGTGTTCGAGAAAGCCGGTAAGCGACTCGAATTGCTCCATCGAGCGAACCAGTTCCTTCAGATTGTCGAGCCGCCCTGGAGCTTCGGGTGATTTGTCTGTCTTCAGCATGTCGGTGTAACCCGACTCGTCGAGCACGATCTCCGCCAACTCCACATGACCGAGGTGGCGCGCCGTATCGCTCCAGCGCACAAAATTTTTGGTCAGATCGCCCAGTGCCTTCCGCGCTTTGGGCGGAACTTCATCCGTTTCAGCGATTTCGCTGGCCGCAGCAAGTAGCGGTAGCGTTCGTGCCCGTGCGAAGGCATGAAGCGCTGCGAGGCTTGCTTCGCCGATACCGCGTTTCGGTCGGTTGACGATACGTTCGAAGGCAAGGTCGTCATCGCCCTGTGCAATGAGCCGAAAATAGGCAAGCGCGTCGCGAATTTCTGCGCGCTCGTAAAAGCGCGGGCCGCCAATCACACGATAGGGAATACCGAGCGAGAGAAAACGGTCTTCGAATTCCCGCATCTGGAAGCTCGCGCGCACCAGCACCGCCATCTCGGCATAAAGGTGATTGTCACGATGCAATTGCTCCGCATCGGTCGCGACTGCGCGCGCTTCCTCCTCTGCATCCCACACGCCCTGCACGCGGATGCGGTCTCCCGCATCGCCTTCGGTCCATAACGTCTTCCCCAACCGGCCTTTATTTGCGGCGATGAGGCCGGAAGCCGCGCCGAGAATGGCCGGCGTGGAGCGGTAATTGCGTTCCAGCCGGATGACTTTTGCGCCCGGGAAATCGCGCTCGAAGCGCAGGATGTTTTCGATCTCCGCGCCGCGCCATCCATAGATCGACTGGTCGTCGTCGCCGACCACGCAGACATTTCCGCCAGAGCCTGCGAGCAGTTTCAGCCAGAGATACTGAACAACGTTCGTATCCTGGTATTCGTCGACCAGCATGTAATGAAAGCGCGAGCGATATTCGCCGAGAATTTCAGGCTGTGACTTGAGGATGTTCAGGGTTTCAAGCAGCAGGTCACCGAAATCTGCGGCATTGAGCGATTTCAGCCGCTCCTGATATTCGCGATAAAGTGTGCGGCCCTTGCCGAAGGCAAAGGCTTGCGACTCACCCTCGGATATTTCAGCCGGTGTAAGTCCGCGATTTTTCCATCCATCGATGAAAGCGGCGAGCGTGCGGGCGGGCCAGCGCTTCTCGTCAATATTGGCCGCGTCCATCACCTGTTTCATCAGGCGGAGCTGGTCGTCGGCATCCAGGATGGTGAAATTCGATTTGAGCCCAGCGATCTCGGCATGGCGGCGTAGCATCTTCGCGCCGATCGAATGAAACGTGCCGAGCCACTGCATGCCCTCGACCACGCCGCCGACCAGCGCACCCATGCGCTCTTTCATTTCGCGCGCGGCCTTGTTGGTGAAAGTGACTGCGAGAATCTGCCCCGGCCATGCGCGCCGGGTGGCGAGAATATGGGCGAGCCGCGTGGTCAATACGCGCGTCTTGCCGGTGCCCGCGCCCGCGAGCACCAACACCGCGCCATCGAGCGTCACGACGGCTTCGCGCTGCTCTTTGTTCAGCCCTTCGAGATAGGGCGGATCCGCCGCGACCACGCGCGCCTGTGCCTCCTCGCCAAAGGCTGCATCGAGCGGATCGAGAAAATCGTGACCTTGAATCATTCCGCCAATCTATCCCTGCCCATCGTGCTCCGCCGCAAATTTCTCCGAGTTTCAATGGAACGGCGCCGATCGCTGCGGCAGCTGCCTTGAGCCAGCACCCTGTAAGCGAGCCAGGGTAGATAGTGCGGTGGCGAGAAAACTCCAACTGCCGATCCCGGGCGAAGGCGGAATTCCTGCGGTATCCGCGCCTGCGGTCGACCCCGATGTTGCGAATGAAACTGCGCGCAGAACGGAGGCCGAAATGTTCCGATCGTACGTCAATCCGGTCCTAATTATATCTCTGAAGGTGAATGACGGCATTGAATATTCACGCTTCGATCACAGGTTGAAGCGGTGATACACCGTTTCACGCGCGGCCTCACGCCGCGACTACATGTCGATCTTCGTGGTGACTATCATTTGGTGCGTGTGAGTGGCTGCGAGCAGATCGCCCCGAATGCGCTGCGCCCACCCCGCGTTAATCTTGCCGCTCCCTGACAGCCATGTTCATCGCCGGTTCAGGGCGCGGGGACCATGATCCGCGCAGTCCCTGGAAGGGGCACGGTTTTGAAAGGAGTAAACATCATGACTCGTCTTGGAAAATTGGCGCTGGGCGCCATGCTGATGGCGGGCACCGCCCTCGGCGCAACTGCGGCCCTGACGACGCCCGCCAGTGCCGGCGTGACGGTCGGCGTGGGCGTCGGTGTGCCTGGCTATTACCCAGGTTATTACTATCCTGGCTATCCGTATTACGGCTACTACGGTTACCCCGGCTATTACGGCTATGGCGGGCCCTATGTTGGCGTCGGCTGGGGCTGGCGCGGGGGTTGCTGCTGGGGCGGCTACCGCGGTGGCTGGGGTTATCGCGGCGGTTGGGGCGGCTGGCACGGCGGCTGGGGTGGATACCATGGCGGTTGGGGCGGCTGGCACGGTGGCGTACATGCACCAGCGGTCGGCGCGCATATCGGCGGCGTGCATATCGGTGGACGGCGCTAGTCGTCATTAACGCCGAAACGTTCATAAAGGCCCGGCGGATATCCGCCGGGCCTTTGTTTTTCGACGGCTATTTGCGAAGCGACCGGCATACCAATTCATGAACGTTGTAAATGTTATTTCCATTCATCGAGGGTTCAGAACCTGCCGGTTAGGCTGCGGATCATGAACGGAGGGGTCCGTTCAGACAGAGGATTTGAACCCATGAAACATCTTGCGAAACTGGCGGTGGGCGCCCTGATGATGGCCGGAGCCGCCATCACCTCAGCCCCGGCTCAGGCTGGTGTCGTGGTGGGTGTTGGCGTTGGCATCCCGGCGCCTGTACCCGTGGCGCCACCTTGCGCGTATACGCCGAGCTATTGCGGCTATTACAGCTATAATTATCCCGTCTATATCGGGGGCGCCTGGGTGTACGGCCCACATTATTACCGCTGGTGGGGCGGCCATCCCTATGTCTGGTGGCATGGTGGCTGGCACACCGGCTTTGACGGCGGCTGGCGCGGTGTCGGTTGGCATGGCGGCTGGGGATGGCATGGCGGCTGGCACGGCTGGCGGCGCTAAACCCGACTGAACTGCACTATTCGTATCGGCCCCGGTATCCCCCTTCCGGGGCCGACGCGTTTTTGAAGTCGCGTGATCTTGGAGCCGCCCTCTCGTCCGGCTATGAGCGGGCATGGCCTCCGACGCTGCTCATCCCCCCCGCAATGACCTCTCGGCCTTTTGGCTTCCTTTCACGGCCAACCGTGCATTCCAGGCATCTCCGCGCATGCTTGCGCGCGCCGAAGGCATGTATTTCTACGATGACGCCGGCCGGCCCCTGCTCGATACCTGCTCCGGCCTATGGTGCGTAAACGCCGGTCATGGTCGCGCGCGCATCACGGAAGCCATTCGCGCCGCCGCCAGCACGCTCGACTACGCACCCACTTTCCAATTCGGCCATCCGACAGCGTTCGAACTTGCCGCGCGCCTCACAGATCTCGCGCCCGAAGGCCTTGATCATGCGTTCTTCGTCAATTCCGGTTCGGAAGCGGTCGACTCGGCGCTGAAGATCGCGCGCGGATATTTCCATGCGATCGGGCAGGGACAGAGGTTTCGCTTCATTGGCCGTGAACGCGGTTATCACGGTGCAACATTCGCCGGCATTTCCGTCGGAGGCATTCCCAACAACCGTAGAACATTCGGTCCGCTTCTTCCGGGTACGGACGATCATCTGCCGCTGCCCTACGACCGCGCCAATATGGCCTTCACGCGGCGCGAGCCGGCCGGCGGTGCGCATTATGCAGACGCACTTGCGCGTTCGATTGCCGTACATGGCGCAGAGACCATAGCGGCGGTGATCGTCGAGCCGATGGCCGGTTCTGCAGGTGTATTTGCTTCGCCCTCGGAATATCTTCCACGGCTGCGCGCACTTTGCGATGCGCATGGCATTCTTCTGATCTTTGATGAAGTCATCACGGCGTTTGGGCGGCTTGGACATGCATTCGCCGCGGAGTGTTATGGCGTCGTACCCGACCTCATTACTTTCGCGAAGGGCGTCACCAACGGTGCGGTGCCGATGGGTGGTGTCCTTGTATCGGGCAAAATCCACGACGCTTTCATGCGCGGCCCGGAATGCAGCATCGAGTTGTTTCACGGTCATACCTATTCCGGCCATCCGCTGGCGTGCGCGGCCGGGCTTGCTGCACTCGACGTCTATCGCGACGAAGGGCTCTTTGAGCGCGCAAAAGCGATGGAGCCTATTTTCGAGGACGCGGTACATGGGCTGAAGGATGCCCCGCATGTGGTGGACATCCGCAATGTCGGCCTTGCGGCCGGAATCGATTTGGAGCCCGGCTTGAGCGGACCGGGCCGCAGGGGGTATGAGGTACTTTCACGAGCATTCGCTGAAGAGAATCTCGTGCTGCGTGTCTCGGGCGATACGGTCGCGCTGGCGCCCGCGCTGATCGTATCCGAGGCGGAGATTGCGCGGACGATCGAAGGTCTGCGCGCGGTATTGGGGCGGTTGGGGTGAGGGGAAATGAACGTCTTACGAAGAGTTTCGCTGATCGGCTTCGTGCTGGTCGCGCCGGCATTGATGACCGCCGTGCTTTACGTCATCGCGGTGACGCTGCTGCACGCCACTAACCGGGTCATTGCGCCCGAGATTTTATGGTATGCAGCCGCCATCGAATTGCCTGTTTTTTTCTTCGTCGCGGTTCTGGAAGCGAAGAACCGCTGGTAGCAAAGCGCTTTAACAAGAGGATCTCATGCGCATCGGCGTCCCCAAGGAAATCAAGAATCGCGAATATCGCGTCGGTCTCACGCCATCCGCCGTGCGTGAACTGGTATCGCGCGGGCATGAAGTCCTGGTCGAAAACAAGGCGGGCGAAGGCATCGGCCTGACCGATGAGATGTACGCAAAGGCCGGCGGGAAACTGATCGGCGGGCCCGACGAGATTTTCGCGGCGGCCGATATGATCGTGAAGGTCAAGGAACCCCAGGCGGTCGAGATCAAGCGGCTCCGGCCCGGGCAGACGCTCTTCACCTACCTGCATCTGGCGCCTGACCCGGAGCAGACGCGTGGTCTGATCGATTCCGGTGCGATCTGCATCGCCTATGAGACGGTCACGGATTCGCGCGGCGGGTTGCCGCTGCTCGCGCCGATGAGCGAAGTGGCCGGTCGCATGTCGATCCAGGCCGGCGCGCACAGCCTTGAGATCGCCCAGGGTGGCCGCGGCATGCTGCTGGGTGGCGTGCCGGGTGTTCCGGCAGCGAAGGTCGTGATCCTCGGCGGCGGCGTCGTGGGCACGAATGCGGCGCGCATGGCGATGGGCCTCGAAGCGCATGTCACCATCCTCGATGTGTCGCTCCACCGCCTCAACGAACTCGATTTCCAGTTCGGCGCGATGCTGAACACGATCTATTCGACCATCGATTCCATCGAGGAGCAGGTGGTGGCGGCCGATCTCGTGATCGGCGGCGTCCTGCTGCCG
>DASXXW010000019.1:0-35610 GCA_036502865.1 Rhizomicrobium sp.
GCCGCCGAATGCAGCACGCCGTCATGGATGAGCACGATGGCTTTGGAGCCCACGCCGCAGCTTTGATACCAGATGCGCCCGTCCTTCACCGCAACGAACGATCCGGCCGGCGGCGGTTGATTGGTCGGCGCCGGAGCGGCCGCACACAGGGACGAGATCGCGAGCGCCGCCGCAAAGTGCGACAGGAGCCGCAACGGGTTAGAAATTGGCATGTAATTATTCCCTTCTTTTGCGGGCCTGTTCAAAACGCCGTCACCGATGCATTCACGACAAAGTTCTCAATCGACAAGGCGGCTACCAGCAATCGCATAAGATGCGTTCCGCGCATTCTCATTTGCTCCATTCATCCGGCCTGTTTCAGGCGCGCCTGCGGTTCGTCGGGCTCATATTCGAGCAGGTCGCCGGGCTGGCATTCGAGATGGCGGCAGATCGCCTCCAGCGTCGAAAACCTCACACCGCGCACCTTGCCGGATTTGAGCAGCGACAGATTGGATTCGGTGATTCCGATGGCGCGCGCGAGTTCGTTGGAACGCACGCGCCGTTTCGCCATCATCACATCGAGGCGGACAAGGATCGGCATCAGATGAACGAGTCCTTTTCCTGCTCGATCTCGCGGCCGAATTCCATCACCAGCGCAATGGCGAACACGATCAGCCCCAGGACCAGCGCATAGACCAGCTCCATGTGGAACCAAACCTTGTCCGCGCCGCCGGCAAGCCGGAATATGATATTTGCTGCGACCTTGGCGAAAGGATAGACGACCAGCCAGAGCCCGGCGCGCTTCAGATGGACGGCATTTTCCCGCGCGAAGACGGTGCCGCGCGCATAGAGCCGGAACAATTCGCGCAGATGCCGGCAAACCAGAATCAGTGGCACGGTCGCGGTCACGATATCTATCATGCCGGCCAGCCGCGTCAGCGGCGGTTGCGAGGAATAAAGCACGCCGCCGGGTATCGCAGGAGGTCGGCCGGTAAAGAACCAGGCGCCGGTCGGGCCGATCAGCAGGTGATTACTAAAGAAAACCGTGGCCACGGCAGCGGCGAAGATCCAGAGCAAAGAAACGGCAATCAGCGCCGCAAAGAGGATTTCGAGCGCGCGGCTTAGTTTCAGCAACTTCTCATGCGGACGCATGGGCGCATCATGCGCCGGCGTGGCTTGCGAAAAAGGGATGACCTGCGACGGCATGAGGCTCAATCCGCAATAGAGGCCATATATGCGTAATACAGCATGAAATTGCTGTCAAACGATAATTTACCGGCAAGGTTCGCCCTGCTGCAGGCGTGATCCAACTCGACTTAGGCAAGGCTGACCTTATCAGTTCTGAAAAGCCTAGGAAGCAGCAATGGCCGCGAGGCCACCTAAGGCTGGACCATCAAAGTAGATCGAAAAGCCCCGACAGGAGGCCATCCCTCAGGAAAATACCGCCGAGAGACATCTAATCTGGCCGCAGCTCGAAGAGCGTCGCCACCACATTTCCTCCGCTCTCTACATTGCTCATCTGAACCCATATCTGAGACGTGGAATCTGCGATGGCGATTTGATGATGGTTGAGCAGAGTAACAATCTTCTGCGACCAGTTCTGAATTTCCTGAAAGTCGCCGCCTTGTTTCAGAAGTAGCTGAAGGTTTTTCAGGCTGCCACGGTGAAGAACGTTACCACAATAATTCCATAGTCGCACAAGGTCGGATTTCGTCAGGAACCCGGTTGCAATTTCGTTCAACTCTATCGGTACTCCGGCAGCGTTCAGTCTCTGCTCTCCGGGGTGAGGATAGAAATCCGTATGCAGCTTTTCGAGTTCGCTTACGATCGCTCCGGGTTTGTATTCCTTTAAGAGAGATTTTTTGCCAACCGATATATTCCCGTGCACAACTAGGCACGCTAGTCCGATCAATTCACAGATCATTCTGAGTTGTAGATAGCAATGTTCGAACGCAGTTCTGGGATGAATTGGTAGTTCTCCATTCATGGCAGGCGACATCGACAGGTGGCGAAGTTTGATTTCCTCCATTATCTCGGTATAGAGGGACACGACTCTATCGAAGTGATCTCTGGCAGCTTGATCCATCGAAAGGTTCCTGTGGTAAAACGGGGAATCTCTGGGGACTAAGTGCGGCTTCGGATGCTAAAGGCGCTCTCAAATCCGATCCGAATGTGAAGGTTAGGTCAAGGCAGTTAAAAAAGCTGCCTGATAAACTCGATCAAAAGTGGACAGCAACAAAGACTCGATGAGCTATAGTGACGGGAGGAAAGACGAGGTGAATGAAAAGAAACCGCGGTGGGGAGATCCGATGCGGCACAATCTCACCGAGTTGGAGGCATTCGATGCCATGAGAGTTTTCCTTGAGGCATTCTGGCGGCGAGGCGGCAGCCGATCAGAAGATCTGAGGAATCTCCTTAGCTGGATGAATAGAGCGCCCTGGCCAAGCGAGAAGCAGCATCCGAGCTTGCGCGGTGCGCCATTGGATTTAGCCCAATGGCAAGATTGGCTAAAAGCAATCGACGAAGTGAAGTCTAAACCCGAACAACCGAACTAGGTCAGTACCCGCTCTTCCCGCCACGGCCCGAACGGAACCGACGGGAATATTACTTCCCGTCGTCCGAGGATGAATCGTCATTACCGTCGTCTTCATCAACGCTCTGACGTTTGTCCTCGCCCGCGTCTTTATCCTTCTCGCGCATCGAGGCGTGTTCCTCGCGCGCTTCCGCCCGCTCGGTGTCGGCATCGACTTTGCGCTGGGCGCGTTCGAGCGCCGCATTCACGCGTTCCGAGACGCGCTCGTCGATATGCGCTCTTGCGACTTCTCTCTGCGCCTCGGCGAGGGCGCGGTTCACTTCGATGCGAACCTTGCGGCTATCGACATTCGCCATGGCTTCGTCCATCGCCCGATCGATTTCGGGTGCTGCGGCGCGGACGGCTTCCGCCGCCTGTTCGCCGATCTTTGCGTCGGCTAACGCGCGTTGCACATCGGGCTTTGCGCGTTCGACGGCTTCCTGCGCTTCGCGGGTTGCTTTCGCCACGGCGGCGTCGATTTCCGGCTGGGCCTCGCGCACCGCACGCGCTGTTTCCTCGCCGATCTTTGCATCGGCCATCGCCTTTTCGATCTGGGGCCGCACCCGCTCGATCGCTTTGCGCGCTTCGCGCTGTGCCCGCGCGACTTCGGCATGAATCCGTGCGCGGTCTGCCGCCGTCAGATGGTGACGATGGAGATGCCCATCCTGCCACTCATAGATCACCGGTGTGGCAGGCGAAGCCGGAATTGCAGGTACGGCCGGAACAGCAGGAACTTCTGGCAAAGGGGCGGATTCCGGTGCAGTCGGAACGGCTGGCGCCACGGGCGCGAGCGGCGCGGTTTCGACTGGCGCAGGCCGGCTGTCCTGCGCGAGCGACGGACAGGCAAATGCAATGGCGCCCGCCGCAACGATACCAAGGCCTGCGATCCTGATGACATCCATGTTTGTTACACCCATGCGCAGAGAGGTTGGTTCCAGAACGGATTCGACGCGCGCTTCGAGCGCGGAAGGTGCCGCCATGAACAGAGACAATGCCGAGACGGCCGGAGCGCGCATCCGGAATTCGGCGGCAAGCGCGAGCAGTTCGCCCGCATAGGAAGAAGGCTTCACGCCCGCGAGCAGCACCGAATCGTCGGCCGCGATTTCCGCTTCGCGCCGCAAGGCGCGCGCGCCGAGCCAGACAAAAGGATTGGGCCAATAGAGCATGCAAACAAATAGTGAGAGAACCTGGGTAAGGCCGTCGCGCCGGCGGATATGTGCCAGCTCGTGAAGCAACACGGCATGAAGGCGCTCGCGCGGCCAGGTAACGGCGGTGCGCGGAAGAAGCACGACAGGCCGGAAGACGCCCCAGGTGATGGGGCCGTTCTCCGATTCGGAAATACGCAGTTCGCATTCGCGCCGCGTTGCCGCCACACGCGGCATGTCTTCCGGGGCAAGCGCGAAGGGTTTGCTGCCGCGCCGGAGCAGCGCAAGGCAGAACGCACTGGCCGCAAAGCGGATGGACAGGATGACAATTCCAAGCAACCACAGCGCGGCAAGCCCGAACGCGATGGTGGCGGGATCGAGCGTGATGCCGCTATCGGCGGGCGCCGGCAGCGTCGTTGCGGACGCGGCCTCGCTCAACACCTGCACGGGAATGGTTTCTGGCGCCGCCGGAAGCAGAATGTGCAGCGGCGAGGGAATCGTCGCAAGAAACAGCGGCAGGATCAGCGCCGCGCCGAAGGCGCCCGCCCAGGCGAGATGGCGTGCGCTGGCGCGCTTTTGCGCAGCAAATATCCACGCAAGCGCCATGACGAATATCGAACCCGCGAGCAACTCGCCCGCAAACAACAATGCGCGCAATGCGACGAGCGAGGTCATCGTCCCTCCTTCCGGGCCTTGTCGATGAGCTTTGCAAGACGGTCGAGATCCGCGCGCGGGATGTTCGCGTCGCGGCGCGACAGCATGGCGGTGACGGCCTGTTCGACGGAATTGTCGAAGAAGGTTTCGAGCAGCGAATCGAGCGCGCGGCGGCCCATCTGTTCGCGCCCGATTTCGGGTGCGTAGATGTAGCGCGTGCCGTCGCTTTCGTGCCGGATATGGCCCTTCTTCTCCAGAATGGAAAGATGCGTGCGAATGGCCGTGTAAGTCGGCGGATCTGGTATTTGTTCGCGGATTTCGGCGGCCGAAGCTTTGCCAAGCCGGTAGAGCGCTTCCATGATCTCGCGCTCGCGGCGGCTGAAGCCTGAAGCGGCAGTGTCTGCCGCTTCGTTCATACGCTCCGGATCATGTCCGCGTGCCATGCCAAAAAATTGGCACCTTTGGTTCCCTCTGTCAATCGACAGGGGAAACCGTGACGGATTTTTCATCTTGCGTTACGGAGCCGCCGGCTGCGAGGGAGCAAACCGGCTGAACCGCGGCAGATACCGAGTTCGTTCGGCCGACTGAGAGCCGTCCGCCGTTCCTGAAAGTGATTTCAGTAGTTGCCGGCCAGAATCGCGTTCAGTTCCGACTGCAGATAGGCATGATGTTCCTTGGTCAGCGTTCCGCCATCGACCCTCTGCATGCGGCGGCCTTCCTGTACCAGCGCATCGATGGCGCGGTGTTTGCGGTAGGCATTCAGGGACGGAATGCCGACGCTTTCGGAACCGATCACGCCGTTTCCGGAATAACCGGCGGAAATGGCGCTGCCGCTAGCGATGGGAGCGGCGATGGCGCCGCTTACAGCTATAATCGCGCAAAACGAAGTCCAAAGCAGGGTGCGTTTCATGGCAATCCTCTCTTCGGCGCTCAAGCAAACATACAGGATTCACGAACGCCTGCAAAGAGCGATGGTTCCTAAGCATGACGCATGAGGCGAAGCTCGAGATGGCGTTTCACGTCGGGCCATTCATGGGCGAGGATGCTGTAGATATGCGTGTCGCGCGCGCTGCCGTCGCGGCGCGGCATGTGATGGCGGATAACGCCATCCTTCTTCGCGCCGAGCGCTTCGATCGCCTTCTGCGAGGCGAAGTTGAAATTATCCGTTCGCAATCCGACAACTTTGCAGCCGAGCGTGTCGAAAGCGTGGGAAAGCAGCATCAGCTTGCAGGTGGTGTTGACATGGCTTTTCTGGCGGCTCTTCGCATACCAGGTATATCCGATCTCCACGCGGTCGACCGCGGCGACGATGTCGTGATAGCGCGTGCTGCCGATGATCGCGCCTGTTTCAAGGTCGCGCACGGCCCAGGGCAGCATGTGTCCATCCGCCAGGCCGCGCAACGCCGTCGCGACATAGGTTTTCGTTTCGTGCGGCGCGGGAACAACGGTGAACCAGAGAGTCCATAATTCGCCATCCGCCGCAGCAGCTAACAAACCGGGAATGTGCGCTTCGCCCAGCGGTTCCAGACGTATCGTTCCGCGCTCAAGGGTGATGGGTGCGATCTCGATCATGCGGTCTCCTTGCCGGGTATGAAAGCGAATGTAGCAGAAAAATTCACGCCGCTTTGCTATGATGCGTCCACACCTTCACAGGAGAGTCCGATGCGCTCGATCAGAATGGCAACCGCACTGGCGGGGGCATTGCTGTTGGGCGCTTGGGCAACGGCGAGCGCAGCGCCCTCGCTTGTGGCGCTCGATCCTTTTCTCGTCTCGCCCGATCATCTGGGCGATATGGAGCTTGCCAAATTCCTCGCCGGCAATCCGAACCTTCAATCCTATGCCGCCAATGCCATCTCGGCCGACGGAACCTCTGCCGCCATTCTTCTGTTGGAAACCGATACGAACAGCCCCGTCACATTCAAGGCCAACAAACCCGCCTCGCTTGTTTCCTATGCCGATGATTTCCTGACCACGCCGCCGGCAACGGGAAAATCCTCGTTCAAGGTCTCCAATCTCATTCAGGTCGGCTCGAACTGGTACGCAGCGGTTTTGGTGCAGGGTCCCCTCGGTGGTTACTCGTCAAACAATGTCCTTGGTCTCAGCGCCACGCAGGGCGGCGATACGGAAAATCTCAGCATGCCGCTGGTCATCCCCCCGCTCGTGCTGGTGCATGGGCTGTGGGGCGACAAGAAAAGCCTTTCCGAGGCCGAAACCTATTTCCGTGCCGCGGCGCCCTGGAGCAGCGCGCCCGATTTCGTCCAGCCGATCTGTTACTCCCTGTATCTCGGCTTCGATGCGAAGAAGGATCCACTCTCCAAAAAGGGAGACCCCTGCGAAGTCACGTCGAGATCTGCATTGAAGACGGAAATCGACTCGCTGCTGGCCACGCTCGACTCCGGCGGAATCGTCGGCGCGCGTGTCGATCTTCTGGTGCACAGCATGGGCGGGCTCGTCGCCCGCAACTACGCCTCGCAGGCGAACTACACGTCGCTGCGCAATCGCAAACAGGGCCAGTTACATATGATCGTAACGCTCAACACGCCGGAAATCGGTTCACAGCTTGCGACGGCGCTGATCCATCGGCGCAACGATACGCGCAAGGCGCCGCTGAGCACGTTTCAGGGACTCGCTTGGGAAGCGTTATGCGGCGACACGACGTTCGGCCAATGTTTGGCCGCCAATGGCGATCCGATCAATGCACCGGGCCTGCCGGTCAGAACGGGCGCTGTCTATTCGCTCGAGCCGGATGGCCGGGCGCTCAACAATCCAAATCTGTCCGGCCCAAACATCGCAAATGCGACTTGGCGCGCGGTCAGCTCGACGCGGCCCGACAACAGCGCGCTCGCCTTCGCGCTCGATACGCTGATCGCCGCGCTCTACAAAGATCCGAATGGCAAGAACGTGCCGACAGTGGATTCCATTCTCGGGAATGTGCCGGATGACGCGATCGTGACGGTGGCGAGCCAGACAAACGGCGCTGCCGGCAAGCAGCTCTACACGTTCGCGAAACTGTCCCACACCGGGCTGCCGAAAAACATCCGGCAATATCTGACAGGCGTGAACAACAACAGCGTCGTGCATGATCCGTCGCGCGAGGTGGAACAGCTTGCCGCCTGCTGGATCGAAACGACGGGCGCCAATTCCTGCCTGCCGCATGCAATGGAAGTGGCGCAAAACGATGTACCGGCCGCCGCACCGCAAATAGTAAAGCTGCTGCCGGGAATGGGTATCGAGGCGTCGCGCCGTGCAACGCTGGGCACGCCATTCGAAGCGATGCTCCGCCTGCCGACGTCGCGTCCACCTACAGCGGTCTCAGTCTGGCAACAGAACGATATGGATCGCACGGCCACCGAAGTGATAACGCCCTCAATGGCGGCAGCCGGCGCTGTCCGTTTGCGCGTGACGCCCAAACTCCCTGGGCTCACGCAGCTCCATTTCCGCGCCGAATTCACCGATCATTCGGTTTCAACGGGAACATTCCGGATATTTGTTGCGCCGCCGGCCACGCAGCCGCTTGCGTTTGCCGCGAATGATCTGCCGGTTCTCGTGCTGACTCTCAATTCCGATACGGCAAGCACACTGCCGCAACCGTCTGCCGCCTATCCCGCACCCGTCGGAAGGGTCGAACTCAACACCCGGCTCGTGAACTGGCGCCTTGTCCCGCAGGCCAGCGCCCCCATTATCCGCATCGACCGCGATGGACTGATCCATGCTCTGCGCCCCGGCAAGGCGCAGGTCGAAGCCCGCTTCGGAAAGGCAACGGCAACCGTGCATATCATTGTGAGATCGGCGCAGGAGTAGATAACAAATATCCGGCAGACGGCATTCGCTGGAACGTCCGCGCTTATGTCCCGCTTTTGCCGGTACGCTGCTCTTTCGCCATCAGGAAAGTCGTCGAAATACCGTGGCCGAGTTTTCCGGCCATCCCGTCGGGTGAGGCTTCCAGCGGCTTCATGCCGTTTTTGAGCGCCAGATCGAAAATGGCATATTGCGGAATGTAGTGCATTTCCATGTTCCGTTCGCTCGACTTGTCGAGATAGGCCTTCAGATCGAACTGATAGCCCTTTCCGTAGGTAGGAACCTGGAAATAGGCGAGGCCGCCCGGCCGCAGCTGCTGAAACGCGTGATCGAGTATCGACCGCATCAAAGGCGGCGGATTATGCTGCAACACGATGATCGAATAGAACAGTGCTGCATCTTTCATCCAGCACAAATCGTTTTCGCTTCTCACAAGGACGAACTCGATATTCTTCACGCCCTCCGCGTCGGCGCGTGCGCGTGCGCGGTCGAGATGGGGCTGGGAGATATCGAACGCCACGACGTGCTCGAACCGCTTTGCAAGCCATAGGGTGCAACGTCCGACGCCGCAGCCATATTCGACGCAAGTCCCCGACACCGGCACGTCCATGCGATTGCGCGCGAGCCACTGCTCCATCCGCACAAGGCTTGCGCGTCCTGTCTGGTAGAACTCGGCTTCGGCCTTGTCGCCCGACATCTGATCGATCTTCCAGCGCGAATTCGTAAGCACGGACCAGTAGGGTTCGTCTTCTCCCAGCCGCGTCCAGGCTTTGGCGACCAAAGACCAGAGCTCTTGCGATTGTTTGCCGGTCAGCTCGAGATCGACCCGCATTTCCGGAGCCAGATCCAGAGGGAAAGTATTGGGTTTGCTTTTGGGCTGCGCCCGGCCGGCTACCAATTGCATAAATTTTTTGGCGATCGTCTCCGGGGCGGCGCCCGCTCTCAGTTTCGCGACATGACTTGCCAGGCCGCGCTCGTCGGGCTCCCGTTGCAGCACCGCGCGGTAGAGCGCCGTGACGAACTGCTTCTCATCCATGAGATTTGCACCTGTTCGAAGGATAGTTCTGCAGATTTACCCCGATGGTGTGTTCGGTGGCCCAGCAGAACAAAATGCGGTCTTCTTGGTCTTTCTGCCCGTCGGGGGCTTGTAGGGGGAAATGGAGAATGAGTCGTCAACCTTATATAGCAGAGTTGAAATTTTTACGGCACACCGGCGCCGGTTAATTGGAGAACTAATCCTGCCTTCGGCCGCACAAGCCCGCGCTCGGATCAGTGCATTTCGGTCGCGCGACGGTCATGGGTGTTATGGGTCTCTCCCAAACAGAGCCGAGATTGCCTTGAAACATCGCTGATGCCACGGTGGCGGTGTGGATGGTGTCGGCGCTACCGGCAACGCTGCCGCGATCTTGGAAGGCTGCTGCACCGCCGGATCGGATGGCTGGACGTCCTCCAGCTCTTCGGGCGAAACCGGAATCTCAGCCAGAACTGCACGCAAGACCTGTTGACCATAGGCGGTGTTCATATGAACACCCTTGTGCCGGTAGATCTCATTTGTCTGCAACGGCGCCGAAAGCGTGTTTTCGGGTTGCGGATAAAGATCGAATTCCAGTTCCGACGCCAATTGGATCGCGGCGCGCGAAAACTCGTCCGCTACGATTTCCATGCTACCGCTGTTCTTGAGCACGTCCGTTTCAGAACCGTCCCCGCAGCGGTGGGGTTGCGGTATGATACCGATCGGGGCGCTGGTTATTTCTCTTAACTTGAACAGCGTTTTGATCGCCATGGATCCGCGCAAGGTTCCGCGGACTGCGTGATGAAAACAATCGGCGGAAATAGGCGTGCGGTCGTCATGCTCGCTTCCATCGATTCGGAATGATTCATAGATCGGGGCGCACTGCGTAGAGCTAAACTTCAAGCCGCACAGCAGATATCTGTCGAAATCGCCGTTTATGCGATCGCGACCGAACTTGTAATTGTTTGCGCCCTCTATGGATTCTTTGGTGGCATCCGGCAGAATCAACGATCCGGAGTCCACTTCCCAGGCATCCGCATACCGCCCCGCCGTGGCAAAGAACGTCATCCGGATGTCTGGGTATTCCGGCGCGATCTCCTTCCAGGCGAGCTTGAGGCTGGCTGTGTGCGAATCGCCCAGCAAGCAGATTCGCGTCACGGCGCGAACGCCTCGAGCAGCACTTCTTCGCAAACAAGGTCTTCATTCGAATCTTCGGTAGCCTGATTGTCCCGGGGCGGCGCCGACTCAATTGGCTGCTCCGCGTCCGCGGAGTCATCGTGCTCGGAAAAGAACATTTTCATGACGGCTTCCACGCCTTCGGAACGGACCGTGCGAAGATTGTCTTCAAAGAACGCCGCCCGCGACGGGGAGCCCATGATCATCTCGTATGATGGGATGTAATCCACATCATCGCGTTCCTGGTAGAATTGCCCGGCAGCAGTTCGTAGAAGGGATTTCGAGTACGTAGTCGCGCGCAGCACATGCTCGCCGCTGGCGGTTGCCACGAGCGGTACCGGCGATACGGTCAGCAAAAATTTAATGCCCGGATTGATTTTTTTGCATAAGTCGAAGAAATCCTCCAAATCCCTGTACACATGACGAAATTTGTAGTTACGAAATCGGTAAACCGCCGGATTGAATTTTCCGGCAATCGTTCCGGGTGCTGTCGGATATACGGTCCCGGACGGTGCGTGTTCCCATGTTTCCGTCAGTCCCAGAGTGAAGATGAAAACATCGGCGGTGCGCAGGACATGATCCACGCATTTCAAATGATGCGCGCGATGATCGCGAACGTGGTCGGGACTGGGCAGGCCGGCCGGTTCGACCGAAGGTCTCAACGCATCGTAAAACCGGCCGTTCTTTTCCCAGATGGCATCTGCGGGTGTAATAATGCCCCCCGCTTCCTGGGCGAGTTGCAGTAACTGCCGGGCGGTATAGATGTTTCCGTATCTTGCAGAATAAAGTCCGTAACCAAACCTTTGTGCATCTTCGGGATCGAGCCCGGGCGGGGCGGGCTCTTCGTCGATGACGGAAAACTTTCGCATCCGCAGATGCCGTGCAATGTGTTGCGCGAAACAGCTACCCGCCGTAGCTATTTTCATGGTGCGGTCGATAGGAAATTTTCTTTGGTAGAGCTGGGGAATTGCATCGAATGGTTGTTCGGTCACGCCCGTGCGCCAGAACGCGTGAGCCGGCAAATTGTCGTAGGGGGATTTTTCGCTTATTCCCAAAACTAATCTCCTTTGCGGACCATGTGCCATTCCACATGGACCGGGCCGTTTTTGTGCAGGAAATCCGCCGAGATCAGGAGCGCGTCGCCATTGCGCGCATAGGTCATATGCTCGCCCGCATTGGCGCCCCGGCCGTCGAAACTCGCGCTGGTATCGGCGCATTTCGACAGCGCGAAGACCATCGGCATGTCCTTTTCTTCCCAGGCATGGGCAAAATCGCCGCTGAAATGGCGCAGAAACATGGAGACCGCTGCGCCGTCCTGCCGGATGGTCATCGCTTCCGCATAACCCGCCTTGCCTTGCGGAAATTCCCAGCTGCTGCCCATGAGGACGAAATCCGGCGCGAGAACCCATCGCTCCTGCGCACGGGCCGGATCGCTCGCATTGTCCCAATCGCCCGCCATCCAGCTAAGCGCGGCGAGCGAACACGTATCCCCCGCCCATGACGATGACGCGAACAGGCACGTCAACGCGGCAAATGCTGAAACCCGCCAACCGGTCATGGAGCACAGCCCTTTCCTTGCGAAAGTGATAGAGCGCGAACAGTAAATACATCTTCTGTCCGCGCTATTCATCACAATTGGGCGTTGGCACCGCCTAGGGTGGTGTAGGGCCCTGGCTGGCACGGACGAGATCGTTCGGCCGTATCCATTTCTTGAAGGCGGCCTGTACCTGCTCAGGCGTCAGCGCGATGTAATGCTGTGCAGCAATGGTCGGCTCGTCAAGCGGAAGATTGAGCTCGCGCCGGCCCGCAAAGCCGCGCGCAATATCGTTGATGCTCGCTTCTTCGAGCGGCATGGCGCGCAGCAATATCGCCTTTGCGCGTTTGAGCTCTGCATCGCCGACCGGCGTCGTCTGCATCTTCTTCGCGTCGAGCGCGGCGATCTCCGCGGCGCTTTTCACCTTGTCGGGATCGCAGGCATAGTTGATCAGCCAGGCGCTGCGGGTACGGCCGGATTCAAGCTGCGAATCCACCGAATAGACCAGGCCGCGCGTTTTGCGCAGATCGATGCTGAGCCGCGAGGCATAGAAACCGCCGGCCAGCACCGCATTACCCAGTTCGAGTGCGTAGTAATCAGGATCTGTGCGCGTGAGCGGAATGTTTTGCGCGAGATAGACGATGTCCTGAACGCGACTCGCATCCGGCGTGGCCAGCGTGGCCGGCGCATTGGGCGGTGTCACCGGAAGGTCTACGTTCGGCTTCGGGCCCGTCGCAGTCCAGCCGCCAAAATATTTCTCGATCATGCCCTTCGCCTGATCGGGATCTACGCGGCCGACGACGACGATCGTCGTCATGTCGGGACGGAAGACCTTGTTATAATAAGCCTTCACCAGATCGAGCGTCAGCCCATGAACGGATTGCTCCGTCGCTTCGCGCGCGCTCGGATCGTCCTTTCCAAATAAAGCCTGCCGCAGGCCGCGCACCGTCAGATGCGCGGGACTCTTGACGGAGGTTGCGGCCACGCGCGCGGTGCGCTCGCGCACGACATTGAAAGCCCGTTCCGGCAGCCCCGGACGCAATTCATTGTCGGCCAGCAACGCCGTGCCGCGGTCGAAATCCTTGGTCAGCACCTGCATGGAGAAATCCGTGCCCGCCACCTCCTGCGCGCCGATCTGATCGAGCGCCTGCTCGAACGCGACCCGGTCGAGGGTTTGCGTGCCATAGGCAAAGAGCTGGCCCAGCACTTCGCCTACGCCTTCCTGGCCTGGCGGCGTTTCGGTCTCGCCACGGCTGCGGATATGGCCATAGATGGTGACGGTGTCGCTGACGCTTTCCGGCTGCACGATCAGAGTGATGCCGTTCGGCAAGGTACTGACGACGGGATTGAGCGTCGAAGGGGGCACCTGTAGCCGGCTGAGTGCGCTTTCCGCCCAGTCCGGCAGTGCCGTGGGCGTAGCTTCGCCGAGCGAGATGTTCTCCTGGCCGCCATAGCCACCGGCGGAAGAGACCGGTGCGCCCGAGCCTGCGGGCGTGAGAACGGCCGTCGAGGCATGGGCGACATCGAGATATTTGCGCGCGACGCGGTTCACATCGGCGACGGTCACTTTCTCGATACGGACAAGATCGTCGCTTGGCGATTGCAGGCCATAGAGCGCCACCGCGTCCGACCACACATCGGCGAGGCCCGAGATCGAGTTTTTCTCGAACGCGTCTTCGCGGCGCTCCTCAAGTTTGGCCGCTTCGACGAGCTCGGCTGGAACGCCCTGCTTGGCGATATGGGAAAGGACAGCTTTGACTTTGGCAGTAAGCACCTTTGGGTCCGGACCGCCGGGGAAAGCGACATAGGCGTAGCCAAGTCCTGCTTTTGGCAGCGGAGCCAACGAGAAACTTGCTTCGATCGCGTCGCCTTTGGGCACGAGTCCGTAAAGCTCGGAGCGGTGATTGCTCAACACATCCGACAGAACTTCGAGCGCGGGGAAATCTGCGCTGTCGAGACCCGCGGTGCGGAAGGCGACGAGCAAACTGCCCGCCGGCTGATCGGTGGATGACGCCAAATTGACGGGCTGGACCGGCGCCAGAGCGACTTTCGGCCGTTCGGGAAGCTTCTTCGCAGCTATCGGGCCGAAAAGGCTTTTCACTTCGGTCAACGTGGCCTGGGGATCGACATCGCCGACGATGACCAGAATCGCATTGTTCGGCGCGTACCAGGCATCATGGAATGTCTTGAGCATCGCAGCCGAGGTCTTCTCGAACGAGGGCCGCGTGCCGAGCGCGTCGTGCTCATAGGGCGTGCCCTTGAACAGGGCCTCGCGAATTTGCCGGTAAAGGACATAGACCGGGCTCGAAAGATCCTGCGCCACTTCCTGCTCGATGGCGCCACGCTCCATGTCCCATTGCTTCTGGCTGTCATCGACGCCGGCCATGCGCGCGGCTTCGATATGCAGCGCCACGTCGAGGTCTTCGGACGGCACCGTATAAAGATATTGCGTGAGCGCCTCGCGCGTATTGGCGTTGAAACTGCCGCCCATGGCGCTGCCGATATCGGCAAGCTGCTCCGCGGTGAGGCCCGGACTGCCGCGGAACATCATGTGCTCCTGCGCATGCGCCGTGCCCGGAAATCCGGCCGGCGTTTCATCGGAACCGACGAGATAATTGACCGCGGTCGAGGCAACCGGCGCCAGCGAATTGCGCACGATGATCACGCGCAAGCCGTTATCGAGCGTGGCGCGGAGCACATCGTCCGTCGGTGCGGCGGAGCCGGAAACCGCAAACAACATGCCCGCCAGAAGCGCGCCCGTAACAAGGCGCGCACCGCGCCGGCCGAAATCGATCATTGGGTCTCCCGAAAATCCGCGCCGCGACCCTTGGGGTCAGGCCTCACCACCGGCCGAAGCCGGGTATGCAGAAGTAGTACAGGGAAGTGCGTGTGAAACGCAAAATCACAAGGGCGTGGCGTCAGGCGGCCCGGGATAGCGGTTCGGCCTTGGCGATCCAGCCGCCGCCCAGTACGCGCGTGCCGTCATAGAAGACGCAAGCCTGGCCGGGCGCCACCGCAGTTTCGCCGGCCGGAAGTTCCACCAAAGCGCCGCCGTCACTGTCAGGCGTCACGCACGCCGCGACAGGTTCCCGGGTCGAGCGGACTTTTACTTTGCATTCGATTCTGCCGCCGACTTCTGCCAGCCAATTGACCTCGCGGAGCGAGATGCTCCGTACACGCAGCGAGTCCCGCGGACCCACCACCACCTGCGCCCGTGCAGCATCGAGCGAGAGGACATAGAGCGGTTCGGCCTCGCCCGAAATGCCGAGCCCTTTGCGCTGGCCTACCGTGAAATGAATGATGCCCTCATGCCGACCGAGCACGCGGCCTGTTTCGTCGACGATATCGCCGGGCTGTGCCGCATCCGGAGTCATCTTCTTAACAAGACGTGCATAATCACCGTCAGGCACAAAACAAATATCCTGGCTGTCCGGCTTGTCGGCAATGTCGAGTTCAAGCTCGGTCGCCAGCGCGCGCACGGCGGATTTCTCCATCGCGCCGAGTGGAAAACGGAGCATGTCGAGCTGCGCACGCGTGGTGCGGAAGAGGAAATAACTCTGGTCGCGCGCCGGGTCGACAGCGCGATGGAGTTCGGGGCCGGCTTCATTTTCCATGCGGCGGACGTAATGGCCCGTGGCCAATACATCCGCGCCCAGATCCTGCGCGGTCGCAAGAAGATCGGCGAATTTAACCCGTTCGTTACATCTTACGCAGGGAATGGGCGTCATGCCTTGCGCGTAAGAGGCGGCGAATTCGGCGATCACGCGCGCGCGAAACCGTTCCTCGTAGTCCAATACGTAATGGGGAAAGCCCAGATGTTCCGCCACGCGCCGCGCGTCGCGTACATCCTGCCCGGCACAGCAGGCACCCTTCTTCCGGATCGCCGCGCCATGATCGTAAAGCTGCAGGGTTATTCCGATAACGTCGTAACCCTCGCGCGCCAGCGATGCGGCGACAACGGAGGAGTCGACGCCGCCCGACATGGCCACGACAACACGCGTGGCGCGCGGAGTTTTTGCGAGGCCGAGACTGTTTAACAAATGCATGCGCGAGCCTATAGAGCGGTACGAAGATATGGACAAGCGCGGTGTTAAGAGATGGCTTCCAACCTTTCCAATCATCAGACGTTGTAGAGGCGTGTTAACAATATACTCCCTTTGTTTTTCGAACGTTTAGCGCCTTGCTTATCCGAACATTTACCGTCGCCTTTGTCGGTTTTTTAAAGCCGCCGGCGTTAGCGTGCGCCTCAGTCGATGAGTGGAGCACGATTAATGGTCGAAGACCGAAGGGGCCGTGTGAGCTATGTGATCGGGCCGGATGGCAGCCCGCTCACCATGGCGGATCTTCCCGCCCCCGGTACCAAGCGCTGGGTTATCCGTCGCAAGGCGGAGGTGGTTGCCGCCGTGCGTGGTGGTTTGCTCAGCCTCGATGAAGCGTGCCGCCGTTACACATTGACGGTGGAAGAGTTCCTTGCCTGGCAGCGTGCAATAGACCGTTTCGGTCTCGCCGGGCTGCGCGCCACCCGCGTGCAGCAATACCGTCATTGAAGCGGGGGGCTGTCGTTTGGAAACGAGGCGCGATCGTCGTGAGATGTTCCGATGACAAGTGAAAGCCTCGTGGCGTCGGCGTTCAGCGCCTTCGACGCCTACACCTATGTGATATTGGTCCTCATCAGCATCGGCGCAGCTTTCACGATGCGTTCGATGGGATCAATCGTCACCGCAACCATCGCGGCGCTGGTTGTCTTTGCGACCGCCATTTTCCTTCGCGGGCTTGTATCGACGGGATTTACATCCAGCGCCACGGTCTCAATGGTTCACGATTATTGGGCCGCGTTGCTGACGCTTCAATTCGCCATGCTGTGTGTCTACGCGCTCGTATCCGGAACTATCATCGCCGCCAGCTACGGTGTGCTCCTGCTCGTCCGGGGCTGATATTTAACAAAAGATGTCGGACCGCCGCAGCCGCAACGTCTGAATAAGACACAGCGTTTTCATATCCTCGATCCGCCCGTCATCGGCCATCGCTGCGAGCGCAGCGAGTGGTACTTCTTCAATGGCGATTTCTTCATGCTCTCCGGCAATGCCGCCGCCATGCCCCGTACGGTCCGTTGCCCCGAAACTCGCCAGATACAAATCCATGCGCTCGGTCGAGATTCCGGGCATGGACCATACCGTCGCTACGTGATCGAGCGCCTTTAGCCTGAGGCCGGCTTCTTCGATCGCCTCCCGCAGCATCGCGTGTTCGGGCGCCTCGCCGTCCGTGAGCCCGGCAATCGCTTCGAGCAGATTCGTCCGGCCCGCGGTCGTAAACACAGGCGCGCGAAACTGCCGTACCATTAGCGCGAGTTTTCGCTCGGGATCGTAGGGCAGGGCGCAGACGCCATTTCCGTGATCTTCGATCAGGCGCTCATAGGTGTCGCCGCTGCCGGCAAGCACTGTCGCGATGGAGACTTTCGCCCAGCCCTCATAGACGGGCCGAATTTTTACTACGCGATGGGCCACGCGCCGCTCCCGGATGCCGCGCGGTTCAGCGCGCGAATTTTTCCGACAATATGATCGAGGACAGGGTGCGCGCGACGCCGGTGGCCTTGCCGATACGGTCCAACGCCGCATCCATGCGAGCCGGTGTGTCGGCTTCGACGATTGCCATCATGTCGTGGGCGCCGGAAACGGTCGACAAGGCGCGGACCTCCGGCATGCGTTTCAGCTCCGCACTGATGCGGTCGGCCTGCCGCGGATCCGCAGCCATCATCACGATCGCACGCAGCCTCGTATCGCGGGCGTCGGAGAGCACGGCCGTATAGCCCTTGATCACGCCCTCCCGTTCGAGCCTTGCAATGCGCTCCTGAACGGTCGAACGGGCAAGGTTGAGCTTGCGTGCCAGCGAGGCGACGGGTTCGCGCGCATTGGCTTTCAGAAGGGCGATGAGCCTGCTGTCTGTCTCGTGCATTGGCGATCTGCCGGAAATACCCTTCGAATCGACGGATGCTAACCCATTTTCCGGCACTTTGCCGGCTGGCTTCCGGCGCGGCCCCGAACTATTTCCGGACCCGAATTCAGCTTCGGGAAAAATCCATGAAAAAGATCGCGGTCGCCGGCGGCGGAAAAATCGGTATTGCCATTGCGGAGCTCCTGGGGGCGACCGGTGATTACCGTGTGACGGTATTCGACCGCGATGCGGGCGCATTGGAGCGTTTCCCGAGCCACAATATCGAGACGCGCCGGGCCGACATCGCCGATGCGCGTGATTTCGCCGGGCATCTTCAGGGCCACGACATCGTGCTTTCCGCCACGCCCTATTCGTTGACGGCCACGGTTGCCGAGGCCGCAAAGGCTGCGCGCGTGCACTATCTCGATCTGACGGAGGATGTGGAAAGCACCCGCACCATCAAGCGGCTCGCCGAGGGTGCGGAGACCGCGTTCATCCCGCAATGCGGATTGGCGCCGGGATTCATTTCCATCGCTGCCAATGATCTGGCGCAGAAATTCGAGCGGTTGCGCGATGTACAGATGCGCGTGGGTGCGCTGCCCGTGTTTCCGACCAATGCGCTCAAATACAATCTCACCTGGTCTACCGACGGGCTGATCAACGAATATTGCAATCCTTGCGAATCCGTTCGCGATGGCGTGCGCGCCGAGGTGCCTGCACTCGAAGAGCTCGAGGCTTTCTCGCTCGATGGCATTACCTATGAAGCCTTCAACACGTCGGGCGGTCTCGGCACGCTGTGCGACACGCTTGAGGGCAAGGTCGAGAATCTCAACTACAAGACCGTGCGCTATCCGGGCCATCGCGACATCGTCAAATTGCTTGTCCGCGATCTGAGACTCGGCGTCCGCCGCGACGTGTTGAAGGATGTGCTCGAAACCGCTATCCCCATCACCTATCAGGATGTTGTGCTCGTGTTCGTCACGGTGTCCGGCTGGATGAACGGTCACCTGACCCAGGAAAGCTATGCCAAGAAGATCTACAGCCAGACTGTTGGCGACCGGCTGATGAGCGCGATCCAGATCACTACGGCCTCGGGCATCTGCGCCATGTGTGATCTGCTGGTCGCAGGCAAGCTGCCGCAGAAAGGTTTCGTGCGCCAGGAAGAAGCGAAATTTTCCGACTTCCTCGCCAACCGCTTCGGCCGCTATTACGCTTGATCTTCTCCTCCCTCTCCCCCGCAAAGCGGGGGAGAGGGTTGGGGTGAGGGGGTATTGACGCGTTCATGACGCGAAATGCCGTCGATAGTTGAACATTGTTTGGAGTTTGAGTGGGCGAGCCCCCTCACCCTAGCCCTCTCCCCCACGAATGTGGGAGAGGGAAGTAATCCGGAGACAAAGCAATGAACGCGCAGGACCTGCTTTCACAATTTGGTATCGCGGCCCATACGGGCGACCATGCCGTTCATTCGCCCATTGACGGCGCGGAAATTGGCCGTATCTCGTTCGATACCGAGCAGTCGATCGAATCGAAAATCGCCGCGAGCGTCGATGCGTTCCGCGCGTGGCGTGACGTGCCCGCGCCGCGCCGCGGCGAGCTTGTCCGTTTGTTTGGTGAGGAATTGCGCGCCAACAAACAGGCGCTTGGCCGTCTGGTAACGCTGGAAAACGGCAAGATCCTGCAGGAAGGCCTCGGCGAAGTTCAGGAGATGATCGACATCTGCGACTTCGCCGTCGGTTTGTCGCGCCAGCTTTACGGACTGACCATCGCTTCGGAACGCCCCGGTCATCGCATGATGGAGCAATGGCATCCCGCCGGTCCCGTGGCAGTCATTTCCGCCTTCAATTTTCCCGTTGCCGTTTGGGCCTGGAATGCGGCACTCGCTTTTGTCTGCGGCGATTCGGTGATCTGGAAACCGTCAGAGAAAACCCCGCTAACGGCGCTTGCCACCCAGGCTTTGTTTGCGCGCGCGGCGAGCAAATTTCATCACGCGCCGCCGGCGCTGTCGCAGATCGTTCTCGGGTTGCGCAATGCAGGCGAAGCGCTTGCGCGCGATCATCGCATTCCCGTCGTCAGCGCCACCGGCTCGACCGCGATGGGACGTGCGCTTGCGCCCGTCGTCGCCGGACGTTTCGGCCGTGCGATCCTCGAATTGGGCGGCAACAATGCAATGATTGTCTGCCCATCCGCCAAGCTCGATCTCGCGCTGCGCGCCATTCTGTTCGCAGCGGTTGGAACGGCCGGACAGCGTTGCACGACACTCCGGCGTTTGTTTGTTCACGACAGTCTCCATGACAAATTGCTGGAGGCGCTGAAATCGGCTTACGCCAATCTGTCGATTGGCGACCCGCTCGCGGATGGAACGCTGGTCGGTCCGCTGATCGACGCCCATGCGTTCGAACAGATGCAGGCGTCGCTCGCTGCGGCGCGCGAGCAAGGCGGGCAGGTCACGGGCGGCGGTCGCGCGCTCGCCGATCGTTTTCCCCGCGCGCATTATGCGAAGCCCGCTATCGTCGAAATGCCCGGCCAGACCGCCATCGTCTGCCGCGAAACATTCGCGCCGATTCTCTATGTGATGCGCTACCGAGAATTCGCCGATGTGCTCGCCCTGCACAACGCCGTGCCGCAGGGGCTGTCCTCCTGCATTTTCACGCAGGACATGGCGGAAGCCGAGCGCTTTGTGGCTGCTGCAGGTTCGGATTGCGGCATCGCAAACGTCAATATCGGGCCGTCCGGCGCGGAAATCGGCGGCGCTTTCGGTGGTGAGAAGGAAACGGGTGGTGGCCGGGAATCCGGCTCCGATTCCTGGAAGGCGTATATGCGCAGGCAAACCGCCACCATCAATTATTCGGACGCGCTGCCGCTGGCGCAGGGTATACGCTTCGACCTGTAAATTAACCCTTTATTAAGCCTATGCTTCCGCCGAGCCTGTCTCGCGCTAGGGTTGCGCTAGGGGGCGCGACAGGCGGGAACAGGCGATGCCGCGGAACGCAGCGCAGTGGACGGGTTTCGCGGTGACCCTCATCATCGTGCTGGGGCGCGACACCGATATATTCGCAGCCATTCCGCTGGGGCTTGCGGCAGGCATTCTTACCAGCCTTTTCGCCAATATCCCTGCGGTTCCCGAACTGGTGCTGCGCCGTATCCGCCGCAATTAACCCTGTGGAGCGGGCAGGGCGGTATAAAGGCCGCCGCATTCTTCGCCGGTTCCGGTCCTTTGTCGGATATGCCTTTCCTTCATCGCGCCAGCCTCGCGCTCAGTATCGCCGCCCGTGCCTATCGGACACCGGTGTGTTTCGGTACCAATGCGATCGTCGAGCAACCGGACGGGAGCGTTGCGCTTGTGCGCCATCGTTACATGCCCGGCTTGAGCTTCCCCGGCGGCGGTGTGGGCGCGGGCGAGCCGCCGCAACACTCCATGCTTCGCGAGCTGAGGGAAGAAATCGGCGCGGCGCAGGTGGGCAGCGTCGAATTCTTTGGTCTCTATACGCGTAAAATCTGGTGGACGACGAATGTGATTACGGTTTTTCGCGTGCGCGGCGCGGAGATAAATTTCAAGCCCAGTCTCGAAATATCGGAAATCGTCTTCGCCGATCCGCACGCACCGCCGCAGGACACAGCGCCTGGTACGCGCCGCCGTCTTGCCGAACTTGTCGGCGCGACTCCCGTCAGTCCGTATTGGTGATTAGCAGAAGTCCCTCATACTTAACTCTCAACTCGTCATTCCCGCGAAAGCGGGAAACCAGCGGCATAGTTTTTCCGGGAATAGTCGCGTTCTGGATCCCCGCGTCCGCGGGGATGACATGAGATGAAGAAGCGTTCACACGCTTCCTAAATCGGATCCCAGCTGAATACCGACGCTGACGGGCCCAGATCGTAGAAATCCGGTTTGAGCGCCGGCATCACATGGTCGGCGATGGTTTGCGGCGTCCAGCCTTCCGTCTTGCCGATGCTGCGAATGGGGCGCGGCTGCGACATCAGGAATATCTCATTGCCGCGCGCGGTGAATATCTGTCCGGACACGTCGTGCGTTGCGGGCGAGGCGAGTGCGACCGCGAGCTGTGCCACCTGATCGGCGCGCATCATGTTCCGCATGCGCTCCACGCGTTGCGCCGAGGCTTCGTCTTTCACGGGGATGGTTGCGATCATGCGCGTCCAGGCAAAAGGCGCGATCACATTGGAGCGTACATTCTTTTGCGCACCTTCCATGGCGATGATGCGCGAGAGGCCGGCAATGCCCATTTTCGCCGCGGCATAATTCGCCTGGCCGATATTTCCGATCAGTCCGGATGTGGATGTGAACAGAACAAACGAACCTTCGTTCTGCTCGCGGAAATGATTGATCGCGGCACGGCAGATATTATAGCTGCCCTGCAGGTGGACATCGATCACGGAATCCCAATCCTGATCCGTCATCTTGTGAAACATGGTATCGCGCAGGATTCCCGCCGGACTGATCACGGCGTGCAATCCCTTGAAGCTGTCCATCGCCTGCTCGATCATGCGTTTGACGCCATCGCGGCTTGTCACGCTGTCGGAATTCGAGACGGCTTCGCCGCCCGCTCGGCGAATCTCCTGCGCGACCTGCTCGGCGGGACCGGCCGAACCTTCGTCGCCGCCTCCGACGCCGCCGCCCAGATCGTTCACCACCACGCGCGCACCCTCTTTCGCCGCGAGTAGCGCGCTCTCTTTGCCGATGCCGTTTGCCGCGCCGGTGACGAGAACGACCTTGCCTTCGAGTAAGCCCATAACTGCACGTCCTTTTAGCGATCTCCGAAAACCCTAGCGGCGCGGCTCCGGCTGTGAAAGAGGAGGGAGAACAGGAACGGAGCCCGATCATGTGGGAAATCAGACCGGAAGAATGGGGCGATGCATCGACCGTAGAGGAACTGGTGTCGCAAGGCTTCGGACCCGGGCGCTACGCGAAATCTGCTTACCGGCTGCGCGAAGGTGTCCGTTCCGTGGAAGGATTGAGTTTTGTAGCGATCGAAGATGGCGTGTTGAGAGGTTCGGTGCGCTTTTGGCCCGTCGCTGTTGGAAATGAAACCGTGTTGCTGCTCGGACCATTGGCGGTTGCCGCAGAATGGCGCGGGCGCGGGATGGGCGTGGCGCTGATGAAACACGGAATCGATGAAGCGCGCACGCAAGGATTTCGCGCCGTCATTCTCGTGGGAGATGAATCCTACTACTCCCGTGCGGGCTTTGTGCCGATCGAGAATGGACGCTTGCATTTCCCGGGTCCGGTCGATGGTGCGCGCATTCTTGGGCTCGCTCTCGTGGCCGGCGCGCTCGATACGTTGAGTGGAGATGTGCGCCGGGCGAGGATCGATGAACCGGTCTGCGCCAGCGGTGCGCCGCTAGCTGCGCGATAATTCCTCGACGGTCATTCCGGCGGTGAGAAGACGGTCGAACAGCGCGCGTCCGCATTGCGCGGCTTCGCTGTTGCCCGAAAGCACATGCAAATCGCGCATGCAATCCAGAGCGGATCGAGAGAGCGGAAGTGCCACGGCACGCGCCATTGTTTGCGGATCGTCCAAAGACAAATGGCGGATGTCGGGTAGTCCGAATTTCTGCGCAATCTTCTGCGCGGCGCGCAGCAGTTTATTACTCGCATAGAACGGTATGTCGGCGAGAGCAGAGAGACCGCTTCGTGCGGAAAATCCGTCATCGGCTCTCAGTTTGGCTATTTCCGGCGCGAAGTGCGCGATGGTCTTGCGATGCCATCGCGAGAACAGACGTTCGCGCGGACGCTTGTGCATGGATGCAAACGCACCATCGGGATCATAGAGCGGGGAGAAGGTCGGCAATCCCATTGCAAGCCCGGCGGTCACCGATGGGCCGGCGGTGAAAGAAATTCGCAGAAAAGCATAGACAGCATCATAGGCCAGCGTGCGCGGCAGGGCCACAAATTGCCGTTGCATCTCGCCGAGATAATCGTCTTTTGCGGTTTCGAACTGCGTCGCAAAGGACGATGCCAGCGACGCGGCCGATGGCTTACGCGGTTCAATCCGAGTCTTGTAAAGACGTTCGAGATTGGACGGCCCGGACAGAACCGGAAAGTCTTGTAGCCACAATATGTCTTTCCACAATTCACCGCCGATGCCCGCGATGACCAGTGTCATGCCCCGGGCCTGCCGCTCCCGGGTGAGCTGATAGACATGATCGTAAGTAAGTAGTCCCGTCTGGCCGTGGGTAAGACGCAGAAGCAAAGGGGCGCGATCTTCGAACCCGGAAATATC
This sequence comes from Rhizomicrobium sp., assembly GCA_036502865.1. Classification (GTDB taxonomy): domain Bacteria; phylum Pseudomonadota; class Alphaproteobacteria; order Micropepsales; family Micropepsaceae; genus Rhizomicrobium. Next base: position 24,038 of record DASXXW010000019.1, read on the forward strand.
GTGCCGTGTGGTCATATGCGGCAGCTTCAGCACCGCCGCGACCTGGCCCGCGATCTTCATATCGAGATTTCCGGGTTGCCCGGTCGTCGCCGTTTCCGCAATTTGGTTCTTCAGGCACGCAGCAAGCAGCCGGCTGTCATAACCGCCGGTCAGATCGAGCGAAACACGCTGGCCGCTCAGCGCGACACGGACATCATCCACATAGGTATCGAAATCGAACTCTGGCTGTGCCGCGCGAAAATCGGGAAGTTGTTTGAGCAGCCACACGACGCCGCCGTCGGAAGAAAGACAGGCGATCTCATTGCCGGCAAGGAAACGCACGCGGCGGTCGATGGTACGGCCCATTCCGTAGAAACCGAAACGCAGAAAAGAGGCGAGAGCGGGAAGGTCGAGTTGATCCTCGCAATAGCCAATTTTCGCGATCAGGCCGAACAAATCGTCCGAAACAAGCGAGTCTGCAACGAACAACCGCGCCAATCCAAACGGATCCACGGCGCAGAAAATTTCGCGCGTTCGCGTGTCGAGAATGCAAAGAAGGAATGAGCCCTTCGGCAGCGCCAGTGATTTCTGCGGCCCCCACATCCGAAAGGACGCCAGCATCGCGCGGACGCTGTCCTCGCCCGCAATATGCCCCCGCAGAAACAGAAAGCCGCGCCAGAGCGCAACAAAGCCATGCGATTCCAGCCGCTCATATCCGGCGGTATTTTGAGACGGTGAGTGTTGGTCGAAAATCATCGAGATGCGGATCGAGCCGGCAGCAAAAAGATTGGTAAAGACCGCAGCATAAAGGTGGCAATGGGGAATGTCCGGAAATTGGGCGCTTCAGGACAATCTAGCCGAGCGGTGGCTGCCGGCTTGCCAAGGTGGCTACCGGTAGCTATAATAGTCCATGGCCACCGTATCGATCAAGGATGCAAAGAACCGGCTGACGGAGTTGGCCCGTCTCGTGGAGGTGGGCGAAACGATTGTCGTCACACGCAACGGGAAGCCCGCTTTCGATATGGTTCCCCACCAGGCCCGGGGAGGGCTCGATCTGGCGGCCGGACGAAAGTTTATGCGAGAGCGCGGCATCAAAGGCGCGTTCCCTTACGTTGCCGAGGATTTCGATGATCCTCTGCCGGAAGATTTTCTTCTTCACCTGCTCCCGGAGTAATGCGCCTCCTTCTTGATACACATATCCTGATCGCGCTCGCGCGACAGGAACTCGCGACGATCGACGCATCTGCGCACGCCGCGATAATGGCGCCGTTGAACACATCCTATGTAAGTGCGGCAACCCTGTGGGAGATCGCCATCAAAACGCGGCTTCGAAAGCTGGATCCGGGAATGAGCCTCGACGATCTCGCAGAATATTTTGTCGCGATAGGGTTGGCGCATCTTGCGATCAATCATCGACATGCGGTGCATGAGATCGTGCCGGTGCCGCCAACGCGCGATCCCTTCGACCAATTGTTGCTCGCGCAATGCGCCGTCGAAGGTCTGCGGCTCGTCACCAATGACCGGATCCTTGCACAGCATCCGCTCGCCTGGGCCGCAGCCTGAGCGCTTCTTTATCTGCCTTCCAGTCTCCAGGCGAATAGCAACGATCCGAGTACGAGCAGAAGCGCGAACCATTCCGGCAGCAGCGGTTCCTGTTCGACCTGGGTGACGCGATAGGCATGGTTCGCGCGCAGGCCGATCCAGTCGCTGCCGGATGTAGCTTCTCCTGCGCCGACGCGGCGAAGCTTCGGCACGCCGCTATCCGCCAGCCAATGCACCGATCCGCCCGTCGCGCGTGCAATGGGCTGCAGAACAGTGTCGGTCGCGCGCACATCGGCAACTTCCTTTGGATTGAGCGGACCGCTGGCAGTGACGGCGCTCAATATTCCATCGGTCGCGCGATAGAGACCGAGTTGATCTGCCTTCGCGCTTGCGCGCCAGAGCCCCGGCTGCGCCTTTACCATCGGAAGCGTAAGTGTACGGCCCGATGGATAGGTCAGCGTGACGGGCTTGGCGCTCGCCGCGAGTGTTTGTCTGTCGATCTCGATCTGCCCATTCGCGATCGTCGCGGAAAGCCGCTCGTCTTCGAGCTCCGGTTCTTTCATCAGCCAATGCGCCAACCGGCGGAGCAATTCGGCCTGCGGGCCGCCGCCCTCGAAACCACGTGCCCATAGCCAGCCCTGATCCGAGAGAAGTTCTGCGACGCGACCCTTGCCAATACGATCGAGCACAAGCAGCGGGCGGTTGTCGGGCCCGGACATCAGCGTTTCGCCGGATACTTTGTTTGCTCCGATGAGGCGGAACCAACGGCCCCAGGCCGGAGGCGTGTTTCCTTCATTCGCGCCCTGGAGACCGCGTGTAACAGGGTGGGCCTGGCCCGCTTCGGTGAGCAATGGCTTGAAAGGCTGGGCCAGCACGTCGCCGGTCGGACGCGCGGGCAATACGGCAGCGAGCGGCGTGCGGAAGATGCTCTGCGGCGAAGCAAATTCAGGACCGGACGATACCAGCAGCGCACCGCCATCTTCCACGTAGCGTGCAATGTTCTCGAAATACTCCATCGGCAAGATTCCGAGCTCGGTGTAGCGGTCGAAAATCACCAGATCGAAATGATCGAGCTTTTCGACGAACAATTCGCGCGTCGGAAATGCAATGAGCGAAAGCTGATCGATCGGAGTCTGATCCTGCTTGTCGGGTGGCCGCAAAATCGTGAAGTGCACCAGATCGACGGACGGATCAGCCTTCAACAGAGAACGCCAGACGCGCTCGCCCGCATGGGGCTGGCCGGAAATCAGCAGCACGCGCAGCCTGTCGCGCACGCCATAGATCGTTACAACGGCGCGATTATTGGCGAGCGTGAGTTCGGAAGGTCCCGGTTGGGCTTCGATCTCCACCACATTCTCACCGCCGTGAAGAACGGGAATGGGGATGGCGATATCTTTGCCGGTGGGAAGGATGCGTATGCCCGCGTCCGCGCCGCCTACGCGCAATTTCAGTTGCGCGGCTCCCGCGCCATTGGAACCAAAATCATCGACTCGAACGACGATATCCGCCGATTGGCCGACAATGGCGTAGCGCGCTGCGCTCACCACAGTCAGCTTACGGTCGCGTTCGCCATGCTGTCCGACAATCAGGGCGTGAAACGGGCCGCGCAGTGTCGACGCGTTTGAATTTTGCGCATCATGCGCTTCGCCGTCTGTGATGACGACGGCGCCTGCAATCCGCTCCGGCGGTGCATCGGCGAGCGCGGATGTAACACCGGCGAGAAGCCGTGTGCCGGTGTCTTCGTTGACCGGAGAGAGCACTTCTGCGCGGCGAATCTCGATGCTCTTGTCGCCGGAGAGGCGCTTTGTAATCTCTGCTGCAGCCTTGTCGGCATCGCTGCGGCGATGATCGATATCCATGCTTCCGGAATGATCGACGACGAGTGCCACAATATCCGGAAGCGGTTCGCGCGTTTCCCGGACGATCAGCGGATTGGCAAGTACTATACAACCCAGAGCGAAAACGAGCGCGCGCGCCAGCGCGCCGCGCGCACGCCGCCATAACGCATAGATCACAAGCAGCGTCGCGACGCCCGCGATCAACCAGATCCAGATGAAACCGATATGCGGCGCGAAATCGACGGAGAGATGCATTGCCGCGTGACCGCCCTATCGTCCGAGGCGTTCGAGAAGCGCCTGCGCATGCACATTGTCGGTCTTGTAATTACCGGTCAGCGCATACATCACGACATTGACGCCAAAGCGGTAAGCCATCTCCCGCTGCTCGTCGCCCCCGGGTGTTACATCTGCGAGCGGACGCCCCTGACTGTCGACCGCCCATGCAGCCGCCCAATCATTGCCGCCGATGATAACGGGCGACACGCCGTCTCCACCGCGTGCCGGACCCGAATCGGGATCGGGCGGCGGAAGCGCTTCGACCCAGACTTTGCCGCCGGTCCAGCGGCCCGGAAAATCCTGGATCAGATAGAATGTTTTCGTCAGCACATGATCCGACGGCACGGGTTCGAGCGGCGGCATGTCGAGCTTTGAGAGCAGCCGCCGCAATGTTTGTTCGCCGGGGGATTGCGGTCCGCGCACACTGCCCAAAGTCAGATCGCGCGTGTCGAACAGGATGGTCCCGCCATTGCGCATGTAATCTGCGATCTTGCTGAGCGCGCGCGGCGAAAGGTCGTGCTCGCGCGGATCCATCGGCCAATAAAGCAGCGGAAAGAAGCTGAGATCATCACGGTCGAGATCGACACCTATGGCGTCGGGTGGCTCATAGGAGGTTCGTGCTTTGAGCACGAGGCCGAGGCCCGTAAGACCGGCTGCGCTTGTTGCATCAAGATCGGGAAGGCCCGTTTTCACATAGGCAAGCTGTGTATCGAGAGCAGCCTTCATATCGAAAGCGTCGTCCGCATGCGCCTGAAAGGGATGGAACAGGAGCAGGAAGACAAACGGAGCGGCCGCACGGCCCGCTACGCGCATGGACGGAAGATAGCCGCGCAGCCACAGACCGATACAAACATCGGCCAGCAATATCATCAACGCCAGCGTAAGCAGCGGCTCGCGAAGATCGAGCAGTGTCGATCCGGAATAGGGTTGCACTTCGTGATTGCCGGGGCGGAGTGCATCCAGTTGCAAACTATCATTCGCCGCGTTCAGGGCGATTTCGGCGCCGCCGCGGCCATACAGACCTGGGGGATGCAGGTGCGACGGTGTCGTTCGCGCGATCTCCGAGCCATGTAGTGGCAGCGCATCGGCAGGCGGTTTGACGAGATGACCGAAGCCGTCGAGCGTCGTCACCGGCGGAAATACGGCGTTCGCATCGCTGGCCAGTTGCGAAGGCTGCGCGCCGCCGGCCAGATCGAGCAGGCGCTGCATCATCGCGACATAAAGGCCCGATAGCGGAAGATTCGACCAGGTCGGACTGGCCGTCACATGAAACAATACGACCCAGCCTTTGCCGCGCGCAGCACCGGTGACAAGTGGTGTTCCATCGGTCAATCGCGCCCAGCTGCGATCGGCGAGTTCGATCGACGGTTCGGCAAGCACCTGACGCGAGATTGTCACTTCCGGCGGAACGGCAAGTCCGCGAAACGGACTCGCTTCGGGAAACTCCGCCAGATGCTGCGGCTGGGCCCAGGCGAGTGCGCCGCCGAGATAGCGTCCTCCAACGCGCAGTTTCACCGGAACGAGGTCGTCCACATTCGTCGTCATACGCCGGCCCGCGAAACGGATGAGGATGCCGCCTTGTTCGACGAAACGGGCGACGCGATCATGATCGGCACCCGAGATCGTACCTATGTCGGCGAGAACGATGACGGACACATTGCGCGCAAGCGCGTCTTCAATCGTGCCCTTTTGTACATCGGCATAGGGCGTGAGCGCACGCTGGAGGTAATAAGTATCGGAGAGCAGTGGCTGTTCGTCCTGCGCATTGCGTGCCGATACGATCTCGACGGCTCTGCGTTTCGATCCGCCACCAAGGAGCTGCACCGCGCCTGCGGAGTCCTTGTTTTCAATGACGACCCTTGTGGTCTCATTGCGGATTTCGAGTGGTAACACGATCTTCGCCGTTGTTTCCCCCTCATTGGGCGCGAACCGGAAATGTGCATCGGCCAGCATTTCGCCTTGCGTTCCGAGTGCCTCGACATTGCCTTCCTGCATGCCGGCATTGGGATTGCGCGCGATATGCGCAACGAAACCGTCTGCTTCATTACGCAGCGAGCGCAACATCTCGGGGCCTTTCGCGGCCGCGTCCGCATAAATCCGTAAGTGGCCGAGCTGCGCGAGGGAATCTGCAATATGTTTGCTGTCTCCGTAGTCGAGGCCGTCGCTCAGCCAGAGTATATCAGGCGTTTCGCCGAGTTTCGCCTTTGCAAGCGCGGCAACTGCACGCGTGCGGGTCGGAAGCCATGGCTGCGGCGCAATCTCTGCCGCCTGCCGTTCTGCCTCGCCTGCCGACAACAGCGTGACGGATGGCGAAGGCGAAGCCGTAGTTATGATCGCGACGGGACGTCCGGAATGGGCGGCCGATGAAAGTGCCGTACCGATTGCAGAGCCACGAATGTTCCAGGCTTCCGCCGATGTCCAGCCATTGTCGACAAACAGTACAAGCGGCCCCTTGCCGGGAAGCGGAGGTGCTTCTCCGAATCTCGGTTCCGCCAAAGCGATGATGATGAGCGCCGCCGCGAGCAATCGCAGGAGAAGCAGCCAGAGCGGCGTATGCGCCGGCGTTTCATCCTTGGCCGCGAGGCCGATCAGCAAACGCAAAGGCGGAAATGAAACACGTCGCGGCGCGGGCGGCGTCACACGCAGCAGCCACCAGACCACCGGCAAAGCAATAAGCGCCGCGAGAATCCAGGGCGCGCCGAAGGAAAGTGATGACAGCGAACTCATCAGGCTGTGGCTTGCACGCCGGCATTATTGGCAGGCAAACCGCCCAGTGTGGTGTACAGGGCAATCAGCGCCGTTTCCGGCCTCGTGTCTGTGCGATGCGCGAGATACGACCATCCAAATCTGTTTGCGAGTGCGCTTACCGAGTCCGCCTGCGCCCGAAACCTGCGGCAATATTCGTCGCGCGCGCTTTCCGCGCGGCCAAGTAATTGATTCAGCCGCGAGGGGGCCCATTCGAAACGCGTGCGCCCGTTATAGGGGAAATCCTGTTCCGCGGGATCGACGATATGAACCAGATGGCCCGAGAGACCGGCGCTCGCGAATTTGCGGACGGCGCGTTCGATATCGGTTACAGGCGAAAGAAAATCGCCGAACCAGATCAGCTGCGCATTTTTTCCAATGGGCGCGTCGGGTGGCAGGGGATCGTTGTTTTTGTTGTCCGCAAGTGTCAGCGTCATCCGGTTCAGGGTGGCACGGCCTCCCGCAGGCGGCCGTCCTCCACCAAGAAGTGCGATGCGTTCGCCGCCGCGTATCAGCAGCGAAGCCAGCGCCAGTGCCAGCAGGTTTGCGCGATCATATTTGTTAGGCAGGTTTTTGCCGGATGCAAAGCGCATGCCCTGGGACCCATCGCACCAGAACCAAACGGCTTCGACGGCTTCCCATTCCCGTTCGCGGACGAAGAGATGCTGCGACTTCGCCGATTGGCGCCAGTCGATAGTATTTGTTCCATCGCCCTGCACGTAGCGGCGGAATTGCCAAAAGGTTTCGCCAATACCGGCTTTGCGGCGTCCGTGAACGCCAAGACCCACAATGGACGACAGACGTTCGGCTTCGACAAGCAGGGGCGGCAGCGGCGCGGCAAGTCTTTCGGCTTCGAGCCCCAAAGCCGCAGCCTGCGCGGGCCGCTCCCAAGGAATGTTTGTTTCCTTCAAAGATCACTCCGGCATAGCCGGTCTATGATTTCCGAAATCCGGATGCCTTCTGCGCGCGCCGCGAAACTGAGCGCCATGCGATGACGCAACACGGGTTGCGCGAGTGCGGCAACGTCATCCACCGACGGAGCAAACCGCCCCTCGATCAGGGCTTTGGCGCGAATGGCGAGCATGAAGGCCTGGCTGGCGCGTGGTCCCGGTCCCCACGCCACCTGACCGCGCAATGCATCGCTGCCGCTTTCGTCGGGCCGCGCTGCGCGTACGAGACGAAGAATGGCTTCAACAACTTTTTCGCCGACTGGCAGATGCCGTACGACGCGTTGCGCGCCGCTCAGCGCATCGCCATCGCAAACGCGTTCGACGGATGTTTCTTCGCCGAATGTCGTTGCCATCAACATTTGCCGTTCGGCTTCGGCGTCCGGATAGCCGACGTCGATTTGCAGGAGAAAACGGTCGAGCTGAGCTTCGGGAAGCGGATAAGTCCCTTCCTGCTCCAACGGATTCTGCGTCGCCAGTACATGAAACGGATGCGGCAGGTCATAACGCTGGCCGGCGACTGTTACATGTTTTTCCTGCATCGATTGCAGCAGCGCCGATTGCGTGCGCGGGCTCGCGCGATTGATTTCATCCGCCATCAGGAGCTGGGTGAAGACCGGCCCGGACAGAAAACGAAATGCGCGGCGGCCCGCTTCACTTTCTTCGAGAATCTCGGACCCGATCACATCGGCCGGCATGAGGTCGGGCGTGAACTGGATGCGTTTCCAGTCGAGTCCCAGCACCGTAGCCAACGTTTCGACCAGCCGCGTCTTGGCGAGGCCGGGAACTCCGATCAACAGCCCGTGGCCTCCGGCCAGCAACGTGACCAGAACCTGATCGACGACCTCGCGCTGTCCGAAGATGACGCGGCCAACGCCCGTCCGCACCTTGGCGAAAAGCTCGGCATACATCTCCGCCTGAGCTACAGGCGCTTCGTCGATCAGCTCGATGGGATCGGCAGATTGCGTTTCGTTCATCTTGGCGACATCGTATCAGTTGTTTGCGGGGTGCTTCGTGCACAACACCCGCAGTTGCGGCTTACAGGGCCGCTCCCTATTCTCGGCCAGAACCATCGGGAAGGTGTTTATGTGGCATTCCGGCTTCGCGCACGCAACTGCACAATCCTGGCGTCCATATCCGGAAATCGCACAAGGCCGTGAAGCTGCCTCGCTGTGGTTTACAGCAATATCGGGTAAAGTCTGATGGATACTCCACAAAGCCCGGTGGCGCCGATCGGACCTGAGATTGCCCGGGACGGCGCCGGCGCATTGCGGCCGCTGCTGCTTGCCGAACCTTCCGCTTTGCCGCTGTCTCCGGGGCCGAGCGATTACGATCTCAATCCCGATTTGAAACGGGCCGTTCCACACGAGCTTGTTCCATCCGCCGTCCTGATTCCCATCGTGCGGCGCGCGGATCCCACAGTTCTCTTCACCAGGCGGACCGAAACGCTCGCGCGCCACGCCGGACAAGTCAGCTTTCCGGGCGGGCGTCTGGAAACGGACGACGCTTCTCTCGTTTTCACGGCCTTGCGCGAGACGCAGGAGGAAACCGGAATCGATCCGGCGCTCGTGACGGTTGCGGGATTTCTCGATCCTTATGAAACGGGAACGGGCTTTGCGATTCTGCCGGTGATCGGAGTCCTTGAGGAAGGTTTTGGTCTCAGCCCGAATGTCAAAGAAGTCGCCGAGATATTCGAAGTGCCGCTCGCATTTCTTCTCGATCCGGCCAACTGCAAACGCGAGACCACCGAGTGGCGCGGCAGCGAACGTGCCTTCTACGCATTTCACTACAAACAACATCATATCTGGGGCGCCACTGCCGCCATTATTGTGAGTCTGCGCGACCGGCTGCGCGCATGAGATTTCATCGCGCATGAACGGCCGGCTTGATCCGGCGCAGCAAGCGTGGATTCACGCCGACGAAACACGCGCCGTGATGATTGCGCTTTTGTCAGACGGAGGAGATGCACGCTTCGTAGGTGGCGCGGTGCGCAACGCACTGCTCGGCCTGGACGTAGATGATATCGACATCGCAACGCCTCTGCTGCCCGAGGAAGTGACCCGCAGGCTTGAGGCCGCGCGCATCAAGGCCGTGCCGACAGGCATCGATCACGGCACGGTGACCGCCATATCGGGTGGCAGACCATTCGAAGTCACGACATTGCGGCGCGATGTGGAAACGGATGGGCGGCACGCGGTCATCGCGTTTTCGGAGAGTTGGGAAGAGGACGCGAGCCGTCGAGATTTCACCCTCAATGCGTTGTACGCGTCGCAGGATGGCGAGGTGTTCGATTATTTCGGCGGCTTGGCTGATCTCGAAGCCAGGCACATCCGCTTCATCGGCGATCCTGTCGCGCGTATCCGCGAGGATTATTTGCGCATTTTGCGCCTCTTCCGTTTCCATGCCTGGTATGGGCGCGGTGAAATGGACGAACAGGCGCTGGTAGCAGTCGAAGCGGAGCGTGCCGGTCTCGCGCGCTTGTCGGGCGAGCGCATTCAGAAGGAAATGCTGCGCCTTCTTGAGGCGAAAAACCCTTCTGCCGCCATCCGCATCATGGCGCGATCCGGAATATTGCAGGAAATTATTCCCGACGGATCGCAACCCGATCGACTCGAACATCTTGTTGCGATCGACACGACGAACGGATTTAGGCCGGACCCCATACAGCGCCTGTCCGCACTTTTGCCCGCAGATACCGGAATTGCGTCGGCGGTAGTAGAGCGCTTGAGGCTCTCGAACGAAAACCGCGACCGCGTGGTCGATCTTGCAGATAGGCGGCCGGAAATATCGGCCGAGACATCACGGCAGACATTGCGAAAACTGATTTACCGCCTGGGTAAAGTGCGTCTGTGCGATCGAATCATTCTGCGGTGGGCGGATGATACCAATGCTTCACACAATGCCGGTTGGCGCAATTTGTTCGATGAAGCAACGAAATGGGACATACCCAAATTTCCCTTATCGGGGCGCGATGTTGTGGAGGCTGGAATTGCGCCGGGACCGCTAGTCGGCTCCATTCTCTCGCAGATTGAAGATGAATGGATCGAAAGCGATTTCACAAAGGATCGTTCGATGCTCGCGCAGAGGCTAAGGACGATGGTGCACGATTCCGGGAACTGATTGCACGCCCTGTCCTACATAGCGGCGAAAATCTGTTCCGCGCCCACCCACATCATGCGCAACGCCACATAGAAAACGATGATCACGCAGGCATAGCTGATCCACGGCATCTTGTGCAGCAGATTGGCGATCACCGATGCCGCAAACCCCATCAGCGCGATGGACAGCAGCAATCCGACGGCTAACACGTAGGGATGGTTCATCGCGGCGCCGGCTACCGCGAGCACGTTATCGAGCGACATGGAAAGATCGGCTATCGCGATGCGAATGACTGCGCGGCGAACGTCGCGCGAAGCCCGCATCGGTACGTTTGACTTGTCCGGATTCGCGCTCGTGATGGTTTCGATACCGCGCTGATTTTCCTCTTGCGACGGCCGGATTTCCTTATAGAGCCGCCACGCAACCCAGAGGAGAAGTATGCCACCGGCGAAAACCAGAAATACCGTCGTGCGCAGCAGCAGAAGAACTATATAGGCCACGATGAGACGCAGGATCACGGCTGCGGCGAGGCCCCAGAACATGACCCGCCGGCGCTCGGAATCGGGCACGCGAGCAGCGGATACGCCGATGACGACGGCGTTGTCTCCGGCCAGCACCATATCGATCAGGATGACCTGCAGAAGTGCGGCGACTGAAGGAGGGAGCATGATGTCGATGCGCGCGGCTTAGGGCCAGCGCGCCTCCGGCGGGAGCGACATCAGGATTGCTTCCACATTTCCCCCTGTCTTGAGACCGAAGCGCGTGCCGCGGTCATAAAGAAGGTTAAACTCGGCATAGCGCCCGCGGCGGATGAGCTGGTGTTCGCGATCTGCTTCGGTCCAGGATTCGTTCATGCGTCTTCGCACGATCTGGGGATAGATATCCAGAAAAGCGAGTCCCACGTCCCGGGTAAAAGCAAAATCGGCGTTCCAGTCGCCGGTGGCCAGACCATCGAAGAAGATGCCGCCCACGCCGCGCGCTTCGCCCCTGTGAGGCAGATAGAAATAGTCATCGCACCATTTCCGGAAGCGTTCGTAGTAATCACTGCCATGCCGGTTGCACGCATTTTCCAGCGCAGCGTGGAAGATTCTCGCATCCTCCGCTGCCGGTAACATCGGCGTGAGATCCGAGCCGCCCCCGAACCAGG
>DASXXW010000020.1:0-3060 GCA_036502865.1 Rhizomicrobium sp.
GCTGGCAACGATGGAACCCGGATAGGTGCGATCCTCATGAACTTTCAGAACGACCGCAGAAATATGGGCTTCGCGCTCTACCGTTGCCGAAGTGGATTGTATTTGAAGGTTCTTCCCCCACTCCTGCCAACCCTCGACGAAACAATCGCGGACGCAAGGAAATCCGACGCTGAGGCTTGAACGGGCGAGCGTGAGTGCACCCTCGCGCGTCTCCGAAAATCCGAGCGCAAGCGTTCCCTCATTGGCGGCCAGTTCGCCTAACAGGGCGACATTGCCGTCGAGCGCCGTGCCGTAAGTCCATCTCATTTGCCCATTCTGGGCGAAATCCTGCCAGCCATCGGAAACGCCGACATGACCGGCACTGGCGCGCGAAAATCCGCAATCGCTGGTGAGGCACAGAGCGGCGTCGCCTTTCCAGGCGAAGAGTTCCTCTCCCGCGCTCGCATTATTGTGCATCCCGCTATTTCCCAGATGCGGCGCCAGAAGCGGATAAAGACGCAGGCCTTCACCCAACAGGCGGAATGAAATCAGCACCACATCGCGCTGCGGATCCGGCACGAGTTCCAACTCGAGCCGATAATCCGCATGTTCGTGCACAATACGGGGCAGCGGTATGTGATGATCGGGGACCGTTATCTCATAGCGCGCGACACGCTTGACCTCGTGCCAGCCATTCGGACCCCAGACGATGAAACCCAGATCGCGAATTTGCGGGTTACCGGTTGCCGGCCAGTAGATCTCGTTGACGATCCCATACCCCAGAGTGACCCACACACGGCTGGTCCCAAGCGCCGTCGTCACCAGATCCTTGGCGCTGGAGGTCCAGGTCGGCGCGGAGAATTGCCCGCGCGGCGCTTCGTTCTGTTCACGCATCGATGGTTCGCATGGGCGGACTATAGAGGCGCAACCCATTCGGAAAAGTTTATTTGCCGAAAAAGCCGCCAGCATTGCGCCCAAGGCTCATCAGCCATGTTTGGGCTGGAACGGCGGCTGCGAGGAACTAGATTGGTGCTTGCGCGATCCGAAAAGGGAGGCGCCAATGCAGCATTTCGGCCAGATGATCCAGCACTACGGCGTCGCGGTCGTGTTCCTGACCGTATTTCTCAGCCGTGCCGGACTCCCCTTTCCGGCGTGGCCGGTTCTGCTCGTTGCGGGCGCTTTGACAGCCGCAAACGGAACTTCGATTCCACTTCTTCTTTTTGCCGCCTCAGCGGGCGACATACTTGCAGATCTACTCTGGTACGGCGCGGGCGCGCGATGGGGCCGCCGTGTGCTTGGACTGCTCTGCAAATTCACGCTGTCGCCCGATTCCTGTGTGCGCCAAACTGAAACTACCTTCACCCGGCTCGGTGCGAGCACACTTTTATTCGCGAAATTTGTCCCGGGCTTCGGCTATGTCGCGGTAACGCTGTGTGGAATTACCGGCGTTGGTATTACGACTTTTCTGACTCTGGATGCGATCGGCAGCGCCGCCTATGTGGCTGTGCCGCTCATTCTCGGACGCATCTTCCACAGCGCAGTCGACGAGATCGTTGCGACCTTGGTTCGTCTCGGCGAATACGGCATCGCACTCATTGCTGCGGCACTGATATTTTACGTCGCAATCCGCTGGGTCCAGCGACAGATTTTCATTCGCCAGCTTCGCATGGATCGTATTTCGGTCGAAGAACTTGCTACTCTAGTGGACGAAGGCCGCGCGCCGGTCATCTTCGATGTGAGATCGACGGAGACGCGTGAGCGCGATGGCATGATTCCGGGTGCGGTCGCAGCTCATAGCGCGGAAATCGAGCTGGTGCTGAAGCAATATTCCCGCGATGTCGAAGTGGTTATTTATTGTGCCTGCCCGAACGAAGAATCGGCCGCGGTCGCGGCGCAACACCTCAAGCGGGCGGGCTACAAGAGAATTCGTCCGCTGCTCGGCGGGGTAGAAGCCTGGTCCAGGGCCGGCCGCCCTCTGGCGATAGCGTGACGAAAAAAGCTATGGTCTGGGATCACAGATGCGTGCCGGGAGGGACAGATGAGGCTGGTTTCCAGATTGGCGAAGAGTTTTGCTTATATCGCGGCGATCGGGCCCCTAGCCTGTTCGCTACCCGCGGCGGCGGCGAAGATCGTTACCTTCGATCCCCCCGGGGCCAAGGATACTTTTGCCTACAGCATCAGCAAAGCCGGCATTACCGGTTATTATAATGACAACGGCGAAATAGGTCACGGCTTCCTGCGCTCGCCAAACGGGACGATCACGACATTCGATGCGCCGGGAGCATCGAATACCTATGCCTATAGCATCAACGCACGTGGCGTGATCACGGGGTCTTATACGGACAATGGCGGCGTTCACGGCTTTGCGCGGGTGCGCAATGGGACAATCACATCGTTCGACGTGCCGGGTTTCAATTACACGCAGCCCCAAGCCATCAACACGCGGGGCGCCATTTCGGGATATTACGACGACAGCTCCGGATACGGCCATGGCTTTATGCGAGCGCCGAATGGAACTATCACGACCTTCGATCCGCCCGGCTCGCAGGACACGTCGGGCGCCGGCATCAACGCGCATGGAGCTATCGCCGGCGACTATTTCGACGGCACGGCGATCCACGGCTTCCTGCGGTCGCCGGACGGCACGATAACGTCTTTTGACGTGCCCGGATCTACCGGCACCTACGCCTTCAGTATCAATGCAAGCGGGACGATTGCCGGCGAATATGAGGATAGTGGCGGAGTGCATGGTTATGTACGCGCGGCCGACGGGACGTTTACGACGATCGATCCGTCAGGTTCCGGAGATGCCTCCGTAGAGGTCATCAACAAGAAAGGGGCGGTCGCCGGTACCGACGCCGGACATGGTTTTGTGCGCGCCCCCGGCGGGAAGGTCACGACATTCGATCCGCCGGGTTCTCAGGGTACCGCGGCCTTCGGCATGGTGGGAACAAAGATCACCGGCTATTACTACGACGGCAGCGACGACCACGGCTTCCTGCGAACGGGCCATTGATCCAGCTTGGCGACGCGGCGGCATACTCCACTCTTGGTGTCTTCCTCGTGCAAGCGAGGATCACA
>DASXXW010000021.1:0-5462 GCA_036502865.1 Rhizomicrobium sp.
TGCAGCGTTACGTTCTGAGATCGGTCTCCCGCGCGAGACTGCAGGAGAAAGCACGAGTGGATTGCCCAAAGAGCCAATTGCTGGCTGCGTGTCTGACAAGCGGATTTGTGTTAGCTCAATTCGGCCCCGCGTCTGCGCAAAGCATGTTCAATTATTGGGCGCGGTGTGAGAATCCGCGACTGGAGCCCGCGCGGCGCATCGAGTATTGCGAGCGTCTTCTCAACACCGGGGGAGGGCCGAACAGCGAAGTCGCAATTCTCACCATCATGGGCGGCCTGTACCGCGACATGCACCAATATTCGACGGCTATCGACACCTACAGCCGCGCATTGGGCTATGAAGAGCTCGGCGTCTCGGACCTGCATGCATCGGTCGACTCACCTGGTTCGACGATTTCCATTCCTACAGTGACCGCGCTTGTCGGTGCACTCGAAGGGCGTGCGGAAGTTTATGCGCTCACAGGGCAGGGCGAACTCGCACTAGCCGATGCGGCACACGTCTTCCGTCTCGCCCCCGACCTCGCAACATCCTACGCCATTCGCTGCCGTACGCGCGCCATACTCAAAACAGATCTCGACAAGGCACTCGCCGATTGCAACCAGGCGGAGAAGCTCGCCCCCAAAGATACGCAGGTTTTGGGCGCAGCCGGATTTCTTCAATACCGGATGGATCATCCAAAGGATGCCGCAGTCGATTTCGATCAGGCGCTGAGTGTCAGTCCCAAGCTCGCAGGCGCGTTGTACATGCGCGGCATTATCGAGTTGCACAGTGGAAACAGCGCTGGAGGCAACGCCGACATCGCCGCGGCAAAAGAGGAAGACCCTGCTATCGCGGACAGTTTCGTTGACCTCGGCGTGACACCGTAAGCCGGCCGCTATGTGCGGCGCTCATGGTTAATCCAGATGATTTGTCCCGAAATGTCCCGATCTGCCCCGAGGCGCGCTTTGCCGTTCCGACGGCGCGCCGCGAAAATCCAAATAACTCGGGGGGCGCTTGTCCCTGCGAAAGCACAGAAGGGGAGTGCCATGAATTTGCATTTGCGCGGAGCGATCCTCGCCATGACTTTTGGATCGGTATGCATTGCGTCCCACGCGTTCGCGACCGGCAATGTGATTGCCAATAGCCGGATCAGCGTCGATTTCGACGACCCCGATACGGGCATGTTCACCGGCGATGCCGACAGGGTCGATTCCATTTCCTGGATCGATAGCAATGGAAACTCGACGGGCAATCTCGCTGCCGACAGTTACGGCGCCACCGACAGTTGCAACGATCCCTACGAATATTTCGGCCAGGCCGAGGGCGAGCCCGACGAAGGCTCAGCGCCGCTCATGGTTACAGGCGGGGAAGTTTCGACCTGGACGGGCGTAAGCGACCTTGAGGGCAAAACAGCCACTACGGGCTTCGACTGCAACAACAATCCGTTGAGCGGCCGGACGAAGACTACCTACAAACTTTTCACCTCAAAGAAGAAAGTCAACGAGCTGGAAGTGAAGCGGAAATTCCTGTTCAATTCCCGTACGCAGGAATTCAGCAATACCGGCCTGCGCGCCTATATGGCGAGGCTTCCCAGCACACCATACTCGACCGTGCTGATTCCGGATTCTTCGGGCACGGTTCAAACTTATGATTCCAACAATTGCGGTTTTCCGTGTGAAATCACCGACTGGAACGGCACCTGGTTTGCCGATGACGACGGCAATGGCAACGGAATGGTGGTCATTCGCAGTTCCAGCTCCACCGCGCCGGCAATCATAGCCATCGACAGCGACGGGTTCTCCGATTCCAACCTGACATCGGTGGTACTGGAACAGCCCGAAGGCGGATGGAAGTCGGCTGTCACCGAAACCGAATATGTCTGCTTCTATGACAGCACGTCCTGGACACAGACCCAGCAGGCCGCCGGGCAGTTGCCACTGGGCTGCAGCGGCTCCTGAAGACTGAACTACTGAAGAGGGGAATGATGGCCGGAGGGGGGAACCTCCGGCCATCGCTTTTTTGTGCATTCGCCTTCTCGGATTTTTATCCCCCCGCAACGAATTTGATTAGTAAAGCTATTGCCTTACTGTTGGCGGTGCGTTACTAAATCGAATGCTTAACCAATCACAGCGGCACGATCTCGCTTTTCAGGCGCTATCCGACCCCGCGCGGCGCGCCATGGTGCACCGCCTGTCGCGCGGTCCGGCCTCGGTCAAGGAACTCGCCGAGCCATTCGCGATGTCGCTGCCGGCAGTTATGCAGCATCTGGCGTTGCTGGAGAAATCCGGTCTCGTCCGCTCGCGCAAAACCGGCCGCGTACGTACCTGCGAAATCGATGCGGACGCGCTCGGGCGCGCCGAGCGCTGGATCAACGCACAACGCCAGGAATGGGAGCGCCGCCTCGACAGGCTTGGCCGCTATCTCGAGTCCTTAAAAACAAACGGAGACGGACATGACGAATGACAAACAGGCTGGAGAACAGCCGCCACCGCTCAAACTTTCTCGCACCTTTCATGCACCGCGCGAGATTGTGTTCCGGGCCTGGAGTTCTGCCGATCATATCAAGCGTTGGTTTGCGCCCGAGGCTTGCTCGGTACCGGAAGCCGAGGTGGATATGCGCGCCGGCGGCCTATTCTATGTGCGCATGTGCTGCCCGGGTGACATCGATCACCGGTCGCGCGGACATTTTGCGGAAGTTTCGCCGCATGACCGGCTGGCGCTTGATCTGAGTGTTACCGACGCGAAGGACCGCGCACTGTTCCGTGCTTACACCGAGGTCGATTTCACCGATGTTCTCGGCGGCACGCGCATGGATGTCACCCAGACCTATACATTCGAGAATCCGACCGAGGCCTCGTATTTTACATCTCTCGCACCGCAGGGATGGGCGCAGACGCTCGACAAGCTCGACGCCGAGCTGGCGCGCATGTGGTATAAAAACGACAGCACTGTGCCGGGGGCCGCACATTCGATTTTCACGATCGAACGAACCTACGACTCACCGGTGGAGCGCTTGTTCCGCGCCTTCTCGGATATGACGGCAAAGAGCAAATGGTTCGGCGGCGATCCGGGCCGTTTGGAGATTCTCGAGCGGGAGATGGATTTTCGCGTGGGCGGACGTGAAAGGCTGAAGGGCAGGTGGGAAGGCGGCGTCACCTCAACCTTCGACGCCATCTATCACGACATCATCCCAAACCAGCGCATCATCTATACCTATGAAATGCATCTCGACGACCGGAAGATTTCCGTTTCGCTGGCGACGGTCGAAATGAAGGCGCTGGGCAAGAACCGCGCGTCGCTCAAAGTCACCGAACAGGGTGTTTTCCTCGACGGCTACGAAGATGCAGGCTCACGAGAACGCGGTACGAATTTCCTTCTCGATCGTATTGCGACATCGCTCGCGGAAGACTGATCCGGTCGAGGAGTGGCGGCCGGCGCTCAGGCCCGGCCGCGCACTGCCAGAAACGGATTCCAGGCTTCGCGGTCATCCTCGAACCGTGCGGAGATCGCCGAAAAGACCGCCACAATGGCTCCGAACAACAAAGAGAACGCGATCCACAGGCTGGCATAGCTCGCGGCCTTGCGGGCTTTGTCCGCCGCGCTGCGCGTGAGCGATTGAATGTCGGCCTGCATGCGATCCACCCGTTCGGCTGCGCTTGCCGGCGCGATGCGTGCTTCGCCCGAGACGAGATAGACGAGGCGATCATGATCGGATTGGTTGAGCTGCTCGCCGCGCATCAATCCGGCCTGGAGAATTCGCGTCGCCTCGGCGCGCGCGCCGCCTCCATTAGACGTCTCATTGGCACCGGCAATGTTGGGCCAGAATAGTCCATCGATGACGTAGGACGTAGATATCGCGCTCCCCGGAGCCGCATGGGCGCCGTAAAGCGGCGAAACGGCGAGCCCGCCATTCAGGGCTGCTATCCCGGCGAAGATCGCGATGGCAAGGCTCGAAAGAATGGTCACCGCCCAAACCACAAGACCATGGGCCGCAGCACGAAATTCCTCCTGCGTCCGGCTTTCCACCTGCGGTCCAAGCAACCGCCCGGCGATATGCCCGCCCACGGCGAACCCGAATGCCTGGGCCGCGAAGAAATAGATGGCACCGCCGGTCAGAAACGCGGGCAATGAAGAGCCCGTTTGTTTCATCGGATTGACCAGCAGAAGCCCGAAGCCCGAGCCAAGCACCAGAAGGAAAAACGTGACCGCCGTTGCCACTACGCCACCGGCGATTGCGAGTCCCCAGGAAAAGCGAAATCCGCTGGTTTCCTGGTCGGATACGGCGACTGTTTCAACCATGGTATGTGTCCTTGCAGGCGTGAGTTCGGATCATGGTCTAAGCATGGCCCGTGAAGAGCCAGATGAGGATGATGACTGGTATCGGCACGCCGATCAGCCAGAGCAGGCAGGAGCGCATGGGTTCCCCCGATCAAAAAGCACTTTACCAACGCCGCACACGGACCGTGGTTCCCTGCGGGCTGGGGAGTGCGCTCTATTGTTCCATGCCCGGTACGGCCTCCGGACGGAATGACGCGAGAATCGAGCGATGAAAAAAACGAGTGCCGCAGGTGCCCGGACCAAACAATCCGACAGCAGGAAAGGCAAACAGGCGAGCGCCGCCAAACCAGCCAACGAAGCAGACGCCGCGAAACAACTCGACGGCTTCATCCGCAAATACACGCCGGAAATGGGGCGCCAGATCCGGGATATACTGGCGCGGATGCGCGCGCACCTCCCGGGGGCCTTCGAACTCGTCTATGATAATTACAATGCTTTGGCGATCGGCTTTGCCTCCGGAGATCGCGTGAGAGACGTGATCTTTTCCATTGCCTGCTATCCGCGCTGGGTAAGCCTGTTCTTCTTTCCGGGCGTGGGTCTGGAAGACCCCGCGAAGCTGCTGAAGGGCAACGGCACGAAGTGCCGTCATATCGTGTTGCGCGGGCCCGAAATGCTCGACGAACTGGATGTAACGGCCCTGATGCGGCAGGCTCTCGAACGGGCAGGGAATCCGATCGACCCGCGCGTGAAAGCGCGCATTGTGATCAAATCGGTTTCGGCGAAGCAGCGGCCGCGCCGCCCCGGAATTCCCTGATTATCGCGGGCGAACTTCCGTTCCCAATCCAGCCGTAATGAACAGGGCCGAGGTTTCAGCCGTGACATCGGCCGTATGCCAGACGCCCGGAGCGTTGATCGCATATTGACCGGGATCGAGTGTGGTCGTGGTGACGGCGCCGCCGGGATGTTCCTGATGAAGCGTAAGAGCGCCGCTCACGCAAATAACAACTTCGCTGCCGTTCGGGTGCATTTCCCAGCTCGTCCACGCGCCGTGAAATGTATGCAGGCTGACGAGCCGCCCCTCGACGCCGTCCGCTTCGTGGCGCGCCGAATAATCGATGTACCATTGCATGTCGCCAGTGAATTCCGCCTCGCTCTCGGCGGTAGCCCCGAGCCCAAGATGAACGGGATAACGCGAAAGATTGGTG
>DASXXW010000022.1:0-17397 GCA_036502865.1 Rhizomicrobium sp.
GGTGACGACGCAGAAAAGGCCGAGCGCAACACCCGATGTCCAGACCGGCGCATGCTGTGTGAGCCACAGGCCCAACCCGCCGCCAAGTCCCTGTCCGCCGAGATTGCCGGCCTGACTCCAGCCACCGGCGCGCCCCTTCTCCTCTTCCGACGTGCCATGCGCGAGGAGGCTCGAAGCGGTAATGGTGGTGATGGTGGCCGTCATCGAGAAGCCGACGGCGAGCAACTCGACCCAGCCGAAATTCGTCGTACTAGCCGGGATGAAAGCCGTAGCCGCCATCAACAGGCCGGTTGCCGATGCGGAGATCAGATACCAGGCGCGAATGGAAAGTGTGGTGTCGACCACCGGCGCCCAGACCACGCGCCAAGTCTGCGGGAAGAGGCTCCAGCCCGCCAACGCCGCGATCAGGCCGACGCTTACGCCGGCCTTCGACAGCAAATATGCCAGCGTCACGACCGTGTAGCCATTGGTGACGCCCATGGGCATGAACACCATAGCGTACCACACAGGCCGCAGCCTCGAGTCCGGCAAGACGCGCTCAACCATATAAGAGCTCCGAATGCGAATATGACGACGGCGTAGTTATTACTTCAGATTTGCCCGCCCTTTACCGGCAAGCCTTCCGCGCGCCAGCGGACCATGCCGCCGGTGAGATTGGCAATGCGCGTAAAGCCCGCCTGCCGGAGAATGTTATAAGCCTGCGCGGAACGGCTGCCCGCGCGGCAGACGGTAACGACAGGCCGATCCTGGGTGAGTTCGCCGGCGCGGGCCTGTAATTCTCCCAGCGGAATGAGTTTCGCGCCTTCGATATGTCCGAGCGGGCCGGTGAATTCCTCGGGCTCGCGCACGTCGAGGATCTGCGTGCGCGCGGCGTGCTCTTCCAGCACTTGCGGTCCGATTTCCCAGATACCGGCGAAAGTGAAGGCGAGCGGCGCCCAATCGGGATCGGCTTCGCGCGGCGCATCCTGCATTGGCCGCCCGCAGCGCAGATTGGCAGGTACGGCGATATCCATCTGTTTGGGATGGGCGAGTTTCAGATTGGCCATGTGTCCGCAGAAATCGCCGAGTGCGATTTCGTCTCCAAGCCGCGGATTGTAACGCCGCTCCTCGGCCACGCTGGTACATGTGAGGCCGCGATAATCATGTGCGGGATATAACAGACAGGAATCCGGCAGGCCGAAAATCCGCTCGCGCACGGAACGATACATCTCGGCGGCATCTCCGCCCTGGAAATCCGTGCGGCCCGTGCCGCGCACCAGCAGGCAATCGCCCGTGAAAGCGCGGCTGCGATCCTCCGTTACATAGGTCATGCAGCCGCTGGTGTGGCCGGGCGTTGCGATTGCCCGTAGCGAATGTTTGCCGAAGCCGATCTCATCGCCATCCTGCAGATAGCGATCCGCGCCCTGCGCATGGCTCGCGCCCGTTAGCGCAATGCGGCTCGCAAGTTTCTCTTTCAGCAGCCACGCGCCCGTCACGTGATCGGCATGGATATGGGTCTCGATCGTCCAAAGAAGCGTAAGGCCCAATTCGCGGATCAGAGCCGCATCGCGCCGCGCCTGTTCGAACACCGGATCGAGGAGCACCGCTTCGCGCGTCTCCTCGTCGCCGAGCAAATAGGTGTAGGTCGAACTTTGCTGATCGAAGAGCTGGCGGAAGATCACGCAATCATCTCCATGAATAGTATCAGACGCTGGGCTCGATCCATTCAAGGATCAGTAGCGCCGTCCCATCCCGGCTCGTCTGGCAGGCGAACTGGGACGATTTCTTGTCGTGACAGGCATTGGTCCGCTTGACGCGCAACTCCAGTTTCCGCCCGTCGAGTTCGACGAAATGCTCGCGCAGATATTCGTCGCGGATGAGCACGGCCCGGCACACATGGCCATAGCGGCACGGAAAATCGAACTGATCGCCCGACAGGGAGGTGCGGTGATACACGCCCGTCACCACTTCGCCTTCGTCGGAATCGCTGACGGGCCCGAGGACGAAGTCGCTCACCGCGGCGCAGCCGCCAAGCGCGCCCATCAACAGCAGAACGGGGGCCAGACGCATGCAAACCATCAGGAGCTCCTCGACGCGAGAGCTTTAGCAGAGCAGGCGGTCATCGCCGAAGGGAAAAGGGCTGTGAATCCTTAACCAGCAGCCGTCCCGGCCGCGTTGGCTCACGCGGCTGGAATGTTCCGCATACGGATTTCCTAAGCACTTGATGGGACTCTGCAATCCCGATTGGCGCGGTCAAAGCCAGCTAGCTCTGGTAACGAAGGCTTCAATTTGGGCTTTACATTTTTTTAACCACATTATCTTGCGGACACGTTAACGCCTCCTATGATGTTGATTCGTAATGTGATTCGCCCTTTGGGCGAGACGGGGGTGGCGGACGATGCGTCCCGCCTTGAGGTCGCGGCGAGAGCGCTATGGATTGCCGGGACGGTTCGCCTCGGGTGCGATTCTGACTGCGCTTCCAGGTCCGGCGTTCGCAGCCGGCATAGCCGCAACAGTAGAACCGCTGATGACGCTCGGTGCGTTGGCACTGGCGCTGGCTGGCGGCTTGTGGGCCTACGCGCAGGTCCGGCAAGTCCGTCTTCTGCGTCAGAAGCTCCGCGACGCCGCAGCTTCGGCGCGCGCCGCGCTGGGCGCGCGCGACGCGCTGATTGAAGCCGGCCGCGATCCCGTCGTCGCCTGGGGCGGCGAGGAATCGCCGACACGGAGCTACGGCTCGGCGGAAGCGATCGTCGAATCCTGTCTGGCCGGTCCCGATGCAATCATATTGGCCGAGGCGCTCGATGCGCTGGCGGATCGCGGCGCGCCATTTCTTCTCCACATCCGCGACGAACAGGGACGCGCCATCGCTTTGCGTGGCCGTGCCGTCGGTGGAATGGCAGCGGTTTGGGTCGAAACAAACAGTGCCGCGGTGCAGATGGATTATCGCGCCATGCTCGACGCGATCGCCATTCCGGTCTGGATGCGGAATGAGACGCGTGCACTGGTATGGGGAAACCGCGCATTTCTTGCCGCCGCTGCACAGCCGGATGTGGAGTCCGCGGTTGCGTCGCAGGCCGCGCTGGAAAAATCGGACCGCGATCTTGCTTCCGCCGCGCGCTCGGAAGGTCATGTCGTCGAATCCAAACGTTTCGCCGTCATTGCGGGCCAGCGCCGCGCATTGGCGCTGACTCACGTGCCGCTGGCGGACGGTGGAATCGTCGGCTCCGCGATCGATGTCACCGATCTTTCCAATGCCGAAGCGCGCCTGCAGCAACATATCGACGCGCATTCCGACACACTCGACAAGATGCCGACGGCCGTCGCCATTTTCGACAACGAACAAAAACTCACATTTTATAATGACGCATTCGTGCGGCTCTGGAACCTGCCGGATTCCTGGCTCGATTTGCATCCCAATCACGAGGAAATTCTTGATCGCCTGCGCGAAACGCGCCGCTTGCCCGAACAGCGCGACTATCAGGCCTGGAAACGCCAGCGCATCGCACTGTATGAGCAGGGGCTCGACTACGCGCCGGAGGATCTTTGGTACCTGCCGGGCGGGACGACATTGCGCGTCATCGCGCAGCCCCATCCTTTCGGCGGCCTTACCTACCTCTATGAAGACGTCACCGAAAAACTGGCGCTCGAAAGCTCGTACAACACGCTCATCAAGGTGCAGAGCGCAACTTTGGATACGCTGAATGAAGCCGTCGCCGTGTTCGGGCCGGATGCGCGACTGAAATTACATAATGCGGCGTTTGCGCGGCTGTGGGAATTCGAACCCGAAAGCCTTGCTGCCGAACCTCATGTGCAGAAGATCGCCGAGGCTTGCGTCGCGCGCTTCGGCGATGCGCCCATGTGGCAAAACCTTGCCGTCAGTATTGCTTCGGGTGCGGAGCGCAGCCGGAATTGGGGGCACGTCCAGCGTTCCGACGGCAAGCGGCTCGCCTTGGCTCTGGCGCCGCTGCCGGATGGCGCGACGCTAATTACCTTCGCCGATGTGACCGACAGGTTCCGGATGGAAAGTGCGTTGCGCGACCGCGCCGAAGCGCTTGAAGCCGCGGACCGTCTTAAATCCGAGTTCGTGCATCATGCCTCGTTCCTGTTCCGCGATCCGCTCAACGCCGTTCATGGCTTTGCAAGCCTGCTTGCCGCGGGGCAGGCGGGCGCGCTGTCCCAGAAGCAGTCCGATTATGTGAATGCCATTCTCACGGCATCGAACAATCTGGCGGATGTAACGAGCGACATTCTCGATCTGGCGCTGATCGATTCCGGCACCATGAAGCTCGAGTTGGGGCAGGTGAATCTGAACGATCTTTTGTCGCGCGCCGCCGATACGTTGCAGAAACATGCCGACGGTCTGGCTGTTGCGCTGCGCCGCGATTGGGATCCCAAGATCGGCTGGATCACGGCCGACGAACGGCGCATCCGCCAGATCATCTTCAATCTCCTGTCGAATGCCTTCAAGTTCACGCCGCAAGGCGGCACCATCGTTCTTTCAGCGGCGATTGTTGACGAGGAAGTACAAATCGCGGTGTCGGATTCCGGGCCGGGTATTGCGCCGGACGTGAAAGCAAATGTCTTCGACCGCTTCGCCGCGAAAGGCCGGACGGGTCAGCCCGCGGGCGCGGGTCTTGGCCTCGCGCTGGTCAAGCGCTTCATCGAACTTCACGACGGCTGGGTCGAAATCGAAACGGCGCCGGACGAAGGCACCATCGTGCGCTGTCATCTGCCGCGGCGAACGCAACTCGTGGCCAAAGCCGGCTAAGCGTTCTTATCGCTTCAGTTGATTCACCACCAAGACACCAAGAACACCAAGTCAAAGCATCTAGGCCATCTTGGTGTCTTGGTGGTGAGATTAACTTTCAGAGTTACCGCCACTCTCTGAGTCAGTGCTGGTTTTTCGGTAAGCGGACGACCAGGCCGTCCAGCGCGGCTGTTACCTTGATCTGACAGGACAGCCGGCTTGTCGGCGCGAGCTCCTGCGCGAAATCGAGCATCGTATCTTCCATGTCCTGTTTGGTCGGCAGTTTTCCTGCCCAGGCCGGATCGACATGTACGTGACAGGTGGCGCAGGCACAGGCGCCGCCGCAATCCGCGTCGATTCCGGGAATCAGATTTTTGACGGCGCCTTCCATGACCGACCATCCGGCCGGTACGTCCACCACATGTTCCTTGCCGTTATGTTCGATATAAGTGATTTTCGGCATCGTTCCTTTCCGGTTTTTCAGACGATAGATTTCATGGGGATTGCAGTATCCGCAAGCCTTGCGGCCGCAATCGGCGTTTCTTCGGCGATCAGTTTTCGGCCGATGATATATTCCGGCGCTGCATTGACGGCCTCGACAGCCGCCACGCGGCCTTCGCGCAGATGGAAAACGGCGAATTTCCGTGAAGCCTGATCGCCACGTCGCACAAGCTCATCGCCTTCGCGTGCCAGTCCGGCGATCTGCAGTTTCAGATCATATTGATCCGACCAGAACCATGGCACTTCGCGATAGGGCGTGGGGCGTCCGAGCATCGCGAACGCGGCATGTTTTGCCTGGTCGATGGCATTCTGCACGGATTCCAGACGGATCAGTGCGCCGTCGCGACCGACATGGCGCGTGCAATCGCCCGCCGCGAAGATGGCCGGATCGTTCGTCCGCGCGCAATTATCGACGACAATGCCGTCGTCGCAGGCAAGGCCCGCATTCAACGCCAGTTCGACATTGGGCAGAACACCGATGCCGACCAATGCGATATCGGCGGGATGAAGCTTGCCGCCGGCTCTCACGCCTGTGAGCTTTTCTTTGCCTTCGAACGCTTCAACCGTCGTGTTCAACTCGAACTTCACGCCGGCTGTGCGATGTGTTTGTTCATAGAATGCGGAGATTGCCGGCGAAACGGCACGCGCCATGACGCGATCGAGCGATTCAAACACTGTCACGTCAAGTCCGTGCTTGATTGCGACCGCGGCGACTTCCAGCCCGATATATCCGCCACCGACCACCGCCAGCTTTGCACCCGGTGTCAAAGCCGCGCGCAGCGCATCGACATCTGCGATCCCGCGCAAATAAAATATGCCGCCAAGGTCCGCGCCGGCGACGCCGATCTGCCTGACGCGCGTGCCTGTTGCAAACAAAAGCTTATCGTAATCGAGCGCGCGGCCATCGGCGAGCGAAACGCTGCGCACCTTACGATTGATTGCCGTGGCAGCGACGCCGGCAATCAGTTCGCAGCCGGATTCGGAATAAAACGCCGGGGGTTTCAGGAACAGACGCTCGCGCTCGAACGTACCTGCGAGATAGGCTTTGGAAAGCGGCGGCCGTTGATAGGGCGGATAGGGTTCGTCGCCGACCAGCGTCAGCGACCCCCCAAAGCCTTCCGCGCGTAACGTGGATATGGCCTGCGCTGCAGCTTGCCCGGCGCCAATGATGACAATGCGTTCCGACATGTCCGCTATTCGCTCGCAGCTGTAAGGGAACTATTCGCCACGCGGTGTGGCAGCCAATGCCTTAGCGCGTCTCTTGCGCCTTGGCAAAGACGGTCGATTCGTGATTATCGGCGGCCTGGCAATCGAAAAATCCGTGAGGTTTCAGTGGCTGATCTCTCCGCCTTTCCGATCACTTCGCGCTGGCCCGCCACGCATCCCGACAGGCTGCAGCTTTATTCGCTGCCGACGCCAAACGGGGTGAAGGTTTCCATCGCGCTCGAGGAACTCGGGCTGGCCTATGAGGCGCATCGCATCGATATCGGCACGAACGAAAACCACACGCCCGAATTCCTGTCGCTCAATCCCAACGGCAAGATACCGGCGATTATCGACCCGAATGGCCCGGACGGCACGCCGTTCGGTCTCTTCGAAACGGGCGCGATCCTGATCTATCTCGCCGAGAAGACTGGCCGGCTTCTCCCGGCCAATCCTGTGCGCCGCTATCAAACCATGCAGTGGGTTTTCTTCCAGACGGCGCATGTCGGACCGATGTTCGGGCAGGTCGGATATTTCTACAAATTCGCCGGCCGCGAGCTTTCCGACAAACGTCCGCTCGAACGCTACAGCACGGAATCGCGGCGCATCCTGGACGTGCTGGAAACACGTCTCGCCGGACGGCAATGGATCATGGATGACGATTATACGATCGCGGACATCGCAACGCTCGGCTGGGTGCGCAATCTCATCGGCTTTTACGGCGCCCGCGATCTGGTGAAATTCGACGAATTGAAGAATGTCCCGGCCTGGCTGGAGCGCGGGCTGGCGCGGCCTGCGGTGCAACGCGGCCTGACTATTCCGGAGCGCGTGTAGGCCTCCAATGCGGGGAAATGAAGATTCGATACATGTTTCACGCGGTTCGACAATGCGCCGTTAATATCGGCAGGCAATAGTCCATGCGGAGCGAGAAGGAATATCCTGATGCGTTTTGGTGCCGGTCATTCGAACATTTTGCTGCATCTGCTGTTGGCCGGTGTTTCAACAATTCTTCTAACCGAGCAATCCAACGCCGCGGGAGCAGTCGTCCGGCCCAAAACCGTTTCCGTCAAGATCGACGCAAACCAGAATGTTCATCCGATCAATCCGCAAATCTACGGAGTGGCGTTCGGCTCTACGGCCGATCTCACCGCACTGAACGCGCCGCTGAACCGGATGGGCGGCAATTCGATGACGACCTATAATTGGGCGCTCAATGCCGAAAACCTGGACGCGGACTGGTATTTCGAAAGTTATCCGCAAGCTAGCGATGTGGCCGGCGAGCAGGCAGACAGTTTCGTTTCCGGCAGCAAGGCGGCGAATGCCCAACCCATGCTGACTGTGCCTCTGATCGGCTGGGTCGCAAATCTCGGCGCGAACCGTTCGATTCTGCCGAGCTTTTCGGTCGCCAAATATGGCAATCAATGTGCGGTCGATCCGTATGATTCCGACGCGGGCGACGGCATCGAAACCGATTGCAGTACCAATATCACGGGGAATGACCCTAACGACGCTTACCTGCAAGACAGCCCGGCCCTCGAACAGAAATGGATCAAGCATCTGATCCAGACCTGGGGCACGGCGAACAATGGCGGCGTTCCCTATTATCTGATGGATAACGAACCGAGCATCTGGTTCTCGACGCATCGCGACGTTCATCCCGTGGGGCCGCATGCCATCGAATATCGCGACAAGGTGATCACCGAATCCGCGAAGATCAAATCGGCCGATCCCAGCGCGCTCGTGGCGGCGCCGGAGGAGTGGGGCTGGGAGGGATATTTCTACAGCGGCTTCGATCAGCAATATGCCGCGGAGCACGGCTACACGAAATTTCCGGATCACCGGAAGGAACAGCATGGGATGGATTATGTTCCCTGGCTGCTGACGGAGTGGAAAGCCTCGGGCCATCCCGTCGATGTCCTGAGCCTGCATTTCTACCCGCAAGGCGGCGAATTCAGCGACGACGTTTCCGAACAGATGGAACTTCTCCGCAACCGTTCCACCCGGCAGCTCTGGGATCGCAAATATGTCTCCGAGAGCTGGATCAACGCACCGGTTTATCTGATCCCGCGCATGCAGAACTGGATCAAGAAGGATTATTATTCAGGCACGCCCGTTGCGATCACGGAGTATAATTGGGGCGCGGAAGACTATATCAACGGCGCGACGACGCAGGCCGATATCTATGGCATTTTCGGCCGCGAAGGCCTTGACATGGCGACGCGCTGGACGGTTCCGGACAGCAGCACGCCGACCTACAAGGCGATGCAGATGTATCGTAACTATGACGGCGCCGGGTCCGTTTTCGGCGATACGAGCATTTCCGCGAAAGTGCCGAACCCCGACAATCTCTCAGCCTTTGCGGCTCTGCGCACCAGTGACGGGGCGATGACGGTGATGGTGATCAACAAAATGTTGAGCCAGACGGTTCCTGTTTCGGTTTCGCTTGCGAACTTCGCAGCATCGGGATCGGCGCAGGTTTATCGCCTCACGTCGAGCAATGCCATCACCAAGCTGTCGAATATCTCATGGTCGAACGGCGTTCTGGCCGACCAGGAACCTGCGCAGAGCATCACATTATATGTGCTGCCGAATTAGCGGTGATCTTGAATACAGAAACCGATCAAGCTTGGTGCTCGATAATCTATTGCTGATGGACAACGGGAATCGTGAAATCGAGGCCGCCGCCCTTGATTGTTACAGTCTGAAAATCGCTGCTGTCCTCCAGCAGAAATTGCACACCAACATCTGAAACAATCTGCCCTGCCATGTCGTCGGGAGGCGTGGCCTCAAGTTTCAGGACCAGATCGTGCGGATTTTTTCCCTGCGCTCTTGCCAGCCGGACCTTCCATCCGGTCGAGGAGCACTGCACGTTGCCGGCCACGGTCAGATTGTGGCTGGTAGCGGCACCACCATCGACCAACGCCGTGAAAGTTTTCCGTTCGGCCGTACATTCGGCACCAAACGACTGCGTAGATACGACGGCCATCAGGATCAGGACGATCGATACCGCCTCAAATTTCGCGAAAAGAGAAGATACCAGCATATCTATACCCCAACGTTGGTTGGTTCGACGCAGATTTATCGCCTCACCTCCAGCAATGTCATCACCAAACTCTCGGATATCTCGTGGCTCTACACTCCGCAGTCACCATAGGCGGGCTTGACCGGCCTACCCAGCACTCTTGCCGATGAACTCGTAGTTCTGGGTGGCCGGCTCGGAGGCCGGCCATGGAGCATAGCGACTTACTTCCCTTTATAAGCCACGCGCCAGACGGTGTTGTTCTTGTCGTCGGCGATTAGAAGGCTGCCGTCTTTTGCCACAACCAATCCGACCGGTCGGCCCCAGACCCGCGCCGGCACGGAATTGCCGTCCCACCAGCCGGTTACGAAATTCGTATAGGCATTTTCGGGGTGTCCATTCGCAAAGTGAACCCTCACGATTTTGTAGCCCGTTGGGTGGGATGAATTCCACGACCCATGCAGTGCAATGAAAGCATCTCCCTTATACTCGGCAGGAAATTGATTGCCCTCATAGAACACCAAGCCCAACGGCGCGGAATGTGCCTGGAAGAGTACATCCGGCGTTTTCGTTTTGGTGACGAGATCCGGCCGTTTGGCACCGAAGGTCGGATCGGGATGGGAGCCCGCATAGGCGTAAGGCCAGCCGAAGAAATCGCCCTGCCGGATTTGCGTGAAATAATCCGGCGGCAGATTATCGCCCAAGCCATCGCGTTCATTCACGGTCACGAAGAGATTGTCCGTACCCGGATAGAAAGCGATGCCGACGGGATTGCGCAGTCCGCTCGCGAATGTAGTCAGCGTCCCATTGGCATTGACCTGCTGCACGCTCGCATAGGGGATGGGATTTTCTGCGAGATTGTCCTTGCTGCCGATCGTAAGAAACAGATTGCCTTTGGAATCGAAAACGATATCGCGCGTGAAATGTCCCTGTCCCTGAGGGGGCGTCGTGTCCGCGATGTGCGTGCGTTTGCCGGTGCCCCTCAGCGCACCGTCGGTGTAGGGCAGCCGCCAGAGCGATTTCACATCCGCGACATAGAGCGAGCCGTCATGGATCGCGAGGCCGTGGAGTTGCGCGAAACCCGAAGCGTAAGTGGAAATACGGCTGGCGCGGGCCCCATTTGCGGAAGGCCGCAGCACGACGACTTTGCCGGGGTCTGATTCGGCCAGGAAAACATCGCCATTCGGTGCGACCGTCATCCAGCGCGCATTCTGTACATTGGCGGCGAACACCGACACGGTAAAACCGGACGGAGCCGTCAGCGCGGCGGAGGCGGATTTGGAAACAACTTTCGGGGAGTCGTCGACAGCGGGTGTCGCGAAAGGCTTGGGCAGGCTCGCCGGAGAAATGGAAAAGCGCTGACCTGGCATATCGGCGGCATTCGCCAAACCCGGATTCAGGGCAAGGACGAGCAACAGGACGGAAACGGCAGACCCGTTCATTTTTTCACTCCACGCGATTGTCAACGATAACGCCGATCCTAGGCGATTTTTCCGCCCGATCTTGTCAATGGACTCGCATAGCGCGCCTGCATTGTCGCGGGATAGCCGCTACGATAGAACGCAGATCATGCCGGTAAATACATCGCAATTCTCCGAGAGCTGCACTGTGCATGGTCTGGGCGGGACGGAAGCGCTCGGAAAGCTTATCGCGTCGGCGATTGCGGCCGGCGATACGATAGCGCTGGAAGGCGATCTGGGAGCAGGCAAAACGACGCTCGCGCGCGCCATTTTGCATGAGCTCGGTGTGGAAGGTGAAGTACCAAGCCCGAGTTTCACGCTCGTTCAGAACTACGAAACGCCGCGCCTCAGAATCGCGCATTGCGATTTTTATCGCATCGAAAGTCCCACCGAAGTGGACGAATTGGGATTGGAGGACGCGTTGCAGGATGGCGCGATACTCATCGAATGGCCCGAGCGCGCGCCCGATCGCATACCAGCCGATGCGCTGCGAATTCGCATCGAGATTGTTGGCGAAGAAAAGCGCAACGTGCAATTCTCCGGCCCGGGACGCTGGGCGCGATTGCTCTCCACCGGAAAGGCATAAAATTGCAGGACAGGGGTGAAGCAGCACACGCCTTTCTGGCGCGCGCCGGCTGGGACGCTGCGGCAATCGCGCCGCTGCCGGGCGATGCTTCGACGCGCCGTTACTATCGCGTCGAGCACGCCGGGCGCGCCGCCATGCTGATGGATCAGCCGCAGGCTGCCGAGGCGCCGGCCTGTCCTCCATCGGCGACGCCGGAGGAGCGGCAGGCACTCGGGTACAACGCAATGGCGCGGCTGGCCGGCGCGGATTGCGGACGTTTCGTAGCGGCCGCAAATTTCCTGCACTCCCGCGGGCTTGCCGCGCCTGAAATCTATGCCGATGACGTGAAGCAGGGCTTCGTACTGCTGGAGGATTTCGGCGACGACCTCTATTCCGATGCACTGGCCCGAGGGCTCGACGAAGTTGAACTCTACAGTGCGGCGATTGACTCGATTGCGAGCCTTCATGCCGAGCCTGCGCCTGCCGATCTTGCCCGCGCGGTTCCGCTGTATGATTACGACCGGACGGCCTGTCTCGCCGAAATCGATCTGATGACCGACTGGTTCATTCCGTTCGCGCTTGGTCGCCGCGCAAGTGCAGATGAAATAGCGGAGCATCGTGCGCTTTGGCGGGCTGCCCTGGAAACCGTGCGCTCGCCGGAACGGGTGTTCGTACATCGAGACTATCATGCGCAGAATCTGTTCTGGCTTCCGCAGCGGCGCGGTGCGGCGCGTGTGGGAATGATCGATTTTCAGGACGCGCTCGCCGGCAATCGCAGCTATGACGTGATTTCATTGCTGGAGGATGCGCGGCGGGATGTGTCACCGGAACTGGCTGAAATGATGAAGGAGCGCTATCTCGCGGCCATGAATGCGCATGGCAGAACCGTGGATGCCGATGCATGGAGAGCGGAGGCTGCCGTCACGGCGGCGCAACGCAATGCCAAGATCGCCGGCATCTTCGCAAGACTGGCGAAACGCGACGGCAAAACGCGCTATCTCGCGCATCTGCCGCGCGTGTGGCGCTATCTTGAATCCGATCTTGCACATCCCGCACTTGCGGAATTGAAGACCTGGTATGATCGCGCTATTCCGCGCGAGAAGCGTTTTGGAACACAGATTGAAGAGGCTAAGGCATGAGCAGGATCAGGCGCGCAATGATTCTGGCGGCCGGTTTCGGCACCCGCATGCGGCCTCTCACAAATGACCGGCCGAAGCCGCTTGTCGAAGTGCGTGGACGCGCATTGATCAATCATGTTCTCGACCGGCTTGTGGCCGTCGGCGTGGAATCGGT
Source organism: Rhizomicrobium sp. (assembly GCA_036502865.1). Lineage (GTDB taxonomy): Bacteria > Pseudomonadota > Alphaproteobacteria > Micropepsales > Micropepsaceae > Rhizomicrobium. The sequence goes on from DASXXW010000022.1 coordinate 12,768, forward strand.
CATCGTCAATGTCCATCACCATGCAGCGATGTTGCGGTCGCATCTCGCCGGGCGCCGCGATGTCGACATACAAATTTCCGATGAAACGGATGCGATCCTCGGGACGGGCGGCGGAGTCTTCAAAGTGCTGCCGCTGTTCGAGGGCGAGCCGTTCTTCGTACACAATGCGGATTCGATCTGGGTGGAGGGTTACGGCCACGCATTGCAACGCATGGTCGAGCGCTGGAATCCGGAATCGATGGATGCGCTCCTTCTCGCGGCGTCACTCGTGACGGCAATAGGTTATGATGGTCCGGGCGATTTTATGATGGACGCGGACGGGCGTTTGTCGCGCGTGCCGGAGCGGCGCCTTTCTCCTTTTGCGTATCCCGGTGTGCAGATCGTGCATCCCCGGCTTTTCGACGGTTCGAAGGCCGGTGCGTTTTCGGTCAATCCGCTATGGGACCGTGCAATCGAGCAGGGCCGCCTGTTCGGTATCCGGCTCGATGGGGTTTGGATGCATGTCGGTACGCCTGAAGCACTCGCGCAATCGGAAGAATTCCTGTCCGATGTAATACCGGCATGAATTGATGCGCGCGGGATTCTTCACGATACCCGCTGGCGTCCCATTCGCCGAAACGCTTGCACGCGGGCTGATCGAACAGCTCGGCGCGGAACGCGATCCGCTCGCGCTGTCATCGGCAGTTATTTATCTCCCGACGCGACGCGCAGTCCGCACCCTGATGGAGACATTCGCGCGTCTCCTGAACGGGGCGGCGCTGCTGCCGGACATACGTCCGCTCGGCGATGTGGAGGACGAAGAACTGCTCTTCGATCCGGCCGTGGACGATTTCGATCTTAGTCCCGCGATCGATCCCGTGCGGCGGCGTCTTTTGCTTGCAACATTGGTGCGCCGATGGATGGAGCAGAGCCGCGGTCTTGCGCCGGGTTTCGCGCAAGCCGCGGCAATGGCGCGAAACCTCGCGCGATTTTTCGACGAAGCCCAAACCCAGCGCGTGGACCTTGAAGCTCTCCACGATCTGGTACCGAAGAATTTCGCCGAGCATTGGTCCGACGTCCGCGACTTTTTGATTTTCCTGCGGGATCAATGGCCGAAGCTGCTGGAACTGGAGGGCGCTCTCGATCCATCGGCGCGGCGCGATATGTTGCTCGCCCGGCTGACGCAACGCTATCGCGATGCAAAGCCCGGCACGCCTGTCATCGCTGCCGGTTCGACTGGCAGCATTCCGGCGACTGCGGAACTGCTTGGCGCCATCGCAGAATTGCCCGCGGGCGCTGTCATACTTCCAGGCCTTGATCGCGATCTCGACGAAGACAGTTGGGATTCGCTGGATGCTGGGCATGCCCAGTACGGCATGAAACAACTTCTCGGCCGGTTGAACATACGGCGCGGCGATGTTCCGGACTGGCCAAAAGTACACACTACGCCGGAATCGCGCATGATGTTGCTGCGCGAGGCGTTGCGGCCAGCGCCGACAACAGACGCCTGGCGCGCGCTTGCGGAAAACGGTGCAAGCGATATTGCCGATGGCTTGAACGGCCTCGGCGTCGTTGCAGCGGCACATCCCGGTGAGGAAGCACTCGCTGTCGCGTTGATACTGCGCGAGACGGTGGAGACTCCGGGCAAAACGGCAGCTCTGGTCACGCCGGATCGCGGGCTCGCGCGCCGCGTCGTGGCCGAACTCATGCGTTGGGATATTGCGATAGATGATTCGGCAGGTGTGCCGCTGGCGCAAACGCCGCCCGCCGTGTTTCTTTCTTTGCTTGCCGACGCGGCGGCGGAAGAATTTGCGCCCGTACCATTGCTGGCGCTGCTTAAACATCCGCTTTCAGGTGAAGCGGAGACAGCAGTTTTCCGCCGCAATGTCCGACTGCTGGATAAGTTTATCCTGCGCGGCCCACGGCCAGATCCCGGTCTCGCCGGACTCATAAAAGCCATTGCCAGCAGGCGTGCGGAGAGGAATGAAACGGTATTCGCTTCGACCTTGGATGAGCTGACGGAATGGTTCGGGACGCAGGCCGAACTACTCAAGCCCTTTGCCGATGCGATGCGGATGCACAGCTTTGCATTGTCCGCGCTTGTGCAGCTGCACCGCAGTACAGCCGGGAAATTAGCCGGCGAAGATCGGCTTTGGCGCGGAGATGCGGGCGAGGCGAGCGCAAAATTGCTGGATGCGCTGGAGAACGCGGGAGCGGATCTGCCGCCGATCGAGCCATCCGCCTATCCTTTGCTGGTCCGGCAATTCGCCGAAGAACATGCAATCCGTCCAGCCTACGGCCGTCATCCCCGTCTCGCAATTCTGGGGCCGCAGGAAGCCCGGCTGCAGCATTTCGATCTGGTGATACTTGGAGGATTGAACGAAGGCACATGGCCGAGATCGGTCGCCGCCGATCCGTGGATGTCGCGGCCCATGCGCGAGAAGCTGGGTCTCGAATCGCCCGAACGCGCCATCGGTCTCGCCGCGCATGATTTTGCAACGCTCGCCGCGATGCCCGAAGTCCGGTTCACGCGATCGCAGAAAGTGGATGGCACACCGGCTGTGGAATCGCGCTGGCTGCAGCGCCTGCAACAACTGACAAAGGGGCTGAAGCTCAAAGAAAAACTCGAAGCGGCGGAGCCATACAAATCACTTGCAACATTGCTTGCAACGCCGAAAGGCCGCCCCCAACCCGCGACGCGGCCCGAGCCGAGACCGCCGGTTGCGAAGCGTCCACGCGAATTGTCGGTCACGCAGATTGAAACCTGGCTGCGCGATCCTTACGCGATCTATGCGCGCAATGTGCTGCGTCTCAAGCCACTCGATCCGCTGGATGCGGAGATCGGCCCGATGGATCGCGGCAGCGCGATGCATGAAATATTGGAGCTCTTCATCCGCGAAACGGCGGGTGGCTTTCCGTCGAATCCCGCGGCCCGGCTGATTGGTATTTCCGAAGAGGTTTTTGCGCGTTACGGCATTCCGCAGGCCGCACTTGCGGTGTGGCGGCCACGATTTGTGCGCGCCGCAAAATGGTTTGTCGACGATGAGCGCAACCGGCGCGCGGATATTCTGCGTTCATTTCTTGAGATCAAAGGTCGCATGACGATCGCTGCGCCGGGAGGAGATTTTATCCTCAGCGGACGCGCCGACCGTATCGATGAGCTGCGGAGCGGCGGAGCTGCCATCATAGATTACAAGACCGGTGCTCCGCCGACAGATTCACAGGTGGGCGTGTTTGCTTCGCAATTGCCGCTGGAAGGCGCCATTCTCGAACGCGGCGGATTTGACGACGTGGGCAGGCTCGATACGGCGCAGCTCGTCTATATCCGGTTTTCGGGCGGTGAAGTGCCGGGCGAAACCCGTGTCGTACAGCGCGATGCGCGGGCGCTTGTGGCAGAGACTTATGCCAATCTCGTCCGGCTGATTTCCGATTTCGATAATGAGCAAACAGCCTATGTCTCGCGCGTCGCGCCGTATCGCGCCGACAGTGCCGGAGATTATGATCATCTGGCGCGCGTGCGGGAATGGTCGCTTTCGGGTTGGGACCGCGGATGAGCACAATCTCTGCCGCGCCGGATGCCGCCGATCCGAAACTGTCCGCCTGGGTTTCGGCGCATGCGGGCACGGGTAAAACCTACACGCTTGCGAACCGCGTGGCGCGGTTGCTGCTCGACAAAGCCGCACCGCAGAAAATTCTTTGTTTGACCTATACGAAAGCAGCGGCTGCCGAGATGGCGGGGCGTCTTTTCAAACAGCTCGGCGAATGGGCAATGCTCGACGACGCTACGCTCTCGGAGAGCCTGGAAAAGATCGGCGCCCCGGCACGAGACGCACAGGGTCTGCGCGAAGCGCGCCGGCTTTTTGCGATGGCGCTTGAAACACCCGGCGGCCTCAAAATCCAGACCATCCATTCCTTCTGTCAGTACATACTTGCGCGGTTCCCGCTGGAAGCAGGCGTGCCGCCCGCCTTCGATGTGCTCGATGAGCAAACCGCGCGCGAACTGATCGCGGAAGCGCGGATACGCGTGTTTGAGCGGGCAGGTGAGGGCGAGGAAAATCTTGCACACGCCGTCGACTATCTCGCCACCCATGCCGGCGAAAACAAACTCAACGATCTGCTTGCATCTGCGCTGGGTGGCGACCGGCGCAAACTCGAACGCTTTCTTGAACGGTGCGGACACGATGCCGGCATTGTTGCGGCCGCTGTCGCGGGTGCGCATGGCGTCGCGCCGGACGAGCGATACGAAGCCATCGCCGAGAGTTTTTGTGCCGCGATGAAAGAGGCGGAAGCGCATCTGCAAGAAATTGCAGGCTGGCTTGCCGGCGGCACGGCCACGGACCAGAAAATTGCTCAGTCGCTTCGAGCAGCTATCGAGCACGGAAGCTACGATGATTTTCGCGAAGTGTTCTTCACGGGTGGCGGAAAGCCACGTGCCCGTCTTGCTACCAAAGGACTCGTTGCGGAGAACGGCGCGCTTCACGCCCGGTTTCAGCAGCTCGCGGAAGAGTTTGAACGCGCCGAGCAACGCTGCCGGGCCGCGCGTGCTGCTGCGCTGACAGTCGCGACACTGGCACTCGCAGGCGCCGCCCATGCGGAATATACCGCCGCAAAGCGTACGCGCGGCGTGCTCGACTACGACGATCTCATCGCC
>DASXXW010000023.1:0-9283 GCA_036502865.1 Rhizomicrobium sp.
CCCTCAAAGCGTATGAAGCGCGTGAGATCGAACACGTAGTCCGATGTCCGCAAATTCGAGAGATCCGCAAAACGGATCGCGGCGACGCCCACCGCTCTGGCGATTTCGGCGCGCTCCTCCGCCGGATACTCGGCGGCAAGCCCCTCCTCCGCGAGCCTGAGCGCGGCCTCGTCGGTGGCCATGGAAATCAGATCGAAGAGTTTCATCACGCCGCCGGCACGCGTCTTGAAAGGTTTCCCGTCCGGGCCGTTCACGGTGCCGAAGCCGGCATGTTCGAGCTGCGCTTTCCCGTTCAGCCCGGCTTTGCGCGCGGCGCGAAACACCTGCTCGAAATGCATGTGCTGCCGCTGATCGACGACATACAGGATCAAATCCGGATCGAAACTGCGAACGCGGTCGACGATCGTCGCGAGATCCGTTGTTCCGTAGAGCACGGCGCCGTCGGACTTGAGAAGGATGAGCGGCGGGATTTCTTTTTTGTCTTCAGGCTCGTTGACGCGCACGATGAGAGCCCCGTCGCTCGTCTCTGCGAGATGCGCGGCTTTCATGTCCTCGATCATGGGCGCGATCAGCGCATCGACATCCGCCTCGCCTTTCCAGAGATCGAAACGGATTCCAAGACTGGCGAATTCGCGCTTTAATCCCTGCTCCGAAACCTCGAAGAAATGCCGCCACAGTGCGCGGTAGCCGGGACGTCCGGCCTGCAGCTCGGCGGTAGCGCGGCGCGCTTCGTCAAGCCGGATCGGATCGCTTTTGCAGGCCGCGGACGCGGCAGGATAAAGCTCTTCGAGCTCTTCCATGGTGATCGGCGATTCTTTCGGATAGGGACCGGAGTAATCGGCATCGAAATAAATCGGTGCGATGCCCCGATGCGCGATCTCCGAGATAAGCTGCCCCATCGGCAGCCCCCAATCGCCAAGATGCACGTCGCTCTCGACCCGCCAGCCATTGGCGCGAAAAAGGCGTTGCAACGAGTCGCCGATGATCGATGCACGCAGATGTCCGACATGCATGGGCTTGGCGACATTCGGGCCACCGAAATCGATGAGCAGCGTTTTGCCCTGCCCTGTATCCGGCGCACCGAGCCTGACGTCCGAGGCCATATTTGCCGTTCGATTTGCGATGAACGAATCGGTGATATCGAGATTGATAAATCCGGGTCCGGCCAGTTCGACCTTGGCGAATACCGCGTCATCTCGCAGCCGCGCGGCGATACGCTCCGCTATCGCACGTGGTGGAGACTTTGCGGCCTTGGCCGCAGCAAGCGCGCCGTTGCACTGGAATTGCGCGAGATCCGGACGATCCGAAGTCTGAACCGCGCCCTGCGCTGCATCGAAGCCTTCAGCAGCAAAGGCGCGTCCCGCAATCGCCGACAGCTCGGCGAGAAGTGATTTCATGGGCCGTAATGCCCGCCCTGCCTATTATAATCCAGCTGGGCTTTGGTCAGCTGCAAGCCCACCAGAACCTGATAGTCGTAGGGATGCTTGCCTTTAGCGACATCGAGATGCACGCCGCCGACGCTGTCCGTTGCGGTCGCGGTGTTCTGGCCAGGCGCAAAATCGATCCGCACCGAATACATTTTCTTGACCATGACGCGCGTCGTGCCATCCGTCACGGCCACAAAATAAGGCACCGTATAATGGGCTTCCCCGCCGCTCTGAGCCCGCGTCGCGCGAAAGCTGATGTCCATGCTGACATCCGAGCTGCGCTCTTTTTTGTCGATGTCACAGACATTTTTCACATTCATGAGCTCGATCGTGTACTGGACATTGGACGGATCGGGTTGGGTACCTGGCCGGAAAAATGTTTCGACCGAGGCGTCGGTGACGCCGGTGATCGTCGGACAATCTCCCGTTCTGTCGGTGGAGCAGCCCGCGAGCGCGAAAGCGGCCATGGCCGCCACGATGGCAATCGGATTTGTGGGTTTCATTGAAGAGCGTTCAAAGACGGACATGAGCGGACGCTGGCACTGGCCGCCTTCCTTTGCTTGACATTCGGCGTAGCTCCGGTCGACTCATCAAAGCGCCCGGCACCCGGAACTGTAATCAACGCGAAAATGGCGGTCTATACCGAACTTGCGTTCGACGATCTGGGCGGCATGCTCGCCGGCTACGATGTCGGAACCCCGAAAAGCTTCAAAGGCATCGCGGAAGGAGTCGAAAACTCCAACTTCCTGCTCCAGACTGAGCGGGGTACCTTCATCCTGACGCTTTACGAAAAACGCGTTCGCGCAGAGGACTTGCCGTTCTTTCTTGATCTTTTGGAGCATCTGGCGCACCGCGGCATTTCCTGTCCGCTGCCGGTCCGCTCACGCTCCGGCACATTATGGACTGCGCTGAAAGACCGCCCCGCCGCGCTCCTGACCTTTCTCGACGGCGTTTCGCTGAGCCGGCCGCGGGCCGGGCACTGCGCTGCAGCCGGCGCGGCTTTGGCCGCACTTCATGCCGCAGGCTCGGATTTCGCCCCGCGGCGGCCCAACTCGCTTTCGCTCACAGGCTGGCGGCAACTTGCGAAAACCGTCCTTCCGCGCGCCGATACGATAGAACCCGGGCTGGCTGAGCTTATCTCCTCGAACCTCGAAGCGCTGGAGGATGGATGGCCGAAGAATTTGCCGGCCGGGGTGATCCACGCCGACCTGTTTCCCGACAATGTGCTTTTCACGGGAAGCCGAGTTTCGGGCCTGATCGATTTCTATTTCGCCTGTGACGATTTCTACGCCTATGACCTAGCGGTGATGCTCAATGCTTGGTGCTTCGATTCCGATGGCCGTTTCAGCCGGGCGAAATCCCAGAGCCTGATTTCCGCCTATTGCCGCCACCGCATGCTTTCTCCTCATGAACTCGATGCGCTCCCCGTGCTGGCACGTGGGGCGGCACTTCGTTTTCTCCTGACACGGTCACAGGATTGGCTCGATCGCGACCCCAGAGTTCTCGTGCGCCCCAAAGATCCCCGTGAATTCGCTGCACGGCTGCGCTTCCATGCAGCCGTCAAGTCTCCCGGAGAATATGGAGCATGAAGGCGACACCCGAGGTACAAATATTCACGGACGGCGCCTGCTCCGGCAATCCCGGACCGGGTGGCTGGGCAGCCATTCTGCGCACCGGCCATCACGAGAAAGAAATCTCGGGCGGCGAAGCGTCGACTACCAATAACCGGATGGAGCTGACCGCCGTTATCCGGGCGCTGCAGGCACTGAAAATATCTTCGATTGCTACAATCCACACCGACTCGAAATATGTCATGGACGGCGCCACGCGCTGGATGAAGCGCTGGAAAAGCAATGGCTGGCGCACCGCAGACAAGAAGCCGGTCAAAAACGACGATCTCTGGCATGCGCTGGATGACGCGTCCAAAGATCATAAGCTCGACTGGAAATGGGTCCCCGGCCACTCCGGCCACGTCGAAAACGAGAGGGCCGACGCCCTCGCCCGTGCAGCCATACCGGCAGCTAACGCCAGGAAAGACAAGATTAGCTAGACACGTCCGTTTGCTGCGTTCTTCAGAAAATCTCCGGATCGCTTCCCATTCCCGGCATTCAAAGGCCGTAATCAAGGGCGATCCGGAGTAATGCTTCCTAGATTTGCTGGAGCATATGTTCGGCGCTGGAAACCGAAAAAGCTCCCGGCTCTTCAACATTCAACTGTTTCACGACGCCATCGTCGACCAGCATCGAAAACCGCTGGCTGCGTTTGCCCATGCCGTATTTGGTGGCGTCGAATTCGAGGCCGAGCGCACGCGTGAAATCGCCATTGCCGTCGGCCAGCATCAGAACGGACTGGCCCACATTCTGACTTTTTCCCCAAGCCCCCATGACGAATGCGTCGTTGACGGAGATGCAGGCAATCAAGTCGACGCCTTTCGCATGCAATTCTTCCGCATGCTGAATGTAGCCTGGTAAATGCTTTGCCGAGCAGGTCGGCGTGAACGCACCGGGAAGCGCGAAAACGGCAACTTTTTTCCCGGAGAACAGATCGTCCATATTTATGGGGCGTGGCGAACCATCGTTCATTTCCATCAGCGTTGCCGACGGAACTCTATCGCCAATCTTGATCGTCATCGTCATATTCTCCTGTTGCGAACTCGCCGCGCTTGTAGCTTACCTGCGTGGCAAGGCAAAGAGCATCGCAGACATGTGCTAAGGACGCGAAACCGCCGTCCGCCTGTAGCGCCAACCCTCCTTCATGCTAAGGTGTTGGCATGACAAGTTCACGGCCCCCGCAAACCGCCAGCGACAATTTCCTGGAGGGCAAACTTCTGATTGCCATGCCCGGCATGGCCGATCCGCATTTCGAAAAAAGCGTCATATTCATGTGCGCCCATTCCTCAGAAGGCGCGATGGGCATCATGATCAATAAGCCGGTTTCGGGCCTTTCATTTCATGATCTGATGGCAAAGCTCGATCTGTCAGTGAAGGGCAATACGCCGAATTTTCCGATCCTGTATGGTGGTCCGGTTGAAACGGGGCGCGGTTTCGTACTTCACAGCGGCGACTATGAGAGTTTGGAAGCGACCCTGCCCGTCTCCGAAGATGTTTCGCTGACGGCAACGCTCGACATATTGCGGGCCATGGCGGACGGTCGCGGGCCCGAGCACGCGATCTTCGCACTCGGCTATGCCGGTTGGACGGCCGGTCAAATCGAAGATGAAATCCGTCGCAATGGCTGGATCCACTGCGATTGCGATCCGAGCTTGCTGTTCGAGGGCGAACCGGATGCAAAATGGTCCGCGGCATTGCGCAAACTCGGCATCGATGTATCAGGCCTGTCCCTGCACGCTGGCCACGCCTGAAGCCGGCTCGGGCGCAAGGTTCCGAATGCCTACTGTATGCGTTGCTATAAAATCAGGTACCTGATTTCGCGTCAGGACATCGGCGAAATAAAACCCCTGTCCATAGTCGCAACCGATTTCCTTCAGCCATAAAGCCTCGGCCTCGCTCTCGATGCCTTCGATCACGACAGCGCGTCCCAGTTCATGTGCGAGGTTCACGATCGACCGCAGGATCACGCGATCTTCAGGCTTCGAATTTTGCTCGCGCGCAAGAAAGCTCTTGTCGATCTTGACCGTGTCGAACGGCACATTCTTCAACTCGCTGAGAGTGGATGTACCTGTTCCAAAATCATCGATGGCGAGGCTCACGCCGCAATCGCGAAGTCGCCGCAAGGTGTCGCGAAATCCGGCAGATGCGGAGGCCGCACTCTCCGTCAGTTCGAGTTTGATAGTGCCAGGATGCAGATCCCCTTTCTCAAGCAGCCGCGATACATAATTCAGCAGCTCTCGATTCCTGAGTTGCCTGCGCGATACATTGACGCCGACAAACAAAGGCGGGTCCGACGCCTGCGCTTTTTGCCAGCGGCCGAGATCGGCAGCGGCATGCGATAATGCGAACTGGCCCAGTTCGACGATAAAGCCCGTTTCTTCGGCGTGTGTAATAAATTCACCGGGCGGTATCTGTCCCCGATCCGGTGCGTTCCAACGTAGAAGCGCCTCGAACCCGGCTACAGTGCCGTCCGCAAGGCGCATGATGGGCTGATATGCAACGTCGATTTCCCCGCTGGCCAGGGCTTCCCGGAGAGCGGTATCGAGAGCTACCTCGTCTGCGGGCGCTGTGTGTTCAAGATCGGGGGAATAGAGCCGGGCACAGCCCCCGCCTTCGGATTTGGCCTTTCTCAGGCCGAGTTCCGCATTTCTGATGAGTTCGTAAGGGTCCTTTGCATTTCGCCCCAGCGCCAGCCCCACACTGGCGGGTACGAATGCGTTGCGGCCACTCCAGCTATGTGGCTCTTTCAACTTCGCCGCGATGCGCTCACCGATTGCCGGAGCATTCGTGTCCGTCTGTGCGAAGAGCATCGCAAATCCATCGCCACCAACACGAAAGACCTGCGCTCTGCCATGCGCAAACTCCACAAGGCGTTCGGCAACACCAACCAAGATGCTGTCTCCGCCCGCATCGCCCAAACTGGCATGGATGGATTTGAACCGGTCGATGTCGATCAGGACGAGAACCAGAGATCCGAAATTGGAGGCCAACCTGTCCAGTTCGTCTGTTAGACCGATGCGATTTCGCAGCCCGGTCAATGAATCGCGGTCACGCAAAGATTGCGCATCGGCTTCCTTGCGCGTTGTTACATCGGCGATCAGCCCGAGATAGCGATCGACCTTTTCCCCGGTTCCCATCGCGCTGGCACGCAATTCCAGCCAGCAATACACACCATTTTCGGTGAGAGCGCGAAACTCCACACGGAACGCGAGTCCGCTCTGCGTTCGGAACCGCTGAAGCGCATCGCTGTAAATATCGCAATCTTCGGGATGTAACCGCCCGAGCCATGCAGAAGCGGAAAAGGTTTGCGCGCCATTTCGAAATCCGAGCAACGCGGCTGCTTCCGGCGATAGTTTCACCGTCTGCTTTTTTAGATCGACTTCGAACACGCCCTGATAGGAAGCCGCAATCGCCTGTGCAGTTTCATCGCGCACTGGCGCTGCGGGCCGCCTCTCCGGGAGCGGTGCCGTGGTAGAGCGTTTGGCAGGAAGAATTGCAATGCCCTCCCCGGCCGCTACGGCAAGCGCCAGAAGGACGGCGCCCGTTGCCGCGAACCCACCAATAATTCCCGGCGCCGTAGGATTGGATTGAAAGCCACCAAGCGCGGAGATAGCGGCGGCTGTAGTCACGAGCGCGAATACGGCCGCACTTGGCGCAGCGACGCGGGCGGCCTGCGCTCCGGCAAGGCCATTGCGAACAAGATGCGCGGCGATCAAGCCTGTACCGACAACCACTGCAAGGTCCGTCAGCAGCATCGCACCGGGAACACCAACGAGGGCCGCCGCAGATACCACAATCAGACACATGATTATCGTGCGCAACGATAACGGAGCGGGCAATCGTTCGATCGGCGCGATCGTATCGGTCAACCGCACACCTGCGGCGAGCGTAAGCCCGCAAAGCATCGCGCTAATTCCGTAAGGCCCACCTACTCCGCCCATGCCGATAGCGTCAAACATTCCGGCGGCTGCGAGACGCACGAGAAGCACACCGAACAGCACCGCGGCCGCCCATCGCGGCGCCGAATGTCCGGTCATCACGGCAAGACCAGTCATGATGGCGAGCGCGGCTGCAATGAGCCCCGCTACAGCCGCGAACAACACGGCAATTTGTTTGTTATGCGCCGCCAGGGCCGGTTCGAGCCATGCGCTTATCTGTGGTGGAGTTGCGGCATCCGAAATCCGCAGCGCAAGTTCGGCGGACGTCGCCGGCGGCATGGTGACGCGAAAGGCGTAACGGCCATAGGCGTGGGCATTTTCAACAAAGACATCGGCATCCGAAGTGGCCACTTGGCGGATTGCAGCACGTCCTCGCCGCGGAAGTACGCGAAGCGCAGCATCGAAAGGCTGGTCGGCAAGAAGCGTGCGTGTGACAGGCCGGACGGATTCGTTGACGGCCGTCAGCATGTACCAGACCGAGCCATCGGTCTCCGCTCCATTGGCAGCGTGATAGGGAGAAAGCGCGGGTGCGAGTTGAAGCACCGGATCGGCGCTGGCGAAATCCGGCCCGTGCATTCCGGAGTTGGTGGCGCCCATGACGCAAGCGCACAGCGCGAGAAGCATCGCGAGCGCCGACGCAATTTGCCGGAATGTTGGAGTACCGATCGTCACGGGAGTGGGACGTCTTCGGCGAGAAGGGCAAAGAGGAGATGATCCTGCCACTCGCCGTTTATAAGAAGATAGCGCCGCGCCACTCCCTCATGCCGAAAGCCCGACTTTCCCAACAGGTTTTTCGAGGCTTCGTTGCTTGGAATACAAGCAGCCTCGATGCGGTGAAGACCGAGCGTACGGAAAATAAAGGGAATCAGTGCGTGCACGGCATCGAACATATAACCTTGCCGCGCAAAGCGCTCGCCCACCCAATATCCCAGCGCACAGCATTGCGTGACGCCGCGACGCACATTCGAGAGTGTGCAGCCGCCGAGAAGCTCATTGTCCGAGGTGCGGAAAACGAAAAACGCGTAAGCGAGATCCTCGCGTGCTTCCCGCTGATAGCGTTTGAGGCGCCGGCGAAACGAACCCTTGCTGAGTTCGTCAGTGCTCCAGGCGGGCTCCCAGGGCGAAAGAAATTGCTCGCTCTCCCCGCGCAAACGCGCCCAGAGGGAAAAATCGGCAACGCGCGGATATCGCAGATAGACGTCTTCGCCCGTGATAACCGGCTGCTGGCCGCCCGGAAACATCAGGCCGCGCATGAAACCCATGCGGCTTGTATTCATTCGGCTGCGTGCGCTTGCGAAGCACTCCATTCGCCGCTACGCGACGCCGGTCGCGCAGACCCGTAACGGGCGGCAAATTTCTCGTAGCTTTCCACCCCCTGCACCGGACCAATCGCAGCGATTGCGGGTCCCTTCGTCGTCATAAGGGTTTCACCGAACTTCCGCACATCTTCGATGCTGACCGCTTCGAGTTTCTCGCGTATTTCCGCGACGGGGACGACGCGGCCATACGCCAGCAGATGGGCCGCGATCAGTTCGGCCCGGGCAGACGGTCGTTCCAATCCCATCAACAATCCGGATCGGAGCTGTGCCTTTGCGCGAGCGATCTCGTCCGCGTTTGCAGTCAATGCGAGCTGCTCCATTTCGCCCGCGACAAGTGCGGAGATTTCCGCGGCCTCGCTCGGACCCGTTCCCGCGTAGATTCCGATCATGCCGCCATCGACGAAGGAATTTGCAAACGCATAGATCGAATAACAAAGTCCGCGCTTTTCGCGGATTTCCTGAAACAGCCGCGATGACATCCCTCCGCCTAGCGCGGTGACATAGACCTGCGCGGCGAAAAGCGAATCCTCCGCACTTGCTATTCCCGGAAACGCCCAGGTGATATGCGCCTGTTCCAGATCCTCTTCGACGCGAATATCCGAACCGCTATAGCGCGCAGGCTCGCCGGTCGGCGCGTCGCCCGGGCGAAGGTCGCCGAAATGCTGAGTAGCGAGGTCCACCATCCGGGCATGTTCGACGGCGCCCGAAGCGATGAGCGTCATACCGCCTGCGCGATAGTTCGCCCGCATGTAACTTTCGAGATCGCCCCGCGTGAAATTTCCGACAGTTTCCTCATCTCCAAGGATGGGCCAGCCCATCGGTTGTTCCGGATAAACTGCCGTCTGCAGATGATCGAAAATGATATCGTCAGGCGTATCGCGCGCCTGCCCTAGCTCCTGCAATACGACCTGACGTTCGCGCTCTATTTCGGCGCCGTCGAAGGTCGGATGGGTGAGGATGTCGGCAAGAATATCCACCGCGAGCGGAAC
>DASXXW010000024.1:0-3654 GCA_036502865.1 Rhizomicrobium sp.
GGATACAAACAAGAACGGCCGTATCACCCAGGTGCTGGGCGCGGTGGTGGACGTGCAGTTCGACGGGCACCTGCCCGCCATTCTCAACGCGCTGGAAACGGAAAACCACGGACAGCGTCTGGTGCTGGAAGTGGCGCAGCATCTGGGCGAATCCACCGTGCGCACGATCGCTATGGACGCGACCGAAGGCCTCGTACGCGGCCAGGCTGTGGGCGACACCGGCGCGCCGATCAGCGTTCCGGTCGGCGAAGGCACACTCGGCCGCATCATCAACGTCATCGGCGAACCGGTGGACGATGCGGGCCCGGTGAAAGCGACTGCGCGCCGCGGCATTCATCAGGAAGCACCGCCCTTCGTGGATCAATCCACCGAAGCGCAGGTGCTGGTCACCGGCATCAAGGTCATCGATCTCCTCGCCCCCTATGCGCGCGGAGGCAAGATCGGATTGTTCGGCGGTGCCGGCGTCGGCAAGACAGTGCTCATCCAGGAACTCATCAACGCCGTCGCCAAGAACCATGGTGGCTATTCGGTGTTTGCCGGCGTGGGCGAGCGTACCCGCGAAGGCAACGATCTCTATCACGAGATGATCGAATCCGGCGTGAACAAGGATCCGCATTCCGGTTCCACCGAGGGATCCAAATGCGCACTCGTCTACGGACAGATGAACGAACCTCCCGGTGCGCGTGCGCGCGTCGGCCTGTCCGGCCTGACGGTTGCCGAGTACTTCCGCGATCAGGGACAGGATGTGTTGTTCTTTGTCGACAACATCTTCCGTTTCACGCAGGCGGGCTCGGAAGTGTCAGCACTTCTCGGCCGTATTCCTTCGGCGGTCGGTTATCAGCCGACACTTGCGACCGACATGGGTACGCTGCAGGAACGTATTACAACGACGACCAAGGGCTCTATTACTTCGGTGCAGGCCATTTACGTGCCGGCCGACGATCTGACCGACCCCGCGCCTGCTACATCCTTCGCCCATCTCGATGCGACGACGGTGCTCTCGCGCGCCATCTTCGAAAAGGCGATCTTTCCTGCCGTGGACCCGCTCGACTCGACATCGCGCCTGCTTGATCCGCGCGTCGTCGGCGAAGAGCACTACACCGTTGCGCGCCAGGTGCAGCAGATCCTCCAGCGCTACAAGGCGCTGCAGGACATCATCGCCATTCTCGGCATGGATGAACTCTCCGAAGAAGACAAACTGACGGTGGCGCGCGCGCGCAAGATCGAGCGTTTCCTCTCGCAGCCCTTCTACGCCGCGACTGTGTTCACCGGCATGTCCGGCATCACCGTGCAGCTCGAAGATACGATCCGCAGCTTCAAGGCGGTTGTGAACGGCGAATACGATCATTTGCCCGAAGCCGCCTTCTACATGGTGGGCACGATCGAAGACGCCGTGGCCAAGGCACAGAAACTCGCAGCCGAAGCGGCCTGAGATGACGGATAAAATCGCCTTCGATATCGTTTCACCCGAGCGGCTTCTCCTGTCGGATGAAGCCGACATGGTGACGGTGCCCGGCAGCGAGGGCTATTTCGGCGTGATGGCGGGCCACATGCCGCTCATCTCGACGCTCAGGCCCGGGGTGATCGACATCAAAGGCGGCGTCGCGAGCGGCGACGGCCGGTTTTTCGTATCCGGCGGATTTGTCGAGGCGAGCCCCATCAAGCTCACCATTCTCGCCGAAGAGGCGATCCCGATGGGAAGCGTCGATTCTGCTGCCCTTCAGCAGCGGATCGCCAATATGGAAGAGGATATCGGCCTGGCGAAAACCGAGGCCGAGCGGGCGCATTTTGCCGAGCAGCTCGACCATCTGCGCCAGATCCACGCCGCCCTGTAGGGCCGCAGGTCATTTTGGTGGATCAGCCGGTTTGCTATAGTGACTCGCATGCTGTGTGCAGTTTGAGGCGGGCATGAGCGCAGGAATGGTCTATGGCTCCGGCTGGACGCTGGACGATATTTCCTGGGATCGCTTCGACCCCACCGGGGTCGAGCCGGCGCTTCTCGCCGCGGTGAAAAGCGCGTCTCTGGTCGAGTTCAACGCCGACGCCTATGTCGATTATCTCAAACGCGTTTTCCGCGATGCGGGCGAACAGACGCTCGCAGACATCGAGCGTTGGGGCGTCGAAGAGAACCAGCATGGGCTCGCGCTGGGCCGCTGGGCGGAGCTTGCTGATCCGTCCTTCAATTTCCGCAATGCCTTTGCCCGTTTCGAGGCCGGCTATCAGCCGCAGCATTTCGCAGCCGACCAGCTGGACTCCGTGCGCGGCAGCCGTCGCGGCGAAATGATCGCGCGGTGCGTTGTCGAATCCGGCACATCGTCATTCTACAGCGCCATCCGCGATGCGACGGACGAGCCGGTGTTGAAGGAGATCGCCGGGCGCATCGCCGCCGATGAATTCCGTCATTACCGGCTCTTCTATGAAATCCTTCGCGCGCAGGACGAGCCGGAATTGTCATGGTGGCGCCGGCTGAAAGTCGCCGTCGGCCGCGTGAACGAATCCAGCGATGACGAACTCGCCTACGCGTATTACTGCGCCAACGTTCCCGCCGCTGACGAAGCGCGCATTCCCTATGAATGCGGGCGTTTCGCGCGCGCCTATAATGCGCAGGCCATGCGGCTCTACCGCCGCCATCACATCGGAAAATTGGTGCAGATGGTGGCGAAAGCCATCGGCGCCAACCCGCAAGGATGGCTGGCGCGCGCCGCCAGCGCACTGCTCTGGAACGTACTTCGTATGAGAGCGAGTTTCGCTTCGACCGCCCTGCCGGCCTAGGTGCAAGGAGTTCCGATTCCGGTAAGTTACGGTCGAATAAATCGTGGGGGGTGCCATGCGTGCGATCTGGCCTGGCTTGATATCGCCATTGTTTATCGGACTGGCTCTCGGTCCGGCATTGGGTGATGTTGTTATTTCCACTTCACCGACTCAGAACATCGGTTGCTCTTCCGGCGTCTGCGTCCCAACGGCCGTGGACGCAGTTTTTAATAGCAACGATCTGCAGAATATGCTTGCGGCCAGTAACGTAAGCATCTCGACAACCGGCTCCGGCGTGCAGGCGAACAATATCGTCGTGGCATCGAAGTTTTCCTGGAAGGCGAGTAACGGCCTTACTCTGGATGCTTATGACTCGATTACGGTCAATGCTCCCGTCACGGTGAAGGGGAAATCATCTGTTACAGTGAATACAAACGATGGCGGGACGGGCGGCGTTTTTGTCTTCGGGCCGCAGGGAAGGATGGACATCCGCAACCTGGCAACCAATCTCGTTATTAATGGTGCATCGTTTGTGCTGGTGAACAGCGTGTCGTCACTAGCGTCTGCCGTGACAGTCAATACAGCCGGGAATTATGCCCTCACGACAAACTACGATGCGTCGGGAGATGGAACATATTATGGAATGCCGATCGCGACTGAAGTTAGCGGAAACGTTCAGGGGTTGGGCAATACGATATCCAATTTGTCAGTACGTTTCGCGAGAATGAATAAGTTGGGCGGCGTGATTTATGATGTTTCGAGCACAGGTTCTATTCAGAACTTGCGTCTTGTAAATGAGCGTACTCAGATCGGAAAGCAAGCAGGCTGGGGTGGCTTGACAGGAGGAAATGTTGGACTTCTGTTCAACGACTCAGTTACTGGAACATTCAAAACGAATTGTGC
>DASXXW010000025.1:0-5471 GCA_036502865.1 Rhizomicrobium sp.
AGACAGGTATCGAGCACGTCGGACGATGTCATGCCCTGATGGAGGAAACGCGCCTCCGGCCCGACAATCTCCGAAACATGGGTCAGGAACGCGATCACATCATGTTTGACTTCGCGCTCGATCGCATCGATTCGCGCGGTATCGAATTGTGCGGCCGTTCCCCGCTCGCGAATGATGCGCGCAGCCTCTCTGGGGATTTCGCCGGCCTCCGCCATGGCGTCGGCGGCATGCGCCTCGATTTCGAACCAGATGCGGTAGCGCGTTTCGGGCGACCACAGCGCCGTCATCGCAGGCCTTGCATAGCGGGGAATCATGTCGGGGAAATCTCGATCTGTTTATTGGCTGTCATCCCCGCAAAAGCGGGGACCCAGTTGGCCATCCCATCCGGACAAGTAGCGCTGCTGGGTTCCCGCTTCCGCGGGAATGACACTGAATGAGGTGCGGATATGCCGTGCAACCTGTGTATCATACAAATAACAAAGCGGGCGTTCCTAATATTTGCGGATGAAGCCCGGTTCCTCGCCCGGAATATCCAGCGCCCAGCCCTGTAGATGCGCCGCCATGTCGATGATGCCGGCCGTGCCCCAGTGCCAGGACGGTTCGTGGCAGAGCCGCCAGTTTCCACTCTGGATATGCTCGCACCAATAGGCCGTTCCGTGATCGTCGAACGTTACCGAACGGATCCAGCGCTGCGCGTCCATCGCTCCGTCTTGATAGGACGGCGCGCCCGTGGCTTCAGAGAGATCGTGGAGGAATATGGCGATTCCCGGCGCTCCATTGTCGAGGCTGGTATGAACCAGATTACGGCCTTCATCTTCGGGCCAGTAGATCTTCTGATCCTTGCCATGACCGGCGCAGGGCGAAAGCAGCCAGTCGCCCGCTGCGCGTGCCAGTTCGAGATCCTTGATGGCAAGTGCCGGCGAACGCGCGATAAGTAATTTGTAAGCCTGCAATGCCACCCAGCCGATGCCGGCATTGCCTTCTTCCACGCCGGTCGCAAACCTTTTGTGACCATCGCCCGTGGTCTGGATCGGCCATTTCAGCCCCGGACATGTGCCGTCCTTCACGCCCTGCGCGCGTACCCAGTTGAGAAGGACATCGCCATCGTGGCGGTACTGGTTGCGGCCGGTGGTCAAATAAAGCTGATAAAACAGAAACGCATCGCCCGCGGAGCCCGACAAATATCCGGTGTCATAGACATGCGAACCGGGTGTTTCGGGTATGCTCGCGCCCTCTTCGCCATGCGCGAGTTTGACATGCACCATCTGGCTCTCGAGCCAGGAGGCAGCACCTTCGGCGTATTTCTGGTAACGCTCGCTTCGAGTCGGATCCATTGCGGCGCGGCGCACGGCAAAAGCGTTGAAGGCCCAGGCAATACCGGCCACGCCCTCGCCCATGCCCGTATAGATCTTGTCCGTTGCCGGATCCTGCCAGTGCCAGAAACACACGGACGGGCAGGACTGACCATTCGGCGCTTCGGCCTTTGAGGCTTCCCAATCCATGGCCGTCAGCGCCGTGGAGGCGAAATGCGCGTTCCCCGACCGTTCATAAAGCCGCCAGAGGAAATCGGCGATGCCGGGCGCGCCATCATCGAAAGAGGTGAAGCCGTAATCCGCCGGTCCGGACGGATTGTAATAATCGGGCCAGCGCCCGCTATCGGATGGAACCTGCGCCGCGAGCAGGAAATCTCCGGCCGCCGCCGCGCCCTTCAGATAGCTTTCATTGCCCGTCACGTCATAAGCGGACAGCAGCCCCATGCCGACGCTGGCTGTGCCGACATCGCGATCGGTCTGATAATTCGGGGCCTGGATCACGCTTTTCCAAGCCGATCCCGTGCGGTGACCGTCGATCCACGTCACCGGTTCTTCCCGCGACAACAGGGAATGCGCAGCCTGGTCCACAAGGGAGGGTGCGCCGGCAAAAGCCGCCGACGCCGAAAGCGCCAGCGCGAACGCCGCCAACCCGAAAGACCCCAGCCCGTTGATACCCATACGCGGCAACCCCGCTTCAACCCTGCACCGCGGGGACGCCCATACGCGCCACCGCACAGCGGCGAGGCGGCCATCATGCCACACCCGACTAGGCGGGGGAAACCCGAAATTCGCGCAAAGCGCCGCTATCGGCAGAGCATTCGTTAACGCCTCGCGCGCAGGACAGCGCTTGACTCACCCATAACCACCTGGTTATACATCTGACGTATAGCCAATGGGTTATGTATTTCGATGCCTGCCACCCATGATGCCCTGTTCAGGACGCTTGCCGACCCAACGCGGCGCGCCATCTTCGAGCGGCTGTGCCGCGAGGGCGAGCAGACGGTCGGTGCGCTGACGGCGCAGGCCGGGGTGTCGCAGCCGGCAGTGTCCAAACATCTGGGGGTTCTCAAAGAAGCCGGCCTGGTGCGTGACCGTCACGAAGGCCGGCAGACCCATTACACCGCACAGCTCGGCGCACTCGCGCCGCTGATCGACTGGACAAGCCAGATGACGGGCTTCTGGCAGAGGCGGTTCGACGACCTCGAAGACCTCCTCAAAAGGATGGACCAATGACCGCCGAAATCCGCTCCGTGATTGTCGAGCGCGAGATTCCCTATCCGCCGGAAAAAATCTGGCGCGCGCTCACCCAGCCGCATCTGTTGGAGGAATGGCTGATGAAGAATGATTTCAAGCCGGTGCCCGATCATCGCTTTCAATTCAGCGGCAATTGGGGATCGGTCGACTGCCAGGTCATGGAAGTCGAACCAAACAAAACACTCTCCTATTCATGGGGCGCCTATGGCGTGGGGAGTGTGGTCACCTGGACACTGACACCCAAAGGCGCGGGAACGCATCTGCGCATGGAGCAATCGGGCTTCAGGCCGGATCAGAACCAGGCCTATCACGGCGCGAGAGCGGGATGGCAGCGGTTCCTCACAAATCTGGAACAGATACTGGCGCGTTCCGACTGAGCGCACGACGGCAAATCATCAATGCAGCAAATGGAGGATGGTCTTATGAAAATCAAACTGACAAGCGTGTATGTGGACGATCAGGAAAAGGCACTGCGCTTTTATACCGACGTGCTCGGCTTCGCCAAGAAATCCGATTTCAGCAATGGCCCCTATCGCTGGCTGACCGTTGTTTCATCCGACGACCCGGACGGAACCGAATTGCAACTGGCGCGCAACGACAACCCCGCCGCCAGGACCTATCAGCAGGCCATGTTCGAGCAAGGCCAGACCGCGGCCAATTTCTTCACCGACGATGTGAAAGGCGATTACGAGCGCATCAAATCGCGCGGCGGCGAATTCACCCAGCCTCCCAAGGATGTGACGGGCGCGACCATCGCGCAACTGAACGACACCTGCGGCAATCTCATTCAGATCAGCCAACTGGCGAAGTGGTAGAGGTGATAATTTTCCGGCGCGTGAAACAAATAATTGTCATTCCCGCGCAAGCGGGAACCTAGTATCCAGCTCTTTCATGCAGAGCGACGATCTGGTTCCCCGCGTTCGCGGGGATGACATATAGGTTGAAGGCTACAACAGCCCCAGCGACTTGAAGCTTGCAGTTCCGCTGCGGCCGATCACGAGATGATCATGCACGGCGATGCGCAGCGCGCGCGCCGCTTCGACGATCTCTCGCGTCATTTCGATATCGGCGCGGCTGGGCGTCGGGTCGCCGCTGGGATGATTATGTACAAGGATGAGTGCGGACGCCGATAATTCGAGCGCCAGCTTCATGATCTCGCGCGGATAGACCGGCGCATGATCGACGGTGCCGCGATTCATCACCCGATCGCTGATGAGAACATTCTTTCGATCGAGAAACAGAACCCGGAATTCCTCTTCCGGCGCGCGCGCCATCGTGATGGTGCAATAATCGAGCAACGCGTTCCACGAACTGAGCGCGGGCTTTCCGGTGATGCGCGTCTTCGCGAGCCGCACGGCCGCGGCCTCGACGATCTTGAGCTGCGCGATGCCGTTCTCTTTCAGCCATCTGATATCCTTGAGCCGTTCGGGCGCGGCCGCAACCGCGTCCGCGAAACTGCCGAATCTATCGATCAGCTCTTTCGCCAGCGGCTTCACATCGCGCCGCGGAATGGCAGCAAACAGAACGAGTTCCATCAGCTCGTAATCGGCGAGCGACTCCGCGCCGCGCGTGAGCAAACGCCCGCGCAGGCGGTCGCGGTGGCCGTAATAATGCGGCTCGGTTTCGCAATCGGAAAGCTCGCGCGGCATGACATTCCCTTTGGCGCATTCTCAAATGAGAAAGCGGGGGCCGCAAAGAACCAATGGTAACGAGCTGTCGTGATATCCGGCAAGCCTGCAGCTTCGCGACAAGCCGCGCGCGATCAGGCCGCGTAAGGCGGTTTGTGCAGGCCTTTGGGCGACAGCGTGAAGATTTCCACGCCGGTATCGGTCACGCCGACCGTGTGTTCGAATTGCGCGGAGAGCGAGCGGTCGCGCGTCACCGCCGTCCAGCCATCGTTGAGGACTTTCACGCCGAAGCCGCCGAGATTGATCATCGGTTCGACGGTGAAGAACATGCCGGGCCTCAGGCCGAGGCCATGCCCCGGCTTTCCGTAATGGACGATATTCGGCATCGCATGAAAGATTTGTCCGACGCCATGGCCGCAGAAATCGCGCACCACGGCGCAACGTTCCTTGCCTTCGGCGAAAGACTGGATGGCATGGCCGATATCGCCGGTGGTGGCGCCGGGCTTCACCGCCGCGATGCCGAGCATCATCGACTCGTAAGTAATTTCAACGAGACGCTGCGCCTTCCGCTTCACATCGCCGACGAGATACATGCGGCTCGTATCGCCGTGCCAGCCATCGACGATGACCGTGACATCGATATTGACGATGTCGCCATCGCGCAGCGGCTTGTCGCAGGGAATGCCGTGACACACGACATGATTGATGGAGGTGCAGAGCGTGTGGCGATAGCCGCGATAGCCAAGGCAGGCAGGCGTCGCGTGATGATCGAGAATATATTCATAGGCCAGCGCGTCGAGCTTGGCCGTGGTCACGCCGGGAGCCACCTCGGGCACCATCAGATCGAGCACTTCCGCTGCCAGGCGGCCGGCGCGGCGCATGCCGGCAAACCCTTCCGGCCCGTACAGCGGAATCGTGCTGCCATGCGGCCTCGAACTCTCGATGGGGCGAAGAATCTCTGCGTGCGGACTGGACATGCAGCCAATCTAGGGATTTTTGACCGCAAGCCAAGCCGGACGGCGGATGACCGGCGCGTGAGCGACATCTGATGAGCGACGAAACCATCTCGCCGACCGCGGCGGTGCTTCTGATCGGCGACGAAATCCTGTCGGGCCGGACGCAGGACACCAACCTCGCCACCATCGCCAGATTTCTGTCCGCCTATGGCGTCGATGTCTGCGAAGCCCGCGTGGCGCGCGACCTTGAGGAAGAGATCGTGGCGGCGCTGAATGCCCTGCGCGCTCGCTATACCTATGTGTTCACCACCGGCGGCATC
>DASXXW010000026.1:0-8851 GCA_036502865.1 Rhizomicrobium sp.
CTGCTGCAGGCGCGGATTACGCAGGCCTCGTGTTTCATTCGGCCTCGCCCAGGAATCTGCGCGCGGAGCAGGCGCGCTCGATCGCCGAGCGCCTTCGTGGCCGCGTTCGTATCGTGGCATTGCTGGTTGACCCGACCGATACAGCGCTCGCAGAGGCCGTCGCCATAGCGCAACCGGATTTCATCCAGCTTCACGGCAAGGAAAGCCCTGCGCGTGTTGCGCAGATCGGCGCGCAGTCTGGAAGGCCCGTGATCAAGGCTTTAGGCATTGCCGACGAAACGGATTTCGAGGCGTTACCTCGCTACGAGGCGGTGGCCGACATGTTGTTGTTCGACGCCAAGGCTGCGCCGGGTGGCATTCCGGGCGGCCGCGGTCGCGCCTTCGACTGGCAATTGCTCCGTAGACAGACGATCAAGAAGCCCTGGTTGCTTGCGGGCGGGCTCGATGTGCAGAATGTTGGTCGCGCAATTCGCAGCAGTGGCGCTGAAACTGTCGATGTATCGTCGGGTGTGGAGAGTGCGCCGGGCGTGAAGGACGCGGAAGCGATCCGTCGTTTTGTTGCTGCTGCCCGCGCGGCCCATTTCGCCACGGAGGAACGCGCGTGACTCTTGCCAATTCCTGGCGCAGCGGCCCGGACGCCGGCGGCCATTTCGGCGCCTATGGCGGCCGGTTCGTCGCCGAAACCTTGATGCCGCTCGTGCTCAAGCTGGAAGAGGCCTACGAAGCCGCGCGCCGCGATCCGCAATTCCGTGCTGAACTCGACGGATTGCTGCATCATTACGTCGGGCGTCCAAGCCCGCTCTATTTCGCAGAGCGGCTCACCCGGCATCTGCGCGGACCCAAAATCTATCTGAAGCGTGAAGACCTCAATCATACCGGCGCGCACAAGATCAACAATTGTCTCGGTCAGGTGCTGCTCGCGCGCCGCATGGGCAAGACGCGCATCATTGCAGAGACAGGCGCAGGTCAGCACGGCGTCGCCACGGCGACGGTGGCAGCGCGTTTCGGCCTTCCGTGCATTGTTTATATGGGCGCGGTGGACATGGAACGGCAGAAGCCGAATGTCTTCCGCATGCGGCTGCTCGGAGCGGAAGTGCGTGAAGTAACTTCAGGCTCCAAGACGCTGAAAGATGCGATGAACGAAGCCTTGCGCGATTGGGTGGCGAATGTGGAGGACACGTTCTACATCATCGGTTCTGCGGCCGGCCCGCATCCCTATCCCGCCATGGTGCGCGATTTCCAGACGGTGATCGGCGACGAAACACGCGCCCAGATGCTGGAAATCGAGCAGCGTCTGCCCGATTTGATCGTTGCCTGCGTTGGCGGCGGGTCGAATGCGATCGGATTCTTTCATCCGTTCCTTGATGATGACGCGGTGGAGATTCACGGCGTCGAGGCGGCCGGATCCGGTACGGAGACGGCGCATCATGCGGCGACCCTCAGCAAGGGTGAGCCCGGGGTTTTGCACGGCGCGCGAAGTTATTTGTTGCAGACTCACGACGGGCAGGTGCTGGAGGCCCATTCCATTTCCGCAGGGCTCGATTATCCGGGCGTTGGTCCCGAGCATTCCTGGCTCAAGGATCAGGGTCGCGTGAAGTACTTCTCGGCAACGGACAAGGAAGCCCTCGACGCCTTCGGTATATTGTCGAAACTCGAAGGAATTATTCCGGCGCTCGAACCCTCGCATGCCATCGCGCATGTGATGCGGCTCGCTCCAGGCTTGTCGAAGGACCAGATCGTGGCCGTGGCCCTTTCGGGCCGCGGCGACAAGGATGTTTTCACGGTTGCTTCGGCGCATGGGGAGCAATTGTGAGTCGGATTGCACAGCGTTTCGCGGAACTGCGACGCGCCGGGCGCGCGGCCTTTATTCCATTCATCACTGCGGGTGACCCGGACATCGAAACCAGTTTCTCGATTCTGGAGAAGCTGACGGAGGCCGGTGCAGATCTGATCGAACTCGGCGTGCCCTTCTCCGATCCCATGGCGGACGGACCGGCGATCCAGGCTTCATCCCGGCGCGCGATCGCGAACGGTATGACGCTGGTGAAAGTGCTGGAGATGGTCCGCCGTTTTCGCCAGATCGATCAGAAGACGCCGCTCGTACTGATGGGTTATTACAACCCAATTCATGCATTCGGCACGGCGCGCTTCGCGAAGGAAGCGGCCCTTGCCGGAGTCGACGGACTCATTACAGTTGATCTGCCGCCGGAGCAGGACGAGGTTTTGCGCGTACCGGCCGCTGCGCAGAAGATCGATATTGTCAGGCTCGCAACGCCGACCGCCGATGCGCATCGGCTTGCAACGATCCTCAACGGCGCCAGCGGCTTTCTGTATTACGTCTCGATTGCGGGCGTGACCGGCACCAAGAGTTTTTCGACCGACGATGTCCGCCGTGCAGTGGAACAGCTCAAGGCGCACACGAATCTGCCCTGTGCGGTGGGGTTCGGAATCCGTACGCCCGAGCGGGCGGCGGAGATCGCAAAGCTCGCCGACGCCGTGGTGGTGGGCTCGGCGATCGTCTCGCGGATCGCCTCGGCTCTGGAAAAGCGCCAGCGCCGCCGCGTGCTTATCAAGGACGTGATCGATTTCTGCGCCCAATTGTCCGAAGCGGTGGATACGGCGCGGTAAAGAAAGATGGTAGAGGGTGTAACGGAATCGGGGTAGCATCGGGCGCGGCTCGACCGGCTCGGCATCAGGGAACTTTTACCGTCGTTTACATTCGCGCCAATAAGGGATTCCTCGCCCTAAGTCTGCCGAAAGGCGCCACGCGTTTGTGCAAGCCATCGTTTGTTAGCAGGCAAGATCGATGAATTGGATCACAAATTACGTAAGGCCGCGGATCAAGAGCTGGATGGCGGGTCGAAACGCAACGCCGGAAAACCTCTGGTCCAAATGTCCGGGTTGCGGCGAGATGATCTTTCACCGTGACCTCGAGACGGGGCTTCATGTCTGCCCGCGTTGCGGACATCACATGCGCATCGGCACGGCGCTGCGTTTTGCGATGACATTCGACGACGGAAAATTCCAGGAGTTGCCGGCGCCGTCGGTCGTCGCCGATCCGCTGCGCTTCCGGGATGAGCGCCGCTATTCGGACCGGTTAAAAGATGCGCGCGCGAAAACGGGCCGTACCGATGCACTGACAGCAGCCCGCGGTACGCTCGATGGTCTTCCGGTGTTGATCGCCGTGCAGGCTTTCGATTTTCTCGGCGGTTCTCTCGGCATGGGTGTCGGCGAAGCACTGGTCCTCGCCATGCGGGCTGCAGTGCAGGAGCGGCGGCCTTTCATCCTGTTTGTCGCTTCCGGCGGCGCGCGCATGCAGGAAGGTATTTTGTCACTGATGCAGATGCCACGCGTCACCATCGGCGTCGACATGCTGCGCGAGGCGGGGCTGCCCTATATCGTCGTGCTGACGGATCCAACGACAGGGGGCGTCAGCGCATCCTACGCGATGCTCGGCGATGTGCATATTGCGGAACCGGGCGCGCTGATCGGTTTTGCGGGACAGCGCGTGATCGAACAAACGATCCGCGAGAAGCTGCCGGAAGGGTTTCAGCGCGCGGAATATTTGCTGGAACATGGTATGGTGGACATGGTGGTGCATCGCCGCGATCTCCGCTCCACTCTGTCGCGTCTGGTGCATCTGCTCATGAACAAGCCGAAGCCCGCCCCGGCGAATGCAGCGCCTGCTTCGCAACCGGCTCTCGTGGCCGCGGCCGGCGCAAGCCGCAAATGAGTTATGCCGCTTCGAGCGGAGACATTCTCGAACGTCTTCTCGGCCTCCACCCCAAGCGCATCGATCTTGTGCTCGACCGCATCTTGCGGCTGCTCGAAGCGCTTGGGCATCCGGAGCGCAATCTGCCGCCCGTCCTGCATGTGACAGGCACAAACGGAAAAGGTTCCGTCTGTGCCTTCGCACGCGCAATGCTCGAAGCGCAGGGACTCGCGGTGCATGTGTATAGCTCGCCGCATTTGGTGCGGTTCCACGAACGCATTCGCATTGCAGGCAAAATCATCGGCGAAGAAGAACTCGCGGCAACGCTCGACGAATGCGAGCGCGTGAATGCCGGCGCACCCATCACCTTCTTCGAAATTACCACTGCGGCGGCGTTTCTGGCCTTTTCGCGCCACCCGGCCGATGCGCTTGTACTCGAAGTGGGGCTCGGCGGCACCTATGATGCGACCAACGTAATCAGCAAACCGCGCGTCACTGCCATCACGCCGATAGGGTTCGATCACCAGGAATTTCTTGGACATTCGCTGGCGGGTATCGCCGCGGAAAAAGCCGGCATCATCAAGCCGGGCGTGCCGGTCATCATGGGCGCACAGGACGACATTCCGCGCGATGTGATCTCACGCCGCGCGGAAGCGTTGGGCGCGCCACTCTGTACCTATGGGCAGGATTTTTTTTCCCATCAGGAGCATGGCCGCATGATCTATCAGGACGAACATGGGCTGCTCGATCTGCCGCCGCCGCGTTTGGTTGGCCGTCATCAATTCGAGAATGCAGCGATTGCGATCGCCATGCTGCGGCAGGCGGGGTGGAACAACGAGTCCGCATTCGAGAAGGGCCTTCGAACCGTCGAATGGCCCGCACGTATGCAGCGGCTGTCCCGCGGACCTTTGGTCCAACTCGCGCCCGACGACGCAGAACTGTGGCTTGATGGCGGACACAATCCGCATGGAGCATCGGTCATTGCGCGTGCGATTGCCGATTTCGAGGAGCGTACGCCGAAGCCGCTTTATCTCATCTGCGGCATGCTGAAGACGAAAGACGCGGTCGGTTTCTTTTCGGCGTTCCAGGGTTTGGCGCGACATGTCGTGACGGTCGCCATTGAAGGCGAAGAGGCGAGCCGCGGTGCCGGCGAACTATACGACGCCGCGCGCGCAGGCGGACTGGATGCGAACCCAGCCGACAATCTGGAAGACGCGATGATGCAGATTTCCGCCTGGTCGCGCGCGCGGTCCATCGAGGGGCCGCCGCGCATATTGATTTGCGGGTCGCTTCATCTGGCCGGACGCGTCCTCGCAGAGAACGGCTAGAACGATGGTCAGAAAACTTTTTCGCCCATGAAATTTCCCTGTGGGCTGTAGCGGCAAACGAGGAAGTCATATCCGCCGCCCGTAGCAAGTCCGCAGCCTACATCCGTCGTTTTCCGCCAGATCATCTGCGTGTAATGCGCCACCGTTTTCCAGTCCCCGGTCGTCGACACGGAGGGGAAGGAGGACTCGATAAAATATTGCTTTTCCGCGCCCCACATATCGACGAGTTGGGTGAGCGAGGAGCGCCCTTTCGACCACATGGCCAGATTTTCCCCCACGCCCGGCAGGCCGCTATGCTGAAGCGAATGCACCTCATTCGCCAGATGCTGGGCCCAGATCTGTGAGTCCGCGGCAAGACTGCTCGACCAAACGAGTGGTGAATCGCTCACGGCAGAACGATATTTGTTATGTGCGGCAAGCAGTTCGCTGATTTGTGCGTCGGAGAAGGTAGCCGCCTGTGCAGCTCCGGCCGAAAGACACAACGCCGCAACAAATGATATTTCTAGATTTCGATAGGACATGACAACACTCCAGCAACGCTTCGACTGCCCGAGCTGGCCCGAATTCCCGGCTTCGTGCAAGCAGGGTTGGAGGAACGGAATACGTCCGAACTACAAATAAAGTCTTAGCGACAACTGGGCCTGTGCATCGCACTGGTCCGGTGCCAGTCCTTCGATTTCGCGTTCATTGCGCTTACTGTCGATATAGAGCACTTCACCGGTCAGGCGCAGCCAGTCTTTCGGGAGCCAGCTTGCGGAGAATGTCAGCGCATAACTGATCCGCATCGGCCCATGTTGCGCCGGCGTGTCAGCCCGCGTCCGGGAGTGGACGCTCGTTGACGGAGCCCGCGCAGGCGCTGCCACAGTTCAGCACTAGCGCGGTTAATGGGCCGAGCGAGGAATTTGCGACCATGTCGCAAAAACGAGGGGAAATTGGTTACTTTCCCCTTGGCGCCCGGCGACCCACCCACACGAGTTTAAGGCTGTCGGGCGAGTACAGCGCCCTTGCGGATTTTGGGGCCTCCGCTAGCAATTTACGGGGCGTTGAAGGGCAAGGGGATGGCAAGCGTCGGCATTGACGGGGCTCCGGCGGCTTCGGGGCAGAAAATCACGCTTGTTATCGCGGCCTCCTGCGCCGGCACGATTTTCGAGTGGTACGATTTCTTCATTTTCGGCTCGCTCGCAGCGATCATGGCCGCGCATTTCTACAGTGCAGCCGGACCATCGCAGGGCTATGTCCTCGCTTTGCTGACGTTCGCCGCCGGGTTCGCCGTCCGTCCGCTGGGGGCGCTGGTGTTCGGGCGCTTCGGCGACCGCCAGGGGCGAAAACGCGCATTCCTCGTGACCATTACGCTGATGGGTCTTGCGACCGTGAGCGTGGGTCTGCTGCCGGATTATGCCGCGATCGGAATCGCAGCGCCTTATGCGCTGGTAACGATGCGCGTCGTCCAGGGCTTTGCGATCGGCGGCGAATATGGCGGTGCGGCTGTCTATGTCGCCGAGCACGCCGACCGCCACCGGCGTGGTGCCGCGACGGGCTGGATTCAAACGGCCGCCACGCTCGGTTTGTTACTTGCTCTCGCCGTGATCCTGATTTGCCGCACGGTCTTCGGAGAAGAGGCCTTCCATGCCTGGGCCTGGCGCATTCCTTTCCTGGCCTCTGCCGGGCTGCTCGCGATTTCGCTCTGGATAAGATTGCGGCTTGAAGAGTCGCCGTTGTTTCGCCGTCTTCAGGAAGACGGCACCGCGTCCCGCGCACCGCTCGCGGAGTCGTTTTTGCACTGGCCCAATCTGAAAATCGTGCTGATCGTGTTGTTTGGACTTCTGATGAGTCAGGGCGTGGTGTGGTACACGGCGCAGTTCTACACGCAGTTCTTTCTGGAAGGCGTGCTCAAGGTCGCGCCGGCGCTCGTCAACGCACTGGTCATGGCGGCAACGGTAGTGAGCGCGGTCCTGCATATGTTTTTCGCATGGTTGTCGGATCGCATCGGGCGCAAACCGATCATGCTGTTCGGTCTTGCGCTCGCCGTCATCAGTTTCCTGCCGGGATTCCAATGGCTGGCGGAGAGCGCCAATCCGGGATTGGTTGCGGCCGCTGCCCGCGCACCCGTATCAGTGATTGCCGCACCGGCCGATTGTTCGGTGCAATTCGACGTGATCGGCAAGAGCAAGTTTTCGAGTTCCTGCGACATCGCTAAGAGTGCACTGGCCGGCGCGGGCGTTCCCTACAGTAACGTCGTCGCAGCGGAGGGCGCGGGCACGCATGTACGGATTGGAGATATCATTCTTGCCAGTCCGGACGGACGAAATCTCGATGCAGCCGCACTCGCTGCGATGAAGACAAAATTTGGCGCCAGTTTGAAGGCCGCTGTGACACAGGCCGGCTACCCGGCAAAGGCCGATAGCGCACAATTAAACATTGCGCACACGCTTGCGATTTTGCTGATTTTTATCGTTGCTGCGGCGGCGCTCTACGGACCGCAGGCAGCCGCGCTGGTCGAATTGTTTCCAACACGAATCCGCTATTCGGCTTTGTCATTTCCGTATCATGTCGGCGTCGGCTGGTTCGGCGGCTTTCTGCCCGTCACGGCCTACGCGATCGTCGTGGCAACGGGAAATATCTATGCCGGATTATGGTATCCCACGATCGTCGCCGCCGTCGGATTCGTCGTCGCGCTGCTGTTCCTTCCCGAAACAAACGGGCGCGAGATCGCGGAGTAAATTCGACGTTATTTGACCTCCAGCGGAACACCGGGTTCGGACTTGCTTGCCCGGATAACCAACGCCGTCTTCACGCTCGCCACATTCTTTGCCGCAGTGAGCGTCTCGGTGATGAAAGACTGAAACGAAGAGAGATCCTTCGCCACGCATTTCAGAAGGAAATCGACTTCGCCCGAGAGCATGTGGCACTCGCGCACTACCGGCCAATTCCGGACCTGTTCTTCGAATTTTTTCAGGTCCGCTTCGGCCTGGCTGGAAAGCCCCACAAACGCAAAGCCCGTGACCTCATAGCCCAGCGCCTTGCCGTCCAGTTCGGCATGATAGCCCTTGATGTAACCGGCCTTTTCCAAAGCCCGCATGCGCCGGAGACAGGGAGGCGCAGTTATTTTCGCCCGGCGTGACAGTTCGACATTGGTGATTCGGCCGTGGCTCTGAAGCTCGGTCAGAATGCGGAGGTCGATGGAGTCGAGCTTGTGACGCTCCATGAAAGGCTCCCGGGCGAAATTGCGGACGGCCATTTAGCGCCGTATGAGGGCTCGCGCAATAAAATTTCTGTGTGCGGTAAATCCATACCCGTTTCGTAGTTCGGCCCGACGAATTCGCGCGCTTCATGGCGAAAGATTCATGTCGAGTTCGGGCGGCGTACAGCTAGCTTGACCTTTGACCGCGCTGTCCCGATATCGGGCAGGGCTGAGAGGCGTCTGCGCCGCGGTGCATTCACCATCAAAGACGGCATGTTTCGGGGATATTATGGCGGACGCGGTGGAGAAGGTTGTGATTCTGGGCAGCGGCCCGGCGGGGGCGACGGCGGCCATCTACGCGGCGCGCGCGATGCTCCAGCCGGTGATGATTGCCGGGCTGCAGCCGGGCGGCCAACTCACCATTACAACCGAAGTCGAGAATTATCCCGGGTTTGCGGATGCGATTCAGGGGCCTTGGCTCATGGATCAGATGCAGGCCCAGGCGGCACATGTCGGAACCCGCATTCTTCAGGACATGATCGCGAGCGTCGATCTCTCGCAAAGGCCGTTCACTCTGGTGGGAGATGGGGGCACCCAGTATCGCACCCAGACGCTGATCATCGCCACCGG
>DASXXW010000027.1:0-4407 GCA_036502865.1 Rhizomicrobium sp.
GCGTGCTGGCGCCCAATCCCGGGCCGTTCACTTTCCGGGGAACGGGTGTCTACATCATCGGAACAAAGAATGTTGCGGTGATCGATCCCGGCCCGAACATCCCTGCACATCTCGACGCGCTTAAAGCAGCATTGAAGAACAAACAGGTCACGCACATCCTGCTGACTCACACGCATAATGATCATTCGCCTGCAGCCGCACCTTTGAAAGAATGGGCCGGCGCAAAGACTTACGCCTTCGGGCCGCATCCGATTGCCAATGCGGACCACGGCATAAAGACGGAAGAAGGCGGAGATACGGGATTTGTACCCGATATCCGCGTGAA
The DNA here is from genome assembly GCA_036502865.1 of Rhizomicrobium sp. Classification (GTDB taxonomy): domain Bacteria; phylum Pseudomonadota; class Alphaproteobacteria; order Micropepsales; family Micropepsaceae; genus Rhizomicrobium. Next base: position 326 of record DASXXW010000027.1, read on the forward strand.
GGATGGAGATAAGATCCGCGGCGATGGTTTCACCATCACTTGCGTGTTCACGCCCGGACATATGTCCAATCATATGTGTTACGCGCTCGACGAGGAACAGGCGCTGTTCACCGGGGATCATGTGATGGGATGGTCGACGACTGTCGTGGCGCCGCCGGACGGCGACATGGCGGCCTATCGCGCAAGCGTTGCCAAATTACTGGCCCGCGACGATCGCATCCTATGGCCTACACATGGCGGACCGATCCGCGATCCCAAACCGTTCCTGCAGGCCTATCTCGATCATCGCGCCGAACGCGAGACGCAGATTCTGGCCTGCCTGCAGGACGGCATATCTGCAATTCCCGACATTGTCGCGAGGCTCTATACCGATGTGGACAAACGCTTGCACCCTGCCGCCGGCATGTCCGTCCTCGCGCATCTGATCCAATTGGTTCAACAGGGCCGCGTCATCGCCGATCCCACGCCGGGTCCTTTGGCGACTTATCGTCTTGCACGATAAGTAACAGCGGAAGCGCCTCCCGCAATCCATTCTGTTCGGCGACTTTGGTGCCGATACCAAAAATCAGATGTGGGCGATACACACCCGGCGTTTACGTCGACGCAAGCGTCTTCAAATAAGCGCGAATACGCGCGGCGTTGCGGCCATAATCGGATTCACCGGCGCGGCTTCTGGATCGTGCATCGAGGCGCGCGCCGATACCTGCCGGCCGTATCCGCAGGACGATATCATCCTTCAACCCAAACAGCAGCGTAGTGTCTGTCGCCTGGATGACGCCGCCATGGGCATCCGGCGCTACGGCTATGATGGTCCAGCCCATTTTTTGCGCGGCTGTTAGCGCGCGCTTGAAGAGTTTGTCCGGCGTTGTTTGCAGCAGCGAAAATGGTTTGATCTCGCCATAGGCCAGCTTCTGCAATGTTTCCATCGCGTTGGTCTCGCCGGCGTAATGCACGCGCGTCAGCCCGTTATAAATTGGCGGGATTGGTTGATCCGCGCCCGGAGCAGCTATGAAGGTTGGCGCATGCTCCGTGTCCGTCGAAATATCGTGAATGGGCGGAAGCGTCTGTTCGATCTTCTCGCGATAGAGATCGTGCAGCGGCACCCAGAGAACAAGGATCGCGCCGACAAATCCGGTCAACGCCTGGACCGCACCCGCGCCTGCCCCGCCGAATAGCGCGGAGACCATCCACAACAACCCGAATCCAAAAGCCGCGAGCCCTGCATAGATGGCGAACGGAAAGACACCAAACAGGCCCGCGTCGTAATTCCAAAACCCGAAGCGCGTGCCGAAGCCAGCGACAAGCATGATCGCAATGGATATTAACAGGGCTACAATGGATAGCCGTGCCATAGCATTGAGAATTTTCATCGCCTGCCCCCGCCGCTCTTCGTTAGGGTGTCAAGCGCTGTCGGTGTGATGACGGCCATAGCGCTCGCGCAACGTAGTTTTTTGTATCTTGCCAGTGGCGGTATGCGGGATCTCATCAACGAAAATCACGTCGTCAGGCATCCACCATCTGGCGATTCTGCCTTCGAGATAAGCGAGTATTTCCTCGCGCGTCGCCGAATGCCCCTGTTTGAGCACCGCTATCAACAATGGCCGCTCGCCCCATTTGTCATGGACAATGCCGATGACTGCAGTTTCCGCGAGCGCCGGATGGCAGATGGCGATGTTTTCGATTGCAATGGAGGAAATCCATTCGCCGCCTGATTTGATGACGTCCTTGGCGCGGTCTGTGATCGCCATGTAACCGGCCGCATCGAGCGTGGCGATATCCCCCGTATCGAACCAGCCTTCCGTATCGAATGCCGCGTTGCCTTCGCTGCGGAAATAGCCCTTTGCCACTGCGGGGCCGCGTACTTTCAAGCGCCCGAATGCCTCGCCGTCATGGGGCAATTCGTTGTCCGCGTCGTCGACAATCTTCATTTCGACGCCGAACATCGGTCGCCCCTGTTTGAGCTTGTAGCGCATTTTCTCTTCGTCGGTGAGCGCATCCACTTCTGCCGTGAGCGAGCCGATCGTGCCGACGGGGCTCATTTCCGTCATTCCCCAGGAATGGCTGGTCTCGACACCATATTTGTTCTCGAAAGTTTCAATGACCCGGCGCGGACAGGCTGCGCCGCCGATCACCACGCGCTCGAGCCATGGCAGATCCTTTCCGGTCTGTTCCAGATGCGCAAGCATGGCGAGCCATACCGTCGGCACCGCGGCGGTTGCTGTCACCTTCTCTGTATCGAACAACTCGCACAGGGACACGCCATCGAGTTTTGCGCCGGGCAATACCAGTTTCGCGCCCACCATCGGCGCGGAGAACGCGATGCCCCAGGAATTGGCATGAAACATCGGCACGATCGGAAGGATTGTGTCCTTGCTTCGCGGACCGAAACAATCGGCCTGGCAGGTGATGAAACTGTGAAGAACATTCGAGCGATGGCTGTAGAGAACGCCCTTCGGTTCGCCCGTGGTCCCGGATGTGTAACAAAGGCCGCAGGCGGCGTTCTCGTCAAGAGATTTCCACTCGTAGCCCTCATCGCCGCCGACGATGAAATCCTCATAAGCAAGAACGGACGCCGGCAATCCACCGGGCACCTGGTCGGAAAGCGCGATGTAATGACGAACCGTTTCGAGCCGCGGCGCGATGGCGGCAACCAGCGGCGCGAAACAGATGTCGAAAAACAGCACGCGGTCTTCGGCGTGATTGGCTATGTAAACGAGCTGGTCGGGGAACAGCCGCGGATTGAGCGTGTGATAGATGCCGCCCATGCCAGCGATGCCGTACCACGATTCGAGATGCCGCCAGGTGTTGGTGCCGAGCGTGGCGATGCGCTCGCCGGATTGAAGTCCGAGCCTCTCGAGCGCGCTTGCCGCGCGACGCGACCGGCGGCGGATTTCGCGATAATTGGTGCGATGGATCGGCCCTTCGACGCTGCGTGTCACCACCTCGCGGTCGCCGTGATAAAGCGCCGCATGATCGATGACCTTGTGGACCAGCAGCGGCCAGTCCTGCATCAGACCCATCATCGTGAAGCGCCCTCCGAGTCCGGCGCATCATAGGAATGATGGCCCTACCGGGCAACGCGGGCGCGTTGACGGGTGCCGGTGCAGGCGCGTTAATCACGGCTGCAATAATGGAGCTCTGCCGCATGCCTCTCAGCAACGCCCAGACGCGCGACGTCGAAGCCGTGCTTCATCCCTACACCAATCTGATGAAGCTGCGCGAAACGGGCCCGCTCGTGATCGAGCGCGGCAAAGGCGTGCGCGTCTATGACGACCGCGGCAAGGACTACATCGAGGCGCTGTCCGGGCTGTGGTGCACCGCGCTTGGCTGGGGCGAGGAGGCCCTTGTCGAAGCAGCAGCCGAGCAGATGCGCAAGCTCGCCTTCAGTCACCTCTTCGCCGGCAAGAGCCATGAGCCGGCCATCGCTCTCGCGGAAAAGTTGAAAGAGCTGTCACCCTTCCCCGCCGGGAAGGTCTTCTTCGCCAATTCCGGCTCCGAGGCCAATGACACCCAGATCAAACTGTTCTGGTATGCGAACAATGCGCGCGGCAAACCGGCGCGAAAAAAAATTATCAGCCGGATGAAGGCCTATCACGGCGTGACCATTGCTGCGGCGAGCCTGACCAGCCTGCCCGCCAATCACAAGAGTTTCGACCTGCCGCTCGATTTCGTGCGCTTCGCCGCCGCGCCGAATTACTACCATGGCGGGGAGCCGGGCGAGAGCGAACGCGAATTCTCGCAGCGGCTGGCGCACGACCTCGAAATACTGATCGAAAGGGAAGGCGCCGACACGATCGCGGCAATGATCATAGAGCCCATCCAGGGCGCGGGCGGCGTGATCCTGCCGCCGGACGGCTATTTCGACGCCATTACCGAAGTGCTCGATCATCACGGCATTCCGCTGATCGACGATGAAGTAATTACCGGCTTTGGCCGCACTGGCAACTGGTTCGGCTGCGGGACTTACGGCTTCGAGCCCGCCAGCATGACGCTCGCCAAGGCGCTCTCATCGGCTTATCTGCCCATTTCCGCTGTGCTGATCTCGTCCGACCTCGCGGAGGCCATTGAACAGGAATCAGGGA
>DASXXW010000028.1:0-2408 GCA_036502865.1 Rhizomicrobium sp.
CATGAACCTTTCAACGGCACGGCGCGGCGTTACATCCCGGTAACCGAATTGCTCTGCAATCTCCCGCTGTACGTCGAAAGAGAGCCGTTCCTCGGCGCGTCCCGCAATCCAGTGCAATCGGCAACGCACATCCCAAAGAAATTCTTCGGCCGCCTGGAATGTGCCGCCTTCTTCGTGTGTGAAGATACCCTGTTCTACCAATTGGGAAGGACTGCCGGCGCCGTAAAGGTATTTTCCGATCCAATACAACGTCTGCAGGTCGCGCAATCCGCCTTTGCCGTCCTTGACATTCGGTTCGACGAGGTAGCGGCTTTCGCCCTGCCTGCAATGTCGCGCGTCTCTTTCGGCGAGCTTCGCTGCGACGAAATCCTGACCATCTCCGCTCGCGATTTCGGCTTGAAAGCCTGCGCGCATTTCCTCGGCAAGCGCTTTATCGCCACAAACGTAGCGGGCTTCGAGCAACGAGGTCCGGACAACCATGTCCCGCTGCGCCAGACGCAGGCATTCGCTCAGTGATCGTGTCGCGTGACCGACCCGAAAACCGAGATCCCAGAGCATGAGGAGGATGAGCTCGATGACGCTTTCGCCCCACGCCGTCGTCTTGAAGGGCCGAAGAAACAGCAGGTCGAGATCGGAAAAAGGTGCGAGCAATCCGCGCCCATAGCCTCCGGTTGCAATAAGCGCCAAGCGCTCCGAATCGGTGGGATTGCGAACCCTGCACAGATGGCTGCTGACAAAGCCGTAGAGAATTTCGATCAGCCGATCATGCAGATTGCAGAGCGCTCGCGCGGTCTGCATGCCTGAATCCATGCGATCGGCATTTCGAGCTGCTATTCGTTCGTGCGCATCCTGCACATGCGGTTTGAGATGACGAAGCGCTGCCTGGCGGCACGACTCTGTATTGCGATCATTTTGCGCGATCGTCCCGAGTTCGTGCCGAAGCGTTTCGCCGCCGAAAGGATCTGTGCGCTGCTGACTCAACGCCGTGCCTGCGTGAAAACTCACGCAATAAGACGGCGCATGGCAGGCGAAGGCAACCGGTTACATTTCGGGGATGATCGTCGGTGGATCATTCGGCGTCAGCCAGCGGTGAACGAAACCCGCCAACAACGCTCCAACAAAAGGTGCAAGCCAGAATGCCCATAACTGGCCGATGGCCCAGCCACCCTGGAAAATGGCGACGGCCGTGGATCGCGCCGGGTTCACCGATGTGTTGGTGACCGGAATCGAAATGAGGTGAATCAGTGTCAGCGCGAATCCGATCGCCAGCGGCGCAAATCCGAGCGGCGCATTGGGGGAGGTCGAGCCGAGGATGACCATCAGGAACATGAATGTCATAACCACCTCGCAGACGAGGCAGGCGACGAGCGAATAGTCTTGCGGCGAGTGTTCGCCATATCCATTGCTGGCAAAGCCATTCGACGCATCGAATCCGGCGACGCCGCTGGCGATGACATACAGGATTGCGGCGGCTGCCAGACCGCCGGCCACCTGGGCGATCCAGTACGGAACCACATCCCGCGCCGGCAATCTGCGGGCTGCGCAGAGGCCAAGGGTCACGGCCGGATTGAAATGCGCGCCGGAGATGTGTCCGAAAGCATAGGCGCCGGTCAGCACGGTCAGGCCGAAGGAGAGTGCCACGCCCGCATAGCCGATGCCGACATTGGGTACGCCCGCGGCCAATACGGCACTTCCGCAACCGCCCAAGACGAGCCAACCAGTTCCCAGAAATTCCGCGACGAGCTTGCGTGTGAGGCTCATGACCCATTCCTCGCGACCAGCAAATGTTAAGGTCACACAGTAGGCCCGAGGGCCCACCGCTTCAAGCCGGGGGCTCGCACTGATAGCGGGCGAGATCGAAAATCAGCAGCCATAGGTGCGGCAAAGATGGTTTGACCCTGCGTCCCACATTCTTGGGTCATGCCAATCTTGCCAGACAAACCAAACGGTACCGACGCCTAAGGTCAAGAAGAACACGGTCGCCGACATCAATCGAAACGTAATTCGCCGCCCGGATCGAATACTTGCAAGCATCTGCAAATAGCGATGAGGGCCAATGCTATAAGTCCGGCCGCAGGAACGATCATTTTCCTATGTGAGTTCGTCGCTTTTCACGATTCGACCTAGGCCATCGTCCGAAATTTCGTAAAGTTTTGCTTCAACGTAAGGCCCGCATGGATGTCCTGCAGTACGCAGTGCCGATCTTCGCGAAGTTGTGACGCATTGGGGAGGTGCGAGTGCACAAATGTGATTCTAGGGTATTTTCAAGCTGGCCCATCAGCCGTTGTTTGCGTCCGTATCCAGTCGAGAAATGCGGAATTGCCGCGGTCCACCGACAAGATCAGGAAACATGGAATCTCATATGGATGTAGCATCCGGGCCGTTTCGATAAGTTGATCTGCAAGAGC
>DASXXW010000029.1:0-3443 GCA_036502865.1 Rhizomicrobium sp.
CGGTCAGCTTGGGCACGAAGTCACTTCCGAAGAAGCCCATGCCAAGGGCCTCGACAAGCAGGCACTCGACACCGTGGTGAGCCGGACGGCCGTCGATCAGGTCGTCGCGCAATATGGGTTGCGGGCAACCGATGCGCAGGTCTCAAGCGCTATCCGCGCCATTTCGGCATTTCGCGGGCCGCTGGGATCGTTCGACCACGACCAGTTTCTTTATCGCATCCAGAATTCCGGCTTCACTGAGGATTCGTTCGTCGATGTCGAGCGTCACGATCTCGCCCGCAACCAGCTCATGGTCGGCGTGCATGATGGGTTTGCCCTGCCGCCGGGCTATTCGGCTCTTCTGTTCGACTACGTCCAGCAGCAGCGCGCCGCGAGCTTCGTCGTTGTTCCCCGGCAAGCTGCGGGAACGCCGCCCACGCCTACCGATGCCGAGCTGGATGCGTATATCCGCTCCAATCCCGGTGAATTCAGCTCTGCCGAATATCGCGACATCACCTATGCGGTGGCGACGCCGCAGGACGTGATGAACAAGGTTCATGTCACCGAGCAGGAACTTCAGCAGCAATATGAGTTGCGCAAGGATCAGTACCAGATCCCGGAAAAGCGCGATGTCGAGCAGATCGTGTTTCCCGACGAGGCGAGCGCCAAAGCCGCGAAGGCAAAGATCGATGCCGGCGGCGGCTTCGATCAGATCGCGTTCCAGCGCGGCCTCAAGAACACTGACACGTCACTCGGCACCGTCGTATCCGCCGACCTCGGGAAGGATCGCGGACCGCCGACATTTGCCCTGGCGGTCAATGGCGTAACGCAGCCGATCAAATCCACATTCGGCTGGGTGTTGTTGCACGTCACGAAGATCACGCCGGGAACAAACAAATCTTTTGCGGATGTGAAAGACCAGCTGCGCAAGGATGTGATGAACCAACTTGCGGGCGCCAAACTCACCGACGTGACAAATGCGTTCGACGATGCAAGCGCCGGCGGTGGAACGCTGGCCGAGGCCGCGAAGAAAGCGGGCATGCGTGTGATTCACCTTGCAGCCGTCGACAAAAATGGTCTCGCACCGGACGGAACGAGCGCGAACCTGCCGAAATCTCCGGATTTCGTTGCCCAATTGCAGAAATCGGAAGTCGGCGAGGAAGGCGATCCGTTCCCCTCCACCGACGGAAATGTGTACGTCATCAAGGTCAATGGCGTCACGCCGCCGAAGCTGAAACCGCTGGCCAGCGTTCGTCAGCAGGCCGTGGCGGGCTGGACGGCCGATTGGGAGCGCAAGCAGCTCTCAAAAATGGCGCAGTCCTTCATCGCGGAAGCAACAAACGGCCAGGGCCTGGCGGGCATTGCCGCCAAAGTGCATGGCATTGTGCAGTCCACGGGCGCGCTCACGCGAAACGCCAAGGCTCCGGGACTGCCCGAGGAACTCGTCAGAAATCTGTTTGATTCTCCGCCGGGCAAACTTCTGTCGGCGCAGGATGCAAATGGCGCCCTGGTCATTGCCCAGGTGACGGGCGTGGCACAACCACCGGACCCGTCGCAGAATCCGTTGTTCTTCCAGTTCGCCAATAGCATCAGCAACGAAGCTGCCGACGACATCGACAACACCTTCGCCCAGGCGGCGCGGGACAGGATCGGTGTTACCATCAATCAGCAGCAGGTCGACCGGATAACCGGCGGATAACAGCCGCGCCGTGCGGATGGAACCGGATTTCGCGGCATTCGCCGAAACCTATGGCGCGGGCCGCGGGCAGGCCTTGTTTACGCGGCGCGTTGCCGATCTCGAAACGCCGGTTTCCGTTTATCTGAAACTCGCGGGCGATGGCGAGAACGCATTCCTGTTTGAGAGCGTGCAAGGCGGAGAAGCGCGGGGCCGCTATTCCATCATCGGTGTCGAGCCGGACCTGATCTGGCGCTGCCGTGCCGGGCGCGCAGAGATTGCGCGTGGTGGTTCGCTGGAATTCGCAGTCGACCAAACAGCGGAGCATCCGCTCGAATCGTTACGCCGTCAGGTCGATGCCATCCGGATGGACCTCTCGGAAACGCTGCCGCCCATGTCGGTCGGCCTCTTCGGGTATCTCGGCTATGACATGGTGCGTTTCGTGGAGCGGCTTGGCCCTGCTCCGCCGGATCCACTCGATCTTCCGGACGCGACGTTGCTGCGGCCAACCATCGTCGCGATCTTCGATAACATTCGCGATGAAATTATTATCGTCACGCCGGTCTGGCCGCGTGACGGCGTGGACGCACAAACGGCGTATGCAAATGCATCGAAGCGCCTGTCGAAAGCGATCGACCGGCTCGATGCATCTGTTCCCGCAGCCGCGCCGCTCCAAATCGGAACCGCACCGGTGCAGATCGAATCCAACTTCGCCCGCGAGGAGTATCTCGCGCTGATCGAGAAGGCGAAGGCATATATTCTGGCCGGGGATATCTTCCAGGTCGTGCCAAGCCAACGCTTCCGCAGGCCCTTCGCGCTGCCGTCCTTCTCGCTCTATCGCGCGTTGCGGCGTCTCAATCCCTCACCCTTTCTCTATCACCTCACTTTGCCTGGCTTTGCCATTGTCGGCTCGAGCCCGGAGATTCTGGTCCGTTTGCGGGATGGCGTCGTCACCATCCGTCCGATCGCGGGCACGCGCCCCAGAGGCGCGACTTCGGACGACGATGCGCGGCTTGCACGTGAACTCGCGGACGACCCGAAGGAACATGCGGAACATCTGATGTTGCTGGATCTTGGCCGCAACGATGTAGGCCGGGTTTCGGAGCGCGGCACGGTACGCGTGACCGACAGTTTCTTCATCGAACGCTATTCGCACGTCATGCATCTGGTTTCGAATGTCGAAGGGCATATTCGAGACGGGCTCGACGCGATCGATGTACTTGCGGCCGGTCTTCCGGCAGGCACGCTCACCGGCGCCCCCAAAATCAGGGCGATGGAAATCATCGACGAATTCGAGAGGGAAAAACGCGGCGCGGCCTATGCGGGCGCGGTCGGATATTTCGCCGCGAACGGAACGATGGATACCTGCATCGTGCTGCGCACGGCTTTGGTGAAAGACGGCATGATGTATGTGCAGGCCGGCGGCGGCGTCGTGGCCGACAGTGTGCCCGAAGCGGAATTCCAGGAAACGGTCAACAAGGCGAAAGCCCTATTCAGCGCCGCCGACGAAGCCGTGCGCTTCGCGTCTTCCGGCGATCCTGCTAATTAGCCGTTATCAGGGTAGCGGCACTAATTGTCGTCATCCGCTCCCAGAGTCAGATGCAGCAGCACCGTATTGTTCCGGGATGCATTGAAGCTCGAGCCATCGAATTCGGAATAAGCGATGAATTGCAGCGACAGGCGCGCGTGAAACCAGTTGAGCGGCGAATGCGCATCGCCGGATGGCAAATAATTGATCTCGCCGATGAAGCCTTTGCTGTCGGGAACGCCGCCCGGCGTTCCCAGACGA
>DASXXW010000030.1:0-2306 GCA_036502865.1 Rhizomicrobium sp.
GAAATGGGGTTCGCCGGCCGATTATCCGATGGTCGCTCCCAATTATGCGGCGCAACGCTCGGAATTCGCCAAAAAGATCGGCTTGGGACGAAGCGCCCCGGCCACAAAAAGCCGCCGTCGCAGCTGACGAATTAGATATCCCAGGGATGCCGCGATGGGCTGGCTCAGGCCGCCCGATCCAGTTGTAGTCTTGTCCAGACCTCGTCGAGAGCACGGACGAGCGCGTCCATCATCGCATCATTGTGGTTTGGAGACGGCGTGAAGCGCAATCGTTCAGCCCCGCGTGGCACGGTCGGATAATTGATGGGCTGCACGAAGATGGCGTGGTCGCGCAGCAATGCGTCGGAAACGGATTTGCAAAGGGCGGCATCGCCAACAATAACCGGCACGATATGACTGGGCGACGGCATCACCGGCAGGCCTGCCTGCGCAAGAAGCCGTTTCAGCCGCCCTGCCTTTTCGTGCAGCGCATTCCGCTCTTCATTGCTTTCTTTCAGATGGCGCACGCTTGCCAGAACTGCAGCTGCGATCGCGGGTGGAAGTGACGTCGTAAAGATGAAACCGGCCGCGCACGATCGGATGCAGTCCATGATCTCGGCGTCACCGGCAATGTACCCACCCATCACTCCATAGGCTTTGGCGAGCGTCCCTTCGATAATGTCTATGCGATCCATCGCGCCGTCGCGCGCAGCGACACCAGCTCCGCGCGGGCCGTAGAGGCCAACGCCATGAACCTCATCCAGATAGGTTAGCGCTCCATAGCGCTCCGCGAGGTCACAAATGCCCGCAATATCGCCGAAATCGCCATCCATTGAATAGACGGATTCAAAAGCGATGAGTTTGGGCCTGTCGGGATCGGCAGCCGCCAACAGCGTTTCGAGATCACCGAGATCATTATGGCGGAATACGCGTTTCTCGCAGCCGCCACGCCGGATTCCCTCGATCATCGACGCGTGATTGAGGGCATCCGAAAATATCACCAGCCCCGGCAGTATCTTTGCCAGCGTCGATAGCGTGGCATCGTTCGAAATAAATCCGGACGTAAAGAGCAGAGCGCCTTCCTTGCCGTGAAGATCCGCAAGCTCGCGCTCGAGTTCCACGTGATAATGCGTCGTGCCGGAAATATTGCGGGTACCGCCCGAGCCGGCACCGGTTTGCTCCGCCGCGTCCCTCAGCGCGGCGACGACCTTGGGGTGCTGGCTCATCCCCAGATAGTCGTTACTGCACCAGACGGTAATCGGGCGCGGTTCCCTGCCGTCGTAGAGATCCGCCTTCGGATAGGCTCCGCTGCGGCGCAATATATCGGCAAAAACTCGATAGCGGTTTTCGCGCCGGAGACCGGCCAGTGTTTCGCGAAATCTCGCCTTGTATGGATAGGTCAATCGCACCTCGCGGGCCTAGCGGGGCGGCCCATTCCCCACTTGGGAGAATAGCCCTACCCCGCGCGCCGCTCCATGCGAAAATTGCGCGCGGGCGAGATGCTGCGTCGTTAACCGGTCAGAGCTGGAAGCGGACCTGATCGATCCAGAACCGCTCAAGCCGCCTGAGACTTGCGCTGATGGTCTCGAGTTCGCTCATTCCGACATTGCCCACGGCCTCGAGCGACCCCAGATGACGCTCGAACAAAACCGCCAGCATATCGCGGACAGCTTCACCCTTCGCCGTGAGGCGAACGAGAACGGAGCGACGATCTATGGCGGAACGCTCATGATGAACGTAACCCAGCTCGACAAGTTTCTTCAAATTGTAAGAAACATTCGATCCCAGATAATGACCGCGCGTCCGTAATTCGCCGGCGCTCAGTTCCTGGTCACCGACGTTGAACAGGAGAAGAGCCTGGACGCTGTTGATCTCGCGCTCATCGCGCCGATCAAGCTCGTCCTTGATCACGTCGAGAAGTTGCCGGTGCAGGCGCTCAATGAGCCCAAGCACTTCCAGATATCTTTTGCGCAGCTGTTGCTCACGATCCGTCTCTACGGCCTGAAGCTGCGGCTTTGCTAATGCCGTCATATCGTCCCCAAACACCACCCGGAGTTGTTTGGCTGACATTACCCTTGGACCGTTAAGGGCGGGTAAATCAGAGTTCCCCGCGCAACATGCGGATGATGCCCGAGAAATCGAGCCCCGCGTGCCCTTTTGCGCTAAACAAAGAGTAAAGCTGAGTGGCTTCGGCGCCCAAAGGTGTGGTTGCGCCGGCTGATTGCGCAGCCGATTGCGCCAGCTTCAGGTCCTTAAGCATAAGCCCGGTGGCGAATCCCCCCTGATAGTCCCTGTTGGACGGCGCAGCGGGAACCGGTCCGGGGACC